>CAZJRU010000026.1:0-16142 GCA_964548315.1 uncultured Hellea sp.
ACTGGCGAAACCTAAGAGAGGAACTCGACTGGGACAAAGAGGATTACAAAAGACGCGGTAAAGGAAAGGGACGTAAGCGGTGATTATCTGGATACGCAATATTATATTTATCGTTTTTATTCTCAGCGCGATTTATGTGTTGCTATCAACGTCGGGACGACTGCGTCAGCGCAAACGCCTTAATACGCAATATAAAGCCAAGAGCCTTGAGGCAAAAAACAAAGCTAATAAGGATGAATTTATCACCCAAGGCATGGTTAAATATGACCGCTCTATGCGGCCTAAATTATTTTTATTTGTCTTTATAATTCCGATTATCGTTATCGGCACGCTCATATATTTAGCGCAGCATAGTTAGGAGAGAGACATGACATGGATGAAACGCGGCTTTATTGTTTTACTGCTCCTGATCACCGCCGTCTTGGTGCATTATTATCTACCCCAAAGAGATATCGTCAGAGTGGTGGGTACCGACGTCAAACGTATGGATATCGGCAAAGGTTCGCCTTTTTGGGACCGGCAAGATGCGGGGACGGAAAATAGAACCTCGCGCGATGTCAGGTTTATCTCGACCATTAAAGCCAATGACAAAACCATGGTTTACCGCAATGAAGATACGGGGTGGTCCTTTCCGTTTTATCTAAAATTTGACAGTAGTGACCTCTCGGCCAAAGCCGAAGCTATGGCGGATAAAGACGCAGAGACATGGGTGGCGATCACCCATTATGGCTGGCGCATACGGCTTTTTTCCATCTTCCCCAATGCCACTAAAATCAAGCAGGTCTCTGGCCCTGACACCTTTTTAATACCGTGGTTTAATCTCTTCTTTCTCTTCGTCCTGGGTATCATTTTCCTCACGAT
This sequence comes from uncultured Hellea sp., assembly GCA_964548315.1. Lineage (GTDB taxonomy): Bacteria > Pseudomonadota > Alphaproteobacteria > Caulobacterales > Maricaulaceae > Hellea. Next base: position 862 of record CAZJRU010000026.1, read on the forward strand.
TTGGCGCATCATTCGTAAGTTCAAGAAAAAGCGTATCGACCCCGTCACCGATAAAATAGAACAAGAGATCGAAGACGCAAGCGAGACGGTAAAAGAGCACGCAGGCGCTATCGGGAAAGAGTTGGATAAGTCGCAAACAGGCCTGAAAAGATTTATGCGAAAATGGTTTGGATCCAAATAGAGTCTTTTCCAAAAAATAGGCCCCATAAAGGGGCCAGTAAAATAAGAGTAAGGAAGTGTAAGGTAACACCTTATGCCTTATAAGATTCTATAAACTATAAGGGTTAAACCCGCGCTAACTATGTCTTAACGCCCGTTAATACCTATCCCGGCGCAACGCTTATTTAAGAGATTCGATGTAGGTGGAGTATGGGGTTTTTAATTAGGACAACAATGTACTCAACGACCGTTCAAAACACCTTAAAGCTCCTCGCGCTTTCCGTCTTCATCGATAAGCGCGTGTATGCCAATGAAATTGCCGCCTTCATGGATTCTACAAATAATCTGGATGTTTTAACGGATTCAGATAATACTATGACTTCGGCCAAATTACTAGAATGGTTTGAAGCAAACCAGCATGATCTAAAAACACAATTGAGTAAAACGTCTGAATTCAAGTCTTGGCTACGTCCAATCCTAGACGATCTGGCAGATCATAAAGAAAAATATGCCATTTTGAACCGCATGATTAAAATTTCTAAAGCCGATGGCGAATTTCATAAAAGCGAAGAGAATTTAATTTCTCTAACGGCAAAACACTGGGATGTGCGGCTGGCGTTTTAGGCTCTCACGCCAAATTTATAGACAGAGCTTCTGTCCACGGTAAGCCACATTAAACCCCTTAGCGCGTAATAATTTAGTCTGGGAAGACTTTGGGTCTCTGAGCGGGTTCGTATGATTGATGTGAATAAAGTGAACTTTAGAAGCTTGGCCGGATAAACGCGCCATTGAATCTGTGACGCGCGGATGCGGAATTTTGGTCATGTCCCTACCGGGCAATTCATTATTATCAAAGAAGGTCGCGTCAATAAAAACCGCGTCAAGTGAGGCCGTAACTTGGGAAATATCTCTTTCATATTCAGCGGTCCATCTCTCCCAATCATCAATATCAGGTAAGAATAAAATACTCTTCTCTGGGCCTTTAATGATAAAACCAACAGTTTCCGAATACTCATCACGGTGGGGCACTCGCAGGGGTGTGACGCTAATATCATCCTCTAAATCATGGCTCTGCCCATCCTGAAGCGTGTTTTCTAAGGAGATATTTTTAAGAGAAACCAATTGTTCCCACGGGCCATTATTTTCTAGAAAGCTAGCCATACGCGGCATGACATTGACTTTTAAATTTTTAGTCGACGCGGATTCGCGGCCAAAAAACATAAGCCCCGCATAATGCCCAATATGTGCATGGGTTATAAAGACGTTAGAGAGCCCAAGATTAGGTTTCGTAGAAGGGTAATCCTTATCTAAGTCTTTTAATTGCTGGCGAATATCGGGCGTCGCTTCAAAAAGATATTTTTTATCATGCCTAATATCCACGACCGCGGCAGAAGCAGCTAGTCTTTTATCTGCTGTATTGTCCCACGCTGGGTCATTGGAATTTCCGATTTGCGGCGTTCCTGCATCTTGCGCCGTGCCTAAAACAACGAATTGGACGGGACATGAGAGCGCTTCATTTGACGGGGCCGTTCCCTGCAGCTGGGAGCAAGCCGATAATGTTAACGCTGTAAATAGGTACAGGCCCTGACGCCTCATGATCATTCGCAAGTAGCCGCTATTAAACGGCTTCGACCTGCAGGGTCGTACCTTTAACGGAGAGAACACGTAATTCCTGACCTGAGGTCGCTGTGCCTTCATGAATGGCGGCACGCCACTGCGTATCCCCGACCTGAACGCGGCCCATGCCCATTTCAAAATCAGCAATAGCTTTAACCCGCATACCAATCATGGAACGGGCGCGGTCATTCAAATCAGATGGTTCTCCGCCTTTCATTCTGGGACGAACAAATTTATGTCCCGCCACTAGCAATGCCGCAGAGAGAATAAAGAAAAGCAAAAATTGCATTTCCCACGCTAGCGGTAAGACGAAGACAATGACGCCAACAATCAAAGCGGCAACTGCGGGCCATAAAATATAGGTCGTGCCTGTGACGACTTCTAGGATGAGTAACAAAACGCCGACAATCAACCATTTGGTTCCTGTCATACTCTCGAGCATTTGAACTAGGACATTTGTATTTTCAGTCACACGGCTCCCCTATTTCAGTTTCTTAGCGCCAGATTCCAAAAGGCTGGATATCCCGCCGACTGTTGCAGCAAGTCCAGATAACTCAGCGGGCACAATAACCGTCTTCTGATTGGGAGATTTTGCGAGCTCACCAAAAGCTTTGACGTAATCCTGGGCTACGAAATAATTCACCGCATTCACATCACCTTTGGCAATGGCTGCGCTCACCATAGCTGTCGCGCGGGCTTCGGCTTCGGCTTCGCGTTCACGCGCTTCAGCGTCAAGAAACGCGGCTTCTTTACGGCCCTCAGCTTCACGGACAGTCGATTCCTTCTCGCCTTCAGCTTTCAAAATTTGGCTTTGTTTTTGACCTTCAGCCATAAGGATGTCCGCCCGTTTCTCACGTTCCGCTTTCATCTGCTTATTCATGGCTTGAGTAATATCGGCGGGCGGTGAGAGGTCTTTAATCTCAATCCGCGTCACTTTAGTTCCCCATGGGTCTGTGGCTGAATCAATTACGGCCAGAAGACGCGCGTTAATTTCATCACGTTTGGAGAGCGTTTCGTCCAAATCCATAGACCCCACGACCGTCCGAACATTGGTCAGACATAGGTTCTTAATCGCGTTATCAAGATTGTTGACTTCATAGGCCGCCATGCGGGCGTCGACCACTTGGATAAAGACAACCGCGTCGGCTGTGACCATAGCGTTATCTTTAGTAATGACGTCCTGTGAGGGAATATCAATTACCCGCTCACGCATGTTCATTTTATATCCGACTTTTTCGTAAATCGGTATCAAGAATGTTAGCCCTGGTTTGAGCGTTCTCGAATATCGGCCGAATTGTTCGACCGTATATTCCATACCTTGGGGGACTGCCTTAACCGAATTGATTATGAATACGATGGCCAATACAATCAGAATGATTGGTAGGTAACTTGCTATTTCCATGACTTTCCCCTTTGGTATGAATTAACGTATTTTGCGTTAGAGATTCTCCAGCACATAATCAGCTGAAGAGACCTTGAACTCGCCGCCTTGTTCGACGAAAACATTTTCAACGGTTCCGTTATCGACAATCATCGCATAACGTTGCGAGCGCGCGCCCATTCCAAAACCAGAGGCGTCTAGCTCCAAGCCAATTGCTTTGGCGAATGCGCCGTTGCCATCTGCTAACATTTGCATTTCATCACTTACGCCTTGGTCTTTACCCCAAGCATGCATAACGAAAACATCATTAACCGAGGTACAAGCAATCGTATCGACGCCTTTGGCCTTAATCGCCTCGGCTTGGTCTTTAAAACTCGGCAAATGCTTGGCCGAGCATGTGGGCGTAAACGCACCCGGAACAGCAAATAACGCCACGCGCTTTCCTTTAAACAATGTATCCGTATCGATAGGTTCAGGACCATCAGCGCCCATTGTCATGAATGTCGCTGCAGGGACTTTGTCCCCTTTTTGAATAGACATAAAACTCTCCCATTGGTGGTAAATTCTTTACATATATATGGTATGGGTGTGAAATATTTTCAAGACTAGTTAAGTTGGATTTCCTCCTGTAAGCTAAAATTTATATGACGACATCATTAGAGACATATCTAACGGGGCGTTTTTTAATCGCCACACCCGAGATGGGCGACCCGCGATTTAAATCAGCCGTCATATATATTTGCTCTCACGATAAGAGCGGCGCCATGGGCATTATGATCAATAAGGGCAAAGATGGGCATAAACTCTCTGATATGCTGGAAAATATTGGGATTGAAGGTCAGGTACGTGTCGCCGATAGTCAGGTCCTCTTGGGCGGCCCCGTCGATATTGACCGCGGCTTTGTTTTACATTCCGCTGATTATTTTAAGTCTGAAACAAGCCTTAAACTTTCAGATACGCTCCACCTGACCTCCACCAAAGATATTTTGGAAGCTTTAGTCCAAGACGAAGCTCCGGAGAAAGCGATGCTAGCCATTGGTTATTCTGGATGGGGAGCGGGACAGATTGAACGCGAACTTCAAAACAATGCTTGGATTGTTGCTGACGGCAATGAAACCTTGATTTTTGATGATGACTTGGAACAGAAATGGACGAAAGCTCTGGCGAGCCTTGGCATAAGGCCGGAGATGTTATCTCGGACAGGCGGCTCAGCTTAGTCAGAAGATAATTTGGCGTAGATCTCGTGGTCTCGCCATTTCCCATCAATTTTTAGAAAATCTCTGGCAGTACCCTCTGGCTTAAAGCCCACGGCGGCCAAGAGCTTAATAGAGGCGGTGTTATCCGCCTGTACCGCGGCTTCCACGCGGTGAAGGCCAAGCGTTTCAAAACAAAACTTGCAAGCCGTCGCCACTGACGCCCGCGCAAACCCCTGACGGGCATAATGCTGCCCCACCCAATATCCAAGCTTAGCAGATTGGACGACGCCGCGTTCGACATGGGTCACATTGCAAGCCCCGATAAGTCTATCATCCGAGGCGCGGAAAATATGGAACGGAAAGGCATCCCCATTTGCGACCATTTTTTTAAACCGCGCAAGGCGGCTGCGATAGGATAGGCGCGAGAGATGCTTATCATTCCATTCAGGCTCCCAGGGTTTTAGGTAAGCTTTGTTTTCTTGCCGCAGCGTGACCCATTCATCAAAATCAGCCCATTTAGGGTGTCGTAAAATGACAGACCCATTCGCCCCTACGCCGCTCAGCGTTGTGCTTAAACTGGGTTTTATGACCATTTGAGACGCCCGTTTCTATAATGCATCATCCCATATATTATCAGCATGATGATGGCAAAACTAAACCAGGTTAACATGTAATCAAAATGGTTGTTTCTTATTTCAGGTCTTTTTACGGGCAGCAATGACGGGTCGGAAATATTTTCGTCTAAATCCAAATAGAGCTGCGTCCCGATTGATCCCGCGATAGCCCAATCTTGCGTTTGATTGAATTTGAAATATCGATTGGCGCTAGGATTAGCTTTAGATTTAACCCATGACTCTATCTTTCCCATCGGGTGAGATTTGCGCACATAACCCGCCAGTGTCGCCTGACCTTGAGGTAAATAACTCATCTGATAGCTCTCCTTATCCTCATCCAGGACCGTGCCAAAAGCTCCAAAAATATGCTCATTCGCCTGTTTTATCGGGGCGAAGGCGCGCCAGTAAATTCCGTCACGCCGCGACTGGTAAACGAGATAAGGACGTTCTTCCGCTTCTATTGAGGCTGAGAAGCCTATGCGGCGAAAGTCTACAGGCTCACCTGTTGTGAGTGCAGCCTTTAACTGGGACAATGAGGTTAAGGGCGGCGCGGTGACGGCGGCTTCAACTTCCGCCAATAAAGCTGTTTTCCATTGCAAGCGATGATATTGCCATGTGCCTAGGCTTATAAGAATGGAAACACAGATAGCCGTCACAAGCGTGAGACCTGGCATGGGCCTAAACCGGAGGGCCATCAGGATTGAATATCTTCTGAGGTGATTTCGAGCGCGTCATGTTTCCATTGTAGATTAAACATGACGCCGCGCAAAAGCCGCAACAAAATCAGACACACAATAATTATAATTGGAATCCATATGATAAGGGTAAGCCACATCGGCGCATTTAAGATCATAGAAAAACCGAGCGCCATCGGAACAATGAATATGCCAACAATAAAAATCACAAAGACAGCCGGTCCGTCGCCTGCATCTTCTTTTGAAAAGTCAGCGTGACAGGCCTCGCAGCGCGGCGAAAATTCCAAAAAGCCTTTAAATAAACGGCCCTCTGCGCATACGGGGCACCGTCCCTTCAGCCCCGTTTGTACTGGCGGGAATTTAGACGGCATCAGATAGGTGCCGCAGCGGCTCTAATGGACGCCGCCGCCCGTCGCAAAGACGATGTAAACAAAGGCGAAAAGGAAAAGCCATACAACGTCAACGAAATGCCAATACCAAGCCGCAGCTTCGAAACCAAAATGCTTCTCTGGCCTAAAGCCGCCCTTCATAAGGCGGGCCCAGCAAACAAAGAGGAAAATCGTTCCGATAAGAACATGCAGACCGTGGAACCCTGTCGCCATAAAGAAGGCGGAGCCGTAAGCATCATTGCCAATCCAAGCCTCATGTCCCGTTTCACGCAAATGGAATAATTCGGCATATTCAATTATCTGAAGCGCTGTGAACAAAATACCTAGCGCGATCGTAAGGAACAGCCCCCATTTTGCGCCTTTACGGTCACCATGCATTAAAGCGTGATGGGCCCAAGTCACTGTTGTCCCTGATAAAAGCAAAATCAGCGTATTCATAAGAGGTAAGTGCCATGCGTTAACCGAGGTCACGCCAGGCGCCATTGTATCCGCATAAGCCGCTGCATTTTCTAAAATATCTGGGTTCCATTTCGCGCGCGCTTTGTGGAACAAGCCAAGCTCGAAAAACATCCAGAACCATCCCACGAAGAACATAGCTTCCTGCATGATAAACATGATCATGCCATAGCGTAGGCCGATATCGACAACGGGTGTGTGATCACCTGCCGCAGATTCAGCTGCCACGTCTTTCCACCAGCCATACATCACATAGGCAGCGAAGAGAGATCCGATTAAGAGGAAGAACCAACCACCGTTTACAGAGCCATCCCCTGTCATCGTTGATTTCAAACTATCTAGGCCATTGGCGAAGAAAAACTCCATCATAGGGCTCTCGCCTGTGCGGTCCACAAGACCTGCGAAGAATGTTACCATTCCGAGACCCCAGATGAGGCACGCTACGCCAGAGAGAAACGGCCAAGGGCTTGGCGGTATCAAATGATAGTCATGTTCTACAGCATGTCCTGCCATGGTATCCTCATATATATTCGACGTAGGTGTCGTTTGCGTTCGCTATAAACAAGCTCGCGCCGTCCTGCAATTAATTTACGGTATCGCGGCGCAAGGTCGCATCTACCTTTTCTTTTGTTTTGTCTCTAGGTTTTGTTATGTCAATCGTCGGTTCTTCAACCTCAAAAAACGTATAGGACAATGTGATTTCTTTCACATCTTCGAGCCGCTTTTCCTCATCAAGTTGCGGATCAACAAAATACAGCACCGGCATTGAAATTTCTTCGCCCGGCTGAATAAGTTGCTCGGTAAAACAAAAACACTCTGTTTTAATAAAATACGGCGCGGCTTTAATCGGCGTGACATTAAATGTGGCCGTCCCGACAATTGGCCGGTTCGAGTAATTTTTAACTTTGTAATACGCCAGACCGTTTTGTCCGAGCTGTACTGTCATTTTACGCTGCTCGGGCGTAAAATCCCACGGTAAGTCTTTAACGTTAGAGTCAAAATTTACGGTGATTTTACGCTCAAGAATTTCAGAGAGGTTTTCTTCGGCATAACGCGTGGTGCCGCCGTAACCTGTCACCTTGCAAAAGGTGTCGTAAAGCGGCTTGGATGCAAAGCCTAAGGCGAGCATTGATAGCCCAATTCCAATTAAAATGTACAGCGTTTTACGGTTAGACTGCACTTGGTATGACCCCCCGCGAAATCATTGTAACGAAAACAAAAACCATAAACAAACCCAAAGCCAAAGCTATAGCCATATTACGCTTATTGCGCGCTTTAAGTTCAGCGGGCGTTGGCTCGTGGAAGGTTTTGGGTTTATTTCGATACTCAGCCATTAGCTCAGACCTTTTAAGACAGTTTCTAAAGCCAGGACGCCGAAAATCGCAAAGAGATAAATAATAGAAAAAGCAAAGAGATTGCGCGCGGCGCGGTCACCTGATTTCACAGCATAGAGCGAAGCTTCATCGGCGCTATCTGCAATTTCTCCTGCGCGCGATTTCCAAACTTTAAAAGCCAAAGCCAGAAAGGCGAGGTTCAGCACTACGGAAAAGACCGCAAATATAGACCCGCCGAGTCCGGTAAAAATTGGGGTAATGGCTATTGCGGCTAATAATACAGAATAAGCCATAATTTGATTGCGCGTTGATTGTGGGCCTTTGACATTAGGCATCATCGGAATACCAACTTTTTCATAATCCCCTGTCTTATAAAGCGCCAGCGCCCAGAAATGCGGAGGCGTCCAGATAAAGATAATCATAAAGAGCAAAACGGAGTTGAGCGTGATATCCCCGCTGACCGCTGCCCAGCCAATCATGGGAGGGAACGCGCCTGCAGCGCCGCCTATAACAATATTTTGCGGCGTGCTGCGCTTGAGCCACATTGTATAAATGACCAAGTAAAAGAAGATAGTGAAAGCCAGCAGAGCCGCGGCTACGACATTGGAGGCAATATAAAGCATCCAGACAGAGGCTGCGCCAATGAGCGTGCCAAATCCAAGAGCCGCTCTTGGGCTCATTTTCCCTTGCGGGATAGGCCGTTTTTTCGTTCTCGACATTTTCGCGTCAATATCCGCGTCATACCACATGTTAAGCGCGCCTGAGGCCCCGGCCCCTGCAGCGATACAAATAATAGAGGCAATAGCTTTCCAGAGCGGTAACACACCCGGCGCGCAGACAAGGCCAGCCCACGCCGTGAAAACGACAAGGCTCATGACGCGCGGTTTCATCAAAGCAAAAAAGTCTGAAGGCTCCGCAAGGCTCAAGCCAGAGGGTCCAATACCTAAATTAGTGAAGGCCGCATCAGAAGATACGGCCTCTATATCAGTGATATGTGAGGAGCTCGCCACTAATGCCCGTCATCAGTATCCTCAATACGAGGAAGCGTATTGAAAATATGGAATGGCGGCGGGGATGGTAAGGTCCACTCAAGCGTTGTCGCGCCTTCGCCCCAGTAATTCTCGCCCGCTGGACGTCGGCGAATAAACGCCTCCACAAGCATAGCAAAGAAGAAGAAGACACCTGCGAGCGTAATATAGGCCCCAAATGAAGACACTTGGTTCCATTTTTCAAACTCAGCCGGATAGTCAATATAGCGGCGCGGCATTCCATTTAGTCCCAAGAAATGCTGCGGGAAGAAGATTACATTCACGCCAATAAAGAAGAGCCAGAAATGCGCAGCCGCGAGCCACTTATTATAAAGGTAGCCCGACATTTTACCAAACCAGTAATAAAAGCCGCAGAAAATACCAAAGACCGCACCCATAGATAAAACGTAATGGAAATGGGCCACAACGTAATATGTATCATGCAAGGCCGTATCCACGCCTGCATTTGCGAGCATAACGCCTGTGACACCGCCGATAACAAAAAGAAATATAAAGGCCAGTGCCCACTGCATCGGAATAGTAAAGCGGATAGACCCACCCCACATTGTTGCAAGCCATGAGAAGATTTTAACGCCTGTCGGAACAGCAATCACCAAAGTCGCGGCCAAGAAGTAAGCTTTAAGGTCCACATCCATACCAACTGTATACATGTGATGAGCCCAAACCACGAAGCCGACAACGCCAATGGCTACCATCGCATAAGCCATACCAAGATAACCAAAAATTGGCTTCTTAGAGAATGTCGACACAACATGAGAGACTATACCAAAAGCGGGCAAAATCATGATGTAAACTTCCGGGTGACCAAAGAACCAGAAAAGATGTTGGAACATTTCAGGGTCGCCGCCGCGCGCAGGGTCAAAGAACCCTGTGCCGCCGTCAATACGGTCCGTAAATAACATGAAGAGCGAGGCCGCAAGGACGGGCAAGGCCAATAAAAGCAAGAAAGCTGTTACAAGGACTGACCACGCAAAGAGCGGCATTTTATGCATCGTCATACCCGGCGCGCGCATGTTCAAAATCGTCGTAATGAAATTAATCGCCCCGAAAATAGAGGAGAAGCCTGCTGCCAAGAGACCAATGATGATAAAATCAAAAGCGGGGCCCGGTGCGCCCGTCGTCGAGAGCGGTGGATACATGACCCAGCCCCCGCCAAATCCATTACCTGTCGCAGAGCCCGGGACAGCAAAACTAATTAAAAGACAGATAAGCGCGACTGGTAGAAGCCAAAATGACAGGTTATTCATACGCGGGAAGGCCATATCTGGCGCGCCAATCATAATTGGGACGAACCAATTTCCGAAACCACCAATAACAGCTGGCATAACCATGAAGAAAATCATGATAAGACCATGCATTGAGGCAAAAACGTTAAATTGATGCCCTGTTTCAAAGAATTGAATGCCTGGCTCCGCCAATTCCATCCGCATCATGAAGGATAAATACCCACCAATAAGGCCAGAAATAATACCAAAAATCAGATAGAGCGTTCCGATATCTTTGTGGTTAGTTGAATAAAACCACCGCGCAATGAAGCCCGGCTTATCATCATGCTCGTCATGCGAACCATATCCGCCAACTTTTCCTTCAGGAATAGCTACCATGATCTTTCTCCTATTTCTGAGCCGCGGCTACGCCGCCGCCGCCAAGAGATGCAACTTTTTTAAATGCGCCGCCATTGGCCACCCATCGCTGAAAGGCGTCTTTGCTGACAACTTCCACTTCGATGGGCATTTTATAATGATTAACGCCGCACAGCTCAGAGCATTGACCGAAATATGTCCCTTCCTTGCCCGGAAGAACCTCAAACCAAGTTTCATTAATTCGGCCAGGTACGGCGTCCATTTTCACGCCAAAGGCTGGAACGGCAAAGGCATGTAAATTATTTGACGATGTCACAAGAACTTTAATCTTAGTCTCTACAGGGACAACAAGCGGCGCATCAGTCTTTAAGAGGTACAAATCACCCGCATCTTCTTTTTCAAGTGGATTAGAAATATAGGCTTCGACCTGATCTTCAAAATCAGGATAGGCATATTCCCAGTTCCACGTATTTCCCGTGACTTTAATCGTCATCTCAGTTTCTGGTAACGCGTCCTGCATATAGAGCAGCTTCATCGACGGAACGACCATGACGAGAAGAATGATAATAGGCGCAACCGTCCAAACAATTTCGATGAAGGTGTTATGCGTTGTTTTCGACGGCACAGGGTTTCGTTTTTCGCTAAAACGGAACATGATGTAAGCCATCAAGACCATGACAAAGACGGTAATGGCCGTAATAATCCAGAACACGAAATTATGAAGCTTTGTGAGCTCGACCATAACTGGCGTCGCAGCGTCTTGGAGCCACAAGCCTCCGTCAGTGGGCTTATTAGCATGTGCCGGCATACTCAGCGCAATAAACGCAGAAGAAGCCGCTAAAATCAGGCGTTTAACCCCCATATCGTATCTCTTTCAAACATAAGGCAGACTTGTGCCTCTAAATATATACGGCTCTATAGCGAAACCCTGTGCTAAAATCAGTTACGATTCGGCGGGCGGATTGTCGCATTTGTGACTTGTGTATCGTTCAGACAGCATTAGATAAAGCTTTCAATTCTAAAAAGTACTCATTTTATGCCAACTGACATCACCACAGCACAGAATTTCGTCTTTGAGGACAGTGACTTAACGCCAGAAATTGCTCAAAATCATGTTGATGACGTTATGTCCAAGGCGGAAGATGGTGAATTATTCATTGAACGCAGTGCCTCCGAAGCTCTGACATTTGATGATGGACGTCTTCGCAACGCAAGTTTTGATACCTCCCGTGGTTTTGGTTTGCGCTGTGTTGCCGGCGAAACTTCTGGATTTGCGCAAGGCACAGAACTTACGCCCGCAGCCCTGTCCCGCGCGGCAGCCGCTGTCGTAATGGCTAAAAACGGCTATGGCGGGACATTATCGCCGTCGCCAAAACGGACAAATATCAAACTTTATCCTGATATTGATCCAATTGCGGCGCCGAACTTTGCTGTAAAAGTTGAGCTCCTACAGGAAATAGACGCCTATTGCCGCGCTCTGGATAGCTCTGTTGTCCAAGTCAGCGTGACGATGAGCGGGTCCCGGCGCGCTATCTCTATCTTGCGAGCAGGCGGTGAGCGCTATGATGACATTCGCCCGCTTGTACGCTTGAACATCTCAATTACCGCTGAAAAAGACGGCCGACGTGAAAACGGCTACGCTGGCGCAGGCGGGCGGCAAAGTTATGACAGCTATATTGACCCTGAATTTTGGAAACCTCTCGCGCAAGAGGCCCTTCGCGGAGCCAAAGTTAATCTTGGCGCCGTCCCAGCCCCGGCAGGCCAAATGGATGTAGTCCTAGGCCCAGGCTGGCCAGGCGTACTGCTGCATGAAGCTATGGGCCACGGTCTTGAAGGCGATTTTATCCGAAAAGGCACGAGCGCGTTTGCCGGAAAACTTGGCGAACGGGTTGCGGCCAAAGGCGTCACCGTCGTTGATGATGGCACACTTCCCGACAGGCGCGGCTCACTTACAATCGATGACGAAGGCACGCCAACATCGCGGACCACATTAATCGAAGATGGAATCTTAACGGGCTTTATGCAGGACCGTATGAGCGCGCGGCTATTAGGCGTTCCTGTAACTGGCAATGGACGCAGAGAAAGCTTTGCCCATCCGCCCATGCCGCGCATGACAAATACCTTCATGCTAGGCGGAAACGCGGATCCCGCCGAGATGCTAGCTGACCTTAAAGACGGGATATACGCCACAAATTTTGGCGGCGGTCAGGTCGACATCACAAGCGGAAAATTTGTGTTTCAATGCACAGAAGCTTACCGCGTGCGGAAAGGTAAAGTCGAAGAAGCCTTAAAAGGCGTCACCTTAATTGGAGACGGACCAACTGTATTGACCCAAATTCGGCATGTTGGCAATGATATGGCGCTGGACCCTGGTATCGGCGTCTGTGGTAAAGCTGGACAAGGGGTTCCTGTGGGAGTTGGCCAACCTAGCCTCTATGTCGAGAATTTAACTGTCGGCGGAAGCGCAGTTTAGTCGTATATTTAAACAAAATTAACCATAAAACCGTTTTTGCGCGAAAAGACGTTCTCTCCTAAGAAAACGTTTAAGTTCTTATGCTATAAACTCTTCAGAAAAGAACGGAGACTCACATGAAGAGCTTTCTAGACATAGAGCAAGAGCAAACACCTATTGGTTACGGGTTACTCGCGGCTCAGTTCGCTATTTTATTGATCTTAGCGACCGCCTTTTTCTAAAAAGACTTAGGCTTTTTTATCCCAGCCGCCGCGATCATTTTGCTGATAATATGATAGCGTGGCGTTCTCGCCTTTGAGCTGCTTCCACCGCGCGCGTTCTTTCGCGATTTCTGACGCAGAGCGGCCATTAATCATAATCATGCAGCGCTCAACCCCTGACAGGTCTTTTATGTCCGTGGCTCCAATCATAAAAACCGCTTCATATCCCTTAGCCGTTTCAGCCGAGGCGCTTAACAAAATGGGCTGTTGATCCGCCAAAGGCTCAGTGTCGCAGCCATGAGGCAAAAAACTACCCTCTTGAAACGTCCATAAAAACTCATCCATTGCGGTGAGGTTTTCACTGGGAAGTTTAACCAAAGCCTTCCAACCTTTGCTGAGTGTTTTCTTCAAAAGCTCTGGTAAAACACCTTCGACAGTGGAGGATTCAAGATGATAAAACCAATATTCCATCAGCCTTCGAAATTATCGGCGACCCAGCGGTTTAGCAGTCTAGCCCCAAATCCGGTGCCAAAGGTTGTCTCTCTGGGGTCATGACGATTAGACGGCTTCATAGCTGTCCCTGCAACATCAATATGGGCCCATGGAATGCCCTTGCCGACAAAACGCTGTAAAAACTGAGCAGCCGTAATAGACCCAGCCAAGCGGCCGCCTATATTTTTCATATCCGCATTAGGGCTATCAATGAGCCGGTCATATTCTGGACCAATTGGAAGACGCCATGTCTTCTCTTTCGTGGTATCAGAGGCCTGCGAAATTTGCTCCGCAAGGTCATCATCATTTGAGAATACGCCAGCATGTTCAGTCCCAAGAGCTACCAAAATCGCGCCCGTTAGGGTCGCGAGATTAATCATTGCCTTAGGTTTAATTTTCGTGCTCGCGTAATGCAGGCAATCCGCCAACACAAGGCGGCCTTCTGCGTCAGTGTTTTGCACTTCAATGGTTTGACCTGACATCGACGTAATGATGTCGCCTGGTAATTGCGCGAGGCCATCAGGCATATTTTCAACAAGTCCGACAATGCCAACAACATTGGCTTTTGCGTTACGCCCCGCCAAGCCGCACATCGCGCCAACCACAGCGGCCGACCCGCCCATATCGCCTTTCATGTCCCACATGTTCGCGCCGGGCTTGAGCGAAATTCCGCCCGTGTCAAAGGTCACACCTTTGCCAACAAGACAAACGGGTTTGTCGGCTTTTTTGCCTCCATTCCAAGTCATGATGACCATTTGCGATTCGCGCGGGGAGCCCAGCCCAACGCCGAGCAAGGCATTCATGCCGAGTGTCTTCATTCGTTTCTCGCCCAAAATTTCAACCTTGAGCCCTAACGCTTCAAGCTTTTTGATACGCTTGGCATAGGCTTTAGGGTAAATAACATTGGGCGGTTCATTGACGAAATCGCGTGCCAGAATAGTTCCATCACACACAGGGCCATGAAAATTCTTGTAACTGGCCCGCGCTTTAACCGGCGCGTCATAGGCGATTTTAATCGACTTTAAGCTCGGTTTTTTATCAGCCGTTAACTTGGTACGATAAGTATCAAAGCGGTAAGCGGCAAGCCGGGCTCCGACCGCAGCACGCGCGGCTTGGTCTGGCGTAAATCCATGGCCACCTAAATGCAATGTCAGCGTCGTATCTCCGCTCATTAAAAGATGCTTTGCCACCTTGGCGCCAAAAAGTTCAGCGTCAAACTTATCCCCTTTTCCAATACCCCAAGCCAAAAGCTGCGAAGCTTTGGACCCACTAGGCGCAAAAATAGAAAATTTCTTGCCAGCTTCACCGTTAAAATTAGCGCCTTTAGCTGCGGCTTTAAACTGACCTTTTAACGCACTGACGTAATCAGAGCTCCCCCCGGCTGTTTTCAATCCTGTTTTAACGGGAATAACAGCAATGCCTGAACTTACCTGACTATCTGCCACAAAACTTACTTTCACAAAAAGCTCCTGAATTTGCCCTGTATCCATTACGACACAGGCTATGTTGTGATTATTTCATATCTTTACTGTGGTAAACTAAGCTGCCCCGTAATAGAAGTCCAAAAGCAAAAGACATTGGGTCAAACAATTAAGGGGACCGTCTGGCTGTGACACTTCTCCAGCGATATTTTTGGACTCAAG
>CAZJRU010000027.1:0-3171 GCA_964548315.1 uncultured Hellea sp.
CCTGTATGGGCGCCATGGCGATATGGTCTATGGCGCGGCACAAATAGAGACTAATTAAGATGGTAACTTTAACTTTCCCAGATGGCGCAACCCGAGATTATGACGCGGGCATAACCGCGATGGAGGTCGCTAAGTCGATCTCCAAAGGGCTTGCGAAAACGGTCTTAGCCGCCAAGCTGGACGGTACGCTTGTCGATGCCTCTTTGCCCATCAATGACAATGTTAAAATCGAACTTGTGACCGCTAAAGACCCAGAAGGATTAGAGCTTATCCGTCATGACGCCGCCCATGTTTTAGCTGAGGCGGTGCAAGAGCTTTTTCCGGGCACACAGGTCACAATAGGACCGACAATTGAAAACGGGTTTTATTATGACTTTGCCCGCGATGAACCTTTTTCTGCCGATGATTTTAAAGCCATTGAAAAAAAGATGGCGTTTATCATTAACCGAAATGATAAATTCGAGCGCATGGTCATGGACCGCAATGAGGCTATTTCCTTATTCAAGGACATGGGCGAAACCTTTAAAGCCGAGCTTATAGAGGATCTGCCTGAGTCTGAAACGATTACGGTTTATAAACAAGGTAAGTGGTTTGATCTTTGCCGCGGCCCTCATCTGCCGAGCACGGGTAAGGTTGGCAAAGCCTTTAAACTGATGAAAGTGGCGGGGGCTTATTGGCGCGGTGATGCGAAGAACGCCCAATTACAACGTATTTACGGGACGGCGTGGAGAACCCAAGAAGAACTCGACGCGCATTTGCATATGCTTGCAGAAGCGGAAGCACGAGATCATCGCCGCCTAGGTCGTCAGTTAGAATTGTTTCATTTCCAAGAAGAAGCTCAAGGACAAGCCTTTTGGCACCCTAATGGATGGACGCTTTATACGACCCTTCAGGCATATATGGCGCGCCGTCAGAAGGAATATGGCTACCGCGAAATTAAAACACCCATGCTCATGGACCGCAAGTTCTGGGAAGCTTCGGGTCATTGGGATAAGTACCGTGAGAACATGTTCATCACAACGATTGATGATGAAGATAAAACACTCGCCCTTAAACCGATGAATTGCCCCTGTCATATTCAAGTCTTTAATCAGGGCATGAAAAGCTATCGCGATTTGCCTGTGCGCTATGCTGAATTTGGGTCCTGCCACCGCTATGAGCCTTCGGGCGCCTTACATGGCTTGATGCGTGTGCGCGGTTTTGTGCAAGACGACGGACATATTTTTTGTACGCTGGATCAAGTCACGGATGAGGTCAAAGCTTTCACCGAATTGCTTAAAAGTGTTTATGCTGACCTTGGTTTTGATGATGTGAAAGTGAAGTTTTCAACACGGCCAGATACACGCGTTGGTTCCGAAGAGTATTGGAATAAAGCTGAAGCGGCGCTTAAAACGGCCGCAGATGCCTCTGGTCTCGACGTCGAACTCAATGAAGGTGATGGGGCATTTTACGGCCCTAAACTCGACTTTGTATTACGCGATGCAATTGGCCGTGAATGGCAAGCTGGTACCATTCAGTTAGACCCCAATACACCAGAACGTCTAAACGCATCATATATTGGTGATGACGACAAAAAACATGTCCCCGTTATGCTTCACCGCGCCGTGCTCGGAAGCTTTGAGCGTTTTCTGGGTATTTTGATTGAAAACTATTCAGGCAAATTCCCGCTTTGGCTCTCACCCGTTCAAATCGTTGTAGCGACAATAACATCAGATGCGAATGAATATGCTGAAAAAGCCGCAGCAACTTTAAGAGCGGCAGGCCTTCGCGTTGAAACTGATCTGCGTAATGAGAAGATCAATTATAAAATCAGAGAACTTTCAGCCGATAAGAAAATTCCCATCATTGCGGTTGTGGGTATGAAAGAAGCTGAAGGGCAAAAATTAGCCCTGCGCCGATTAGGGTCAAATGGGCAAGAGATTGTATCGCTAGATGAAGCGGTAGATGCGTTAGCTAAAGAAGCATTAGCGCCCGATTTGGCTTAAAACGCTGAATGCAACAATCACCTACACTGCATAAAGCATATGGCTTTGTTTTAGGCATTGTTCTGATTTTGATGCCGGTCATGAGCCATGCGGGCGGATTAGGCATTGCGCCCTTGACCTTTATTCTAGGCAGTCTTGGACTGGTTTTAAGTTTGCGAACAGGGTTTAAAATTTCCCCGCCTTTTATCGCTTTAATACTATTACTCGTCTGGGCCACTCTAACGGCATTTTGGAGCCCCTATGAAACTGATGGCTTTTTGACTAATTATATAAAGTTATTGATTATGGGGCCGGTCTTTTTCTTTGCCCCAATGGTTTTCAAATTTTGCGCTCAAAATGGCCGTGCTTTTTTACCTAAACTTTTTGTTGTTACGACATGTTTGAGCGCTTGTCTTGTTACTATCGATATTCTGTCGGGTTTTAAGATCACCTTGTTTTTTAACCCCGCCGACACAACCGATGAACTCGCGCGGCGATTAAGTGATGCAGAACCTAACCTAAGCCACGCCATTACGGTTTTACTGTTATTATCTGCGCCTGTAATTCTAGTTTCAAAAGCCTATTTCAAATCATGGAAGATCTTGTCCTCGGTTTTTTTAGCGCTCCTGTTAACGGCTGCTTTCGCTCATAATCTGGCAATCGGCGTTATTGGGGTTCCGTTGGTCGTATTGACATTATGTCTAGCCTTTCGCTCTCCTGGTGCCGTTACCAAATCAGTTATAGCTTTAGGGGTTTTATCGCTAATTTTGGCCCCGCTCATCGGTTACTTGTCCAGTTTAATGGTCAATGGTGATCTTCACGCCTTTCCCGGCTCATGGGAGCACCGCGTTCGTATGTGGGCGTATTGCTGGCCACAAATATTGGAAGCCCCGCTTATAGGTTCAGGGTTTGATTCTGTTAGAACTTTTGATGAGGAATATATCACGCGAAACGGAATTCAGCATACAATTGTATCACTGCATCCTCATAATTTCGGGATACACCTATGGACAGAGACTGGTTTCATCGGTGTAATGCTCGCGTGTTCCGCTTTAGTGACCAGCTATCAAGCTTTCAATATGCGGGTTATGAATGCTGATAGTGCCGCGTTTATATCAGGCGTTTTTATAGCCGCCCTACTTATCTCCTTGGTGACCTATGGAGTTTGGCAATTTTGGTGGTGGGCGAGTTTGTTCTTCACAATCGG
>CAZJRU010000027.1:3271-16036 GCA_964548315.1 uncultured Hellea sp.
TTTTGGGGTCTGGGTGGAATTTCTTTTTGCAATATAGAATTGCCTCTATTATGAGACATAAAAGGTTAATGGGAAGGGGTTTCAAATGGCGCAAATATTAGCTCTCCCTATTGAGAAGCGCGAAAAACCCATAAGTGTTATAATGGTAAGCTATATGACGGGCCCGGCGCTTCATGAAGCGATTAGAGCTGTCATTAGAGATAATGATATATTTGAACTTATTTTAGTTGATAACGGAAATACGGTTGCCGCGCGCCAAGCTGTAGCGAAAATGGTCGCAAAAGATGAACGTATTCGGATATTACAAGGCCATGGGAATATTGGTTTTGGAAAAGCCTGTAATTATGGTGCCAAATTGGCGCGTGGTGAATATCTTCTGTTTTTGAACCCAGACGCAATTATTTCCAAAGGCGCCGCGCGACAGCTAGCCAATTGTGGCAAAACATTAAATCAGCCCTGGGTTGCTGGGGGGCTTTTAAAAGATGTGAATGGCCGAGAACAACGCGGCGGACGGCGCGGACGCCTGACGCCTTTATCAGCTATCGTAAGCTTCTCCCCGCTTCATAGATTACCTTTTCTGAAATCCATACACCGTGAGACTGACCCTTTACCTTCAAAGCCTCATAATTATGCCACGGTTAGCGGAGCTTGCCTGATGATGGATAGGCATTCCTTTGAAGCTGTAGGCGGGTTTGATGAAAATTACTTTCTACATGTCGAAGATATAGACCTTTGCAAACGTAGCCGAGAAGCAGGAGGGGATGTTTGTTTTGTCCCTAGTGCGAGCGTAATGCATTATGGCTCAACCAGCCAGGTTGGTCGGCAACGTGTTGAATGGGAAAAGCTTAAGGGCTTTACACGTTATTTTTGGAATTATTCCCCGTCCATTTTTGGCAAACTGCTCACCATTTTGGCTTGGCCTTTTATGACACTGGCTATTATGGGGCGAGCTTGGCTTTTAATTATTCGTCAGGCTTTTCGTTGATCGTGTTTACGGTTTCAGGGCAGGGAACAGATCGGTTTACAGTTAATTCTACCATTTCTCCCTTGGAGTATTTAAACCCGGTTATAGGCCTGGATGTTTTTATACATAGGCCTTGATCTTCGGCCTGGATTTTTATCATAGCTAGTTTTGGCCCAGCTTTTTCTTTCAAGTCATCTAAAATTATGACGCGACCTTGCTTTAAGGCTTCAATATCGAGTAAGTCCGTTTTTCCGCTTACATCAACGTCTGTTCCAAAGTGATAGACTAGGCTCGGCTCTGTGAAATCGGGTGATACAAGGTTGGGCCCGCCGTGGCGTGGTAGTTTAATATTTTGCTCTTCAAATACCGTCTTAAGCTGATCTGCGATTCTAAGCTGAGATATGCTCGGAAGAATAAATTGATAGGTTGGAAGGGTCAGGAATATCGTAGAAAGCCCGGCGGAAAGTAAGCCAAGAGTCATTTTATTGCGCCATAGGGCAAATGTGGCGACGATAGCCGCGACCCCGGATAAAGTACCAATTGTATAAAATACGTAATTAACGCCATCAAAATATGTCGTAGCGGCCATTATCCCGCCAACTATACCGGTACTGATAATGAGATAAATCAAGGCATTGACGCGGCGTATAATCTTGAACTCTCTCACAGATATAAGGGTTATGGCCGCCGCTGCGGTGATAACAGCTAGAGCTGGGAATAGCGGCAAAACATAATGGGGGAGCTTTGTAGGCATGATTTCAACAAGCACCCAGTATGGTAAAATCCACGCTAAACACAGACGCATCGCTTTTATAACAGGTGCATCAGATATTTTATTATTTTTGACGGCTCGAAAAGCAAAGGCAAATCCAGGGATAAGCAAAAGACAACTGGGCCAGAATGTAATCCAGATTGTCCCTAGGTAATATCCCGGCAGCCCTGAATGTTTTTCCTGCGCGCTAATGACTTTACCGCCAAAATCTTTGCCAAGACTTTCCGCGAAGAAAGCCCCATCGGTAGCAATCCAAATTGTGATGGCCCAAGGCAGCCATATTAAAATGAACATAATTATTGCCGGCCAATTTAAGAGCTGCTTCATCCAGGTATTTCGCTGCTCCCAGATTGCTAATGTTATAAGCGTTAACAGCACTAAAAGCGGTATGACGGGCCCTTTTATCATAATGCTGAGACCCAGTGAAATCCAGAATATCCATGACGCAAGCTTAGTTTTATCTGGATTTGAGTTGTGCCTAAGGTGAGCCAATGCTGCCAAACAGCCTGCGGAGAGGCCGCATAGAATAGCATCAGTTTTGGCAATGTGGGCTTCAAATATCATTAATGCAGATAAAGACAGCATGGAAGCGGCGATGAATGCGCCTCTACGTCCAATCATACGGGACGCGCCCCAATAGGTCATTAAAACAGCAAGAAGCGCCCCTAGAACAGACGGTAGACGCTGTATCCATATGTGGCGCTTATCTGTTGCGCCAAACGCTTTAATCGCCCCTGTCTGTAACCAATAGATACCCGCAGGTTTTTTATTTCGGGCTTCATCCTGAAATCGAATATTAATCAGGTCTCCACTTTCCGCCATTTGGACTGAAGCTTGAGCGAACCGAGCTTCGTCTCTGTCAATGACTGGAAATTGAGATAGGCCTGACAGACACAAAAGACATGTTAGAACAAGCAAGGCTGTCCAGTGTCTCCAATGGCTAAAGCGAGTTTTTTCAGGTGACGTCATAAAGGGGTCTTAGCCTAAAACAAGAAATTGACAAAAGTGAAACTTGCGTGAAATTTCAGGTCATGTAACTGAGGGCTATATGAGTGATACCGTAGAAATTTCTGTTGTTGTTCCTGTCTATAATGAGGCAGAAAATGTTCCCATATTAATTAAAGAAATTGCGGAGGCCTTGTCCCAACATAACTATGAGATGATTTTTGTTGATGACACGAGCACGGATAAGACTGCCTCGGTTCTGACTGAGTTAAAAACGCTCTATCCTAAACTTCGCGTTATCTCCCACCGTAAAAATGCAGGGCAATCCAGATCTGTACGCACGGGTGTTTTGGCGGCTCAGGGCAAATATATCGCGACACTTGATGGAGATGGTCAGAACGACCCCGCTGACATTCCAGCGCTTTACGCGCAAATTACGCGGCAGGAAGCTCCGCCTCTATTAGCGCTTGTTGGCGGTCGCCGCGTAAAACGGATAGATAGCCTTGCTAAGAAGGCGGCCTCACGGATTGGCAACGGCGTACGAAAGAAATTACTCAATGATAACGCGGATGATACAGGGTGCGGGCTTAAGGTTTTTACGAGGGAGGCTTTTTTGCGGCTTCCTTATTTTGATCATATCCACCGTTATATTCCCGCTTTAATGTTGCGAGAGGGCTACGTCATCGAATTTTGTGACGTTAATCACCGCGCCCGTGAATTTGGGGTTTCAAAATATACGAATTTCGGACGATTGATGGTGTCTATTGCCGACCTTCGGGGCGTGAGATGGCTTAACCGCCGCGCGCGCAATCCCGGCGGCTGGGAGGAATTGTGATAAGCCACTCGGTTCTAGAGGAAGATTTTATTATGCGAGCGGTTTTAACGCTTCGCGCGTCATATGCAGCCTTGCCGAGTGAAACCGAGATGGAAGACTTAGTTGCCGATAGTCTTTCCGCGGAAAAGAGAGGGTATTATGACCCGATTGAGGATGAGCGATTGCGCGAGGCCTATTCCCGCTACCTAGCCATGCGCGTTGGCATTTGGCAAATGATCCAAAGTCTCAAATCTAGATTTAGGCGATTAACTTCAGGTCAAACTGATCTTACACTTGGAGACTATCAAGCCTTTGGAATAGCGTTTTGCGGGGCAGAAATTATTGTGCGTACGGGGGAGCATTTGATTGGCCTCGCGCATAAGCGCGACCTTGTTTGGCAAAAGTTAGATGAAGCTGAACCGAGATATGGACTTAAGCGTAAAAGCTTTACGCGCTTATATCGGCAATTGACATCGTCCTTTAAAATGCGAGGTTTTTATAAGGCCAGGGATATATATGACACGCATAGGCTTCAAATAATGACGGCGCTGGATAGCGCGGAACTAAAACCTGTTAGCAATATTTTAGAAAACTTGAATCTCCCATCCGTGTCTCGCGGGGATCACCTACGGCGGTATCAGAGATTTGTAAATTTCTCTTTGCGTCGACGCGGCTTGTCTACGGGCCGAAAAACTATGTTCATGCTCTTTGAAGCGACGGGTTCTGATATTGCGGAGTTGAAAATCCCATTGGTTAAGTCGATCGGCGCGTCCAAGAGAGTAACTCCTGAAATTATTGCCAAGCTTAAACCCCTTCTTCGCCCAGGGGACGTATTTATCACGCGCCACGACGACGCTATGAGCAATTTGTTTTTACCCGGTTTTTGGCCCCATGGCGCGCTGTATATTGGTAGTCCGCAAGAGCGAGATGCAATGGGGTTGAAGACCGTCTCCGACGGACTTCGAAGCACCGCAGAGGTCGTGAATATTTTAGAAGCTAAAAAAGATGGCGTGTTATTGCGGGAGATAGAAGAAACGCTCGCCGTTGACGCTTTTACAGTATTACGGCCAAGGTTGTCTGAGGCTCAAATTAAAACGGCTTTGTCTAATGGCTTATCACATGCAGGAAAACTTTATGACTTTGTCTTTGATTTTGCCACATCTGACAGGCTGGTTTGTACAGAAGTGGTTTACCGGAGCTATCACGGGGTAGGGGGTATTGAATTTATCTTATCCAGCATGGCGGGCCGTAATTGTCTTTCGGCCGAGGGTTTTTTAAATCAGGCGATTTTTAATAATTGGTTTGACCCTGTGATAACTTATGGCGTTCAGGGGAATAACTTTCATACTGGAACCGACGCTCGGAGGGTTTTGGCAAGTAGCTTTAAGGCTTCTTTCTAGGGTTAAACTTTGTAGAATTTCCGATACCAACTGACAAAGCTTTTGATGCCCGTTTGAATGTCGGTATCCGCCCGATAATTAATTGTTTGTTCTAATCCTGACACATCCGCATAGGTGGTTAGGACATCACCTTTTTGTAGGGGTTTGAAGTTTTTTATGGCTTTTTTGCCGACTTCCTTTTCTATGCACGCAATGAAGTCCATTAATTGGACGGGATGATTATTTCCAATATTAAACAGTCGGTATGGCGCATTTGAGCTTGCTAGGTCTGGATTTTCGGCATCCCAATTTGGGTTAGGCGCAGCAACATTGTCGAGACATTTAATAATGCCCGCTGTGATATCGTCAATATAGGTGAAATCCCGTGCATGTTGACCATTATTAAATATATCTATCGGTGTGCCTTCGATGATGTTTTTTGTAAATAAAAACGTCGCCATATCAGGTCGTCCCCATGGACCGTAGACCGTAAAAAACCTTAGCCCCGTGACAGGTAATTTGAATAAATGCGCATAGCTATGCGCCATGAGTTCATTGGATTTTTTCGTTGCGGCGTAGAGACTGATCGGATGATCGACAGAATGAGAGACCGAAAAGGGTTGGCGCGCATTGGATCCATAAACAGAGCTCGAGGACGCATAAACAAGGTGCTCAATATTGTTATGCCGACAAGCCTCAAGAATATTCATAAAGCCTTGAATGTTGGATTCAATATAGGCGTTCGGGTTGGTGAGTGAAAAGCGTACGCCGGGTTGCGCGGCAAGATGAATAACGCGGGTGATGTTTTCGGAGTCAAAAATGGGGTCTAAGCCATTTTTATCGGCGATATTGATTTTATGAAAGTTGAAACGGTCCTGCGACAGCAGCACATTTAACCTGGCTTGTTTGAGGGAAACGTCATAATAATCGTTTAGATTATCGACCCCGATAATTATTTCTCCGCGGGCCAGCAATGTTTTTGCCACGTGAAACCCAATAAACCCTGCAGCGCCCGTAATGAGAATTGCCATGAAGACATCCTTGTTGCATGTCGTGCCGCCGTTGAGATATCAATGACAGGAACGATTATTCTAATATCTTAGAGAGTGCGGGGCGGAAAAGCTATAGCGTCATAGGACGGCTTTACTTTGAAAAAGTCTCACTTTGACTAGCATGGGGGCGTTGTACGGACATTTCATCAAGCTTGATGACGGCTTTAATAGAGCTGATTTTATAGGTAAATCTGATTGGAATATTGAGGCCAAGCTCCGGAAATGATTTGAGATAAGCTTTAATTGGTGTGCCGCCTTCCTCAAGGTCAGGTAGGTCTTCTGGGTCAAACCCTGAAATGGGTTCATAATAAATAAGGCAGCGCACGGTCTCTGATTTTTCACCGTTGAACTTTAGGGACTTGGTGCCGTCTTGTACCATCCGAAGGTTATAATGCTGTTTGGAGTCAAAGACTGGAACTGACCCAGAGCACACAGGCCCGCCAATTTTTTGACCTTGCATCATAAAGTTTAAAATCGCGGAAAGCGTGTCGTGGGCCGCGTAGCGTTCTTGGGGGCTTGCTGGCGGTATACCCTGACTGCCGAGCGGGGGACGAATTTTAACATCAACTGATTGCGCCGGCCTGTTATAGTTCATTTCTACGCGGCGATTTTTTTTATCTAAGTTTTGCTGTAAATGCCATACTGGTTGAAGGCGATAGCCGGAAGATTTCCCATGGGTGACAGCCCAAATTTCTAGCTTTTTTAAAAGCGCGCCAAGTCCCGAGGTTTTTAGGTCAGTATAAAGGCTATAATTTGTCTGATTAAACCATCCGGTATAATTGGCTCTGATCATACGAAGCCCAAAGACATAGCCTTTGAGTTTGAAATCAAACTTTAAAGCGCTTTGGGGAGCAGGGGGCAAACTATAGACTTTGTTCGCGTTTATATTTCCACTATTAAGCGCCGAAATATTCCGAGATTGTTCGATAAAACTCGAGGCGCTGAGCGGCAGTAGCGCGAATGAGGCTAAAAGAGCCGAAACTACAAAATGTTTTTTAATCCAGGGCATTTAACGGGTAGATTACATAGAGATAGTGGAAACAAAAGACCCTATCGCAGTGTTATTTATGTCACTCTGTGCGCGGGGGTTAAATATTGGTGTTAAAGGGGTTGACGTCGTCCGATTCTGCAACTAATTCCCCGCTTTTAATGTTGCTTACATTAAGTAGGCTTTAATTTACACTACAGGCAAGTTATCATGTCACGTCGTTGCGATCTTTTAAATACGGGCCCTATGTCAGGTCACAATGTTTCTCATTCTAATATTAAGACAAATCGTAGGTTTAATGTAAATCTGTGTAACGTGACTTTGCCTTCTGAAACTTTAGGCCAGAAGTTCAAAATGCGTATTGCCGCTAAAACGCTTCGCACGGTTGATTTCAAAGGTGGTCTTGACGGATTTTTGTTGGGGACCAAAAACCACAAGCTCACAGATAAAGCCAAGAAAATAAAAAAGCAGATTAGCAAGGCTAAAACAGAAGCCGCGTAAGGCGAGCGACTTTTGCTAAAACAAACCCGCGTCAGCGGGTTTTTTTATGACTTATAAACTTAGCCGTTTTAATTGGAGCGCGCTTTTTTAGCTTTATAGGAGACCAGGCAAAGCTTTTTAGAAGCGCGATATAGGATATTTTGCGCGCGGGCAGTAAGGTCTCTGAGCGCGGGCGCTTTAAGAAGCCGTCCTTCATACCGCGCCATGTCGGCTTGGCTCTTTTTGATCTGAAAATCGACCAGATTAACATCAAGATATTCATTAAGATGTGACCGGGGAAAAGTAGCGGCATAAGTCCTCTAGGCGTGTTTTTCATAAAGGTCCAAACCCGGTTTCGCGTACCATGATAAATAGCGAAATCAGACGCGCGGCCACTTATACCGCTACTCACATGATCTATTTTGGCGTCAGCTGACTGAATACAAATGCCGCCGTCAAGACGCATGCGATACGCGAGGTCAATGTCTTCATGATAACAAAAAAATGTTTCATCAAAGCCGCCTAAACGTTGGAACGTTTCATGCTCAAGAAGAGCGCCTGCCCCGCAGGGAGCAAAGGTTTCTCGGGTTACGACGGGATGTACTTTATGGCCGAAGCCGGATCTATAGGCGAGTCCAAAGGCGTGGAGCTCATCCCCAATTCCGTCGAACATGTTGTCCTCATAAGCAAAATATTGAGTCGAGCCTACCATAGTTACATTCGGCGCTAGTTCAGTGGCGGCAAGGAGTTTTTCAAGCCAGTCTTTATGGGCAAATGCATCAGGATTTAATAAGGCAAGCCATTTCCCTTTGGCACGTTTAGCCGCGAGGTTATTGCCGGCCGCGAAACCTAGGTTAGCGGGGGATTTGATAAGGTGAAACCTTGAATCGAGATCGGGTAGCCGCTCTAAAGACTTATCCGTAGAATTATTATCGACGATAAAACACTCAAAGTTTGTAAAGCTTTGGTCTGCCACAGATTGGACGCAGGGTTCTAACCACTCTTCCCCGTTATAATTGACAATGATGACAGATATATATGGAGGGCCTGCCACTATTCTTCCCAGGGTTGCACGTTTTTACTGCGATAAAAATTTGAAAAAATATTCGCCGTATCCGCTTTTTTTCAAGCTTTCAGCTAATTTGGTGAGCTGCTCTCGGTCTATCCACTCATTTTCATAGGCTATGATTTCGGGGCAGCATATGCGCTTGCCCTGACGTTCTTCTATAACGCTAACAAATTGAGCGGCTTGCAATAAAGACCGGTGTGTTCCTGTATCCAGCCAAGTGGTCCCTTGATCAAGGAGTTCAACATTCAAACTTCCGGCTTTGAGATAAATCTCATTTAGGGCGGTGATCTCCAACTCACCTCTTGCGGAAGGTTTAACCGATTTAGCATACTCACTGGCATGTTTGTCATAAAAATAAAGCCCAGTGACGGCGTAATTGGAAGCAGGGTTGTCAGGTTTTTCTTCAAGTGAAATGGCATTTTTATCCTCATCGAATCCAACAACACCGTAATCTGAAGGGTTCTTTACTTCGTAGCCAAATACCGTGGCTCCAGTTTCTCTTCTGTTTGCCGCCTTAACGGATTCGGTAAAGGGAACACCAAAAAAGAGATTGTCGCCTAGTATAAGGGCGCTGGGGGACCCATCCAAAAAATCTTCCGCAATTATAAGAGCCTGCGCCAAGCCATCAGGACTGGGCTGGACTGCATATTCAATATTGAGACCCCATCTTTTACCATCCTTCAAAAGATGTTTGAAGGCAGCTTGGTCGTGCGGTGTCGTGATAATCAAAATATCCCGGATTTTAGCCGTCATCAACACGGATAAGGGATAATATATCATTGGCTTATCAAAGACTGGCATAAGCTGTTTTGATACAGAGATTGTACTGGGATGAAGCCGTGTACCTGATCCACCAGCTAGGATGATGCCTTTACGGTCCACAAAAAACTCCAATTTACCTGTCGGCTAATGCCGCTCTCAGACCTTCCTGCCAGCTTGGTAATTTATAATCAAATATTGATTCAAATTTTTCTAAATCCAAAGCGGAGAATAACGGACGCCTTGCGGGGGTAGGATACTCGGCAGTCGGAATTTTATTGACCTTGATGGGTAGATTTTCACTATCGAATATTTTTTGAGCAAACTCGGCCCAGCTGATGATTGGTCCTGAATTGCTCACGTGGAAAATACCCTGGCTACCAGTTTTGCCTTCTACTAAGGCGCGCGCAACCGCAAGCCCTGCCTTGGCAAGATGTCCTGAATAGGTTGGCCGCCCGAGTTGATCGTCGACAATACTTAAAGAAGGCCGAGTTTGGGCGAGACTTAGCATAGTTGTAAGAAAGTTCTGGCCTATCCCGTCAAACACCCAGGAAGTCCTCAAAATGGCATAAGCACAACCCGAAGCCTCAATGCCTATTTCCCCCGCGCGTTTTGATTGGCCATACATATTTACGGGATCTATTTCATCGTCGACTTTATAGGGTAATTTTGATGTCCCATTAAACACGTAATCCGTTGAAAAATAAACGAGTGGGATGCCTAATGTTTTACAGGTCTGGCCGATAACGCCGGGCGCTCGGCCATTAACCGCCATCGCTAAATCTGCTTCCTCTTTGGCTTTATCGACGGCTGTGTATGCGGCGGCGAGTATAACCGCGTCCACAGGCTCAATTGCTTCGATAAACTTTTTTATTTTTGCTGGGGAGGCTGACAAATCCAAATCTTGGCGGTTAAAAAATACCGCTTGATACTTGTGTTCAGTGATTTGTTTTTTAAGGGCGCGTGCAAGTTGTCCGGTCTCCCCAATCACCGCAAATTTTAATGTCATGCATTGTCCAAATATGTTGTATCCAAAATTATGTTGTGCCCAGACGTTTACCAAACATACCTTTTTTAACAATAGGTCTCCACCACCATTCATTATCCAGATACCACATGAGAGTCTTTTCAAAGCCTTCATTCCAGCTGATTGCTGGGGACCACCCCAACTCATTTTTGATTTTACTGGCGTTGATAGCATAGCGCTGGTCATGACCCGCACGATCTTTTACAAATGTAATTAAGTTTTTATGCGGTCCTGCCTCTGGCGTATGGGTGTCCATAAGGGTGCATATGGTCTGAACAAGTTCTAAATTTGTTCGCTCGTTATTCCCGCCGATATTGTATGTTTGCCCGATCTTTCCTTTTTCTAAAACGGTCAACAAAGCGTCGGCATGGTCGTCTACGTAAAGCCAGTCCCTTATATTTTCGCCTGTCCCATAAACAGGTATATCTTGGCCATGAAGCGCTTTTAGAATCACAACAGGTATAAGTTTTTCAGGAAATTGATACGGGCCATAATTATTGGAACAATTGGTGATGACTGTTGGGAGACCATAGGTCCTTCCCCAGGCTCTGACTAGGTGGTCAGAGGCGGCTTTGGAGGCGGAATAAGGGGAACTTGGGTCATATGACGTCGTTTCTTCGAAGGCTGGGTCTTCTAATTCAAGATCCCCGTAAACCTCGTCTGTCGATACATGATGAAACCGAAATCTGTCTTTTGCATCCGAAGCCAGCGTTTCATAGTATGTGCGAGCGGCTTGTAACAAAGTGTATGTGCCTATGACATTTGTTTCGATAAAGGCCCCAGGACCGTCGATAGACCGATCAACATGCGACTCTGCTGCCAAGTGCATCACGGCGTCGGGTTGATATTTTTTAAAGGCACTAGCTACCTTAGCGGCGTCGCAAATATTTATATTTTCAAAATGATAATTGTCGTGATCTTCAATGTCTTTGAGACTTTGAAGGTTAGCTGCATAGGTGAGGCAATCAATATTGATGACCGATAGACCCCTAGCAATTGCTGTGCGCGTAACGGCTGAGCCTATAAATCCCGCGCCTCCAGTTATGAGTAGCCGCATAGCTTATCCTGTAACAAAGAGGTTTTGCATCAAAAAGGAGACTTAAAGTCTTTGAATAAAGGCGCGTTCATATCTTTCTCAGACAAGATTGGAGTTCTTTCGTCAAGCCCCCAATTAATGCCTAAGTCACGGTCATTCCACAAAACATTGCCGTCACATTCCTTGGAATAATAATTTGTGACTTTATAAACCACTTCTGTATTGGGCTCTAGAGTCGCAAATCCGTGCAGAAACCCGATTGGCACCCATAATTGTTGAGCATTTTCCGCTGATAATTTCGCGCTTACGTAGCTGCCATATGTCGGCGAGGACTTCCTAGCGTCAACGGCGACATCAATGATGCTTCCTTGTGTGCACCTGACGAGTTTACCTTGCCCATAGGGCGGGGCTTGAAAATGAAGCCCCCTTATTGTCCCTGCCATCGCGGATAAAGAGTGATTATCTTGAACGAAATGCACCTCTTCATCCAAAGCTTGATTGAATGTATCTTGGCGGAAGGTCTCCATGAAATAACCACGCGCGTCTTCATATTTTTGCGGCGTAATCAGTTTTACAGCGGAAATATTTAGGGCTTCGATTTTCATTTTTTTTCTTATGTCACGTGGAGACGCAAATGGTCTTATACAAGTTAGTCATTAGAATAAGGGCAAAAACCTTTATGTATTTAGGCTTCTGCTTTTTAAGACATATGTTAGAATAAGCGAGAAAAAACTTCATATTCAGTTTGTTATTGCATGGAAGGTCAAGATTTTATGTTATGTGGCGAGCAATCTGGGACTTGATAGTAGCGAATAGCAGATTTACGACAGTCTACACATAAGAAAATGGCGATTTTGAGAAGTGACCAACGTCGTTGTAGGGCTTAATTAAATGACACTCTTATTCGCAATTCTATTTTTTACAGGTCTTTGCGCCTTATCTTGGGTTGATATAAAAACCTTTCGCCTGCCTAACCCGCTGAACTATGCCTTATTGGGTCTTGGCTTTGTCCAGGCATATTTTTTGTCATCTGATATCAAAATGAATGTTCTAGGCGCGGCGCTTGGATATGGGGCTTTTGTGGCTATTGAAAAAGGCTTTAAGGCGCTGTCCAAAAAAGATGGACTTGGGCGCGGGGATGCTAAGCTATTAGCGGTTGGCGGGGCGTGGTGCGGGGCCTTTGCTTTGCCTATGATTGTGTTACTCGCCAGTGTCGCGGCTATAATCGGGATTATCGCTATGGGTAAGTCCCGCGAGAACATCATACCCTTTGGGCCGTTTTTATCTGCCGCTATATTTATTGTCTGGGCCGTTAATCAGTTTGGAATCTATAGCTATCCTTAAATGACCTCTTCGAATTTTAGGCTTGGCCTTAGCTTTTTAGCGCCCTATGGTCTGGCGAAATAAACAATATATAAAAATAATTTTGGGGATGTTCATGGAACTCTTTGCGTCATTAATGGAAAGTTTGAATGGTTTC
>CAZJRU010000028.1:0-15745 GCA_964548315.1 uncultured Hellea sp.
TTGCGGCAACTTTTGCGCAATTTCGCGAAGATGAGCTCCACCACCGTGACACGGCCGTAGAAGCTGGCGCGCATGAAGCCCCTGCTTATGGACTGCTCTCGCGCGTTATCACCGCAGGCTGCAAAGCCGCGATTAAAATTACTGAGAAGATTTAATTCCGGCGTCCTTTAGAATATAAAGGCCAGTCGCAGTTCTTTCTCCACTCATAAGGCGCAATGACCGCCGCCGTATTCGGCTTAATGGATCGGA
The DNA here is from genome assembly GCA_964548315.1 of uncultured Hellea sp. GTDB lineage: Bacteria > Pseudomonadota > Alphaproteobacteria > Caulobacterales > Maricaulaceae > Hellea. Next base: position 250 of record CAZJRU010000028.1, read on the forward strand.
AGGACATGTAACGATAACTCCACCGCAATATATCGCAGTCTTTAAGGATTAAGACACGCGAGGGACGGTCGTAGATATATCTTAGTGTTGGCGGACGATGCAGATAGCTATAATGTGACGTAGAGATTATTTCGTCTGGGTTAATATTTTTTACCTTCACTTTGATGACGGCCGAAGTCACGCCCCAAAAAAGCAAATACGAACTTGCAATAATTAACACTGAAATCAATGTTAGCCTAATCGGAGTGGACTTTAACCACCCCAAATCATAAATCTTTTTCGCCAGCCCAAAACTAATTAAAAAGCAAAATAAAAATACGATATTTACTGGTTTGAAGGGGGTAAAAATAAAATAAATAGGCAATTCCAAAATTTGAAATGGATTGCCATAAAGCAAAATCAATAAGATGGTACTGAATATGAAAGCCGATATATAAGATATAGCTTTCATAAAGTTATGTTCGCTCTAAGGCGCGGACACTTTCAGCTTACCAGCTTCGTGAAGGCCAAAGGCATTATGAAGCGCGCGAACCGCCAGCTCTGTATATTCCGAGTCGATAAGCACTGAGATTTTAATTTCTGACGTCGCGATAACCTCAACATTAATCCCGCGCTCGGCCAAGGCTTCAAACATAGTTTGCGCCACGCCCGTGTGAGAGCGCATACCGATACCAACAACAGAGACCTTAGTAACATTGTCATCTGATTTAATCGCTTCAAATCCGATATGGCCTTTGGATTTTTCCAGAGCCTTAAGCGCCTTATCCAAATCGCGCTTACCGACGGTAAAGGTTAAGTTCGCCGCATTATCATTACGTGAAATCCCTTGGACAATCATATCGACAATGACATTGGCTTCGGACATCGCCTTACAGACTTTGGCCACCATGCCTGGTTGGTCTTGGAGTTGGAGTAGTGTGATTTGGGCTTCGTCGCGCGAATAGGCGACCCCTGATACAACGCGTTCTTCCATGGTTTCATCCTCATTACAGACTAGGGTACCGGGGTTATCATCCCCAGCGTCGGCCATCGACGTGAGCACGCGGATGGGTAGGTTATTATTCATTGCCAGCTCGACCGAGCGGGTTTGCAAAACTTTTGCCCCTAATGAGGCCAGCTCCAGCATTTCTTCAAAAGCAATCCGGTTTAAACGGCGCGCATCTTTGGCAATGCGCGGATCCGTTGTATAAATGCCGTCAACATCGGTATAGATATCACAGCGGTCGGCTTTGAGCGCCACAGCTAGAGCCACAGCAGAGGTATCGGACCCCCCGCGTCCCAGCGTTGAAATACGGCCATCATCAGAAATCCCTTGGAAGCCTGCGACCACGGCGACATTACCCGCCTCCATTGACGGCCCAATCGCGGAGCTTTCAATCTCAGCGATACGCGCCTTTGAATGAGCCATATCTGTGCGCAGCGGAATTTGCCAACCCAGCCATGAACGCGCCTTAAGGCCGCGGCGGCGCAATGCAATCGCGAGCAGACCTGATGTGACTTGTTCACCAGTGGCAACAATAGAGTCGTACTCATCTTCAATTTCGCCGCCGTGAATATCTTCATTGCCGATACGGTCAGCGTCGAGCGCGTCCACCAAGGCGACAAGGCGGTTTGTCTCCCCGCTCATCGCAGAGACAACAACGGCGACTTCATTGCCATCTTTGACCTCAGCCTCAACCAAACGCGAGACGTGACGAATGCGGTCTAAATTCGCGACAGAGGTGCCGCCAAATTTCATGACGATACGCGCCATTATGTTTCCTTATCAAAACCAGCAGGCCTTTTACGCGGGTACGCGGAATTTTCAAGCGGTTAGACGGAATTAACTTTGTTCCTAAAGAAAAGATGAAAGGTTTTTTGTTACGGAGCCCCTTAACAGGGGGGTAATGACTATGGAAATTTTAGGAACAATTTAAAAACTGTCGATTTTGATATTGACGCCGATGATATCCTAGAGATGATTTTTAAACGCTCCCCGAAGCTAGCCTTACTACTAGCCGGCGTCTTAGTTCTTGGCGGAATAGCCTTCATCGTCTTCTTTTTTAAAGAATATATGCAAACATAAACCCAAAGGGGTTCACATACATCAATCGTTAGACGCCCACATGCAAAAGGTTTAGTGAGAGGCCGAGTGAGACGCAGGTATAAACAGTTCTAATAAATCAACGTAAACATCCCCAAAATCAAAGAATTCGTCGGTACGTCTATTTGTTGAAATTGCGACAGTCATATTATATTCGGGGATAATCATTAACCAACATTGCGCCCCTTTTGATACGCCACCATGGTTTAAATGTGTGACTTGGCCGACGCCTGCAATCTCCCAAGACTTTTTGCGAAAGCCCAAAGCGTAGTCCTGTTCATTTACACTCCCATCTTCCAGTTTAGCAGGTGTCCAAAATTCATCTCGGGTATTGGATGAAATGTAGTCATCATTTAGCCAAGCGCCCCCTAATATCGCGAGGTCAGAGGGCGTGGCGATATAGCCCCCTGCCGCCAATTTGTGGCTAAGGTTAACGTCGCGCCACGGCTTATATGTAACACCTTTTGATTGATAGGAAACTGCGTGATTAGCGTTTTTATCATGACGGTCATCGGGTTTTATCGAGTCCAAATTTAAAGGCGTGAACACGCGTGATGTCATTACGGAGTGAAAAGACTTACCCGCCGCCTCTTGCATCACAGCGCTGAGTAAAATGTTGTCATAGCTTGAGTAGTGGAATTTACTTTTAGGTTTATGAAGAAGGTCTGAGCCATCAAAGACGTTTAATGCAGCTTTGGGGTCGTCATAATGAGCCTTTAAGGTCAAGCTTTGATAAAAGCCTAGCCAATCCTTATTTTCCTCATAGCCAGGTAAGCCTGCTGTGTGAGACGCAAGTTGCCTCGCGGTTAATTGTCCCCAGGCAGAATTAGGAAGATCTTTCGCATATCTTGAAATCGGACTATCTAAGTCTATCAAGCCTTCATCAACGAGCCTTGCAAGACTTGTTATACCAACGGGTTTAGACGTGGAACCTATGCGGTAAGTCGTCAAGGGTGTTGCAGGCAACTCTTTGGAAATATCCCTCCAACCAACAGCGCCAGAAAATACTATTTTTCTATCAACGGCAACGGCTGCCGATAGGCTAGGCGCTGCAATACGGTCTCTACGACGCAACAAAATTTCAAGAGCAGCCTGAGAAATCTTCGCATAATCATCGTCTATTACAAATTCTTTTGGCACTGGCTTATTAGGTAAGACATGCCACCCCCACGGAATACGTGCCACCTCATATTGATTAGAGACGAATCCATAGAGTGGGTAGAGAAACCAGCTCAGAATACTGACTAAGACGACGGCAATTCCAATTTTAGGGTTTTTCACGTTAATGCCCTTTTTCTTCCAGCTTACTCAGAGTTATATATGGGAGATAGATAATATTTATAAAAATCTCTGGCTCGCGGCGAAGCGCCTCATTGCGTCATGACGGCTCTATCAATTAGCCTTCTAAAAACTTAAAGGTTTTTATATGGCCCATAACGCAACAGCCCCGGAAAATATCTCCCGCGTCTCGGTTGACCCTGCGGAAATGGCGAGCTTTGCGCGCATGGCGGAGAATTGGTGGGACCCAAAGGGACCGTTTAAGCCGCTTCATATTATGAACGGGGCGCGTCTGGGGTTTATTAAAGAAACACTATGTGAGCATTTTCACCGTGATCCCGCTTCGGAGCTGCCCCTTAAAGGCCTCCGAATTTTAGATATTGGCTGCGGCGGCGGCTTGCTCTGTGAGCCCATGACGCGGCTTGGCGCAAGCGTAACAGGGGTGGACGCGCTAGAGAAAAATCTCAAAACCGCAAAAACCCATGCAGCGCAAATGGAGCTTGATATTGATTACCGCCACGGCACGATTGAACAACTCGTGCAATCGGGCGAAGCGCCTTTTGACGCTGTGCTCAATATGGAAGTGATTGAGCATGTCGCCAATCCGCCCGTCTTTATGAAGGATTGCGGCGCTATGGTCAGAGACGGCGGGCTTATGATTTGCTCGACCATTAACCGTACCTTTAAAGCCTTTAGCTTTGCCATTTTAGGCGCGGAATATATTTTGAGATGGCTCCCGCGCGGCACCCATCAATATGCTAAGCTGGTTAAACCCCTTGAAATTCGCCGCTGGCTTTTAGAGGCTGGCCTTGAACCCGAGCCGAGTATTGGCATGAGCTTAAACCCGCTGAGCAGTGAGTGGCGCTTCTCTGATGATCTGTCGATTAATTACGTCACGGTAGGTCTTAAAAGTTAACCCTCTTTACCTTTGGTTAACCATACCCCTTAACTTTTGATTAACCATAAATGTCAGCTTAGGTTCACATTTCTCCCTTTATGCGTGTGTTATTGAGCATAGACGCCTCACATATGAGTCACACTTTCGTTGAGAGATGTGACTTAATTTGGCCAAAATAATCCCTATGTTCAATTCTATAGATGGTTAAGACTCATTAACCACGATGTAGGTGATGTAACGAAACCGTATCTTTGCGGCAATTTAAGCGCCATTAAAGATAGGTTAGAAATGGAGGCAAATATGCTGCCACGAAACGTCGTAACTACGAAAATGGAAAATTTTCGCGCCCCCACAACCCGTATTCTCTTTGGCGATAGACTAAAGGAAGTTCAGCAAATACAAGCGTCAATCCAAACGCATGGCTTATTAAATCCTTTGGTCGTTATGAAACGCGGGACAAAATTAATCGTCATTGACGGCAAGAAACGCTTAACTGCGCTGCGCCGGATGAAATTTGCAGGCACGCTTCCGCGCTCGCTTGTCAATATTCCTTACATCCTTGTCGACAAGGTTAACTCTGAGCACATGAGCCCGATGAGCCTGCTCTCCAATGGCGAGAAATATGAGGAAGCTATGGAGCTACGCCAACGGGGCCTCAGCCTGATGGAAATCGCTACAGCGCTTTATGTCTCCAAACAATGCATCAAAGACCTTCTCTGCATCTCGCGCTTAAGCCCGCGCCTGCGGCAAGCCTTCTTTGGCGGCACTATATCGACAGAGCAAGCCATAGCTTTTTCAACGCTGCCTAACCTTGACGCGCAAGATAATCTTCTGATTGCTTTGGGGCCATTTGCGAATGCACCTGATATCTTAAACGCCATTAAAAGCGGTCAAACCGTTATAGATATGGGCGATGATAATGTAATTATTTTGCCGTCAAGACCCAAAGCGGAATCAATGCCTCTCGCGGCTTAGTTCACTTTTTTATAGGGTTTAGGCGCTAAGACATTTGGCAGGGGCGCAATCTCAACGCCTTCTTCGCGCAGCTCTGCCGCTTCGGAGGGGCTGGCCTCTCCGTAAATCGCGCGCTCTGATTTCTCGCCGTAGTGCATAGCGCGTGCTTCATCAGCGAATTTCTCGCCGACATAGTCGCACTTATCTTCGATCTCTTTTCTGATCTTTGAGGCCGCGGCATTCATCATCGCCATGGTGTGGTGATGGGCCTCTTTTTGTTTGCTCGCGATTTTTTCTTTTTTTCGCGAAGTTGAAACATTGGGCGCCATAATCGCCTTTTCAACTTTGGCAGAGCCGCAATAAGGGCATTCTACCAAGCGTTTCTTACGCTGATCATCATAGTCAGATGAAGACGAAAACCAGGCTTCAAATTCATGCTCATGGCGGCATATGAGATTATATTTTATCACAGATTATAATCCGGTTCATAATCCCATGCCGGAATTTTAGCGCGTGCCGATATAACGTCTTCGATATCCAACTCAGCGCAAATATAGCCCGGTTCATCATGAGCGAGGATAGCCCGAACACGCCCCCAAGGCCCAACAATCATAGAACGGCCCCAGGTCGCGCGGCCATCTTCGTGGGCCCCGCCTTGAGCTGGCGCAATGACAAAGCTTGAGGTTTCAATGGCGCGCGCGCGTAATAAGCTCTCCCAATGCGCCTCACCTGTTGGACGCGTAAAGGCGGCGGGCACGGTCAATATCTGCGCGCCCGAACGCGCGTAATGACGGTATAGCTTAGCAAAGCGCAAATCGTAACAAATGGAGAGACCGAGTTTCGCCCCGTCAATATCGGCCAGCACAGCCCCCTCACCCCGGTCATAGACATTGCTCTCTTTCCACGTTTCCGCGCGCGAGACGGTCACGTCAAAGAGGTGGATTTTATCATAGCGTGCCGTGATCTTACCGTTTTTATCAAACAGGAAAGAGCGGTTGGCGGCGCGGCTCTCTCCGGTCTTTATCGCGAGCGAGCCAATTAAGAGATCAATTTTAAGCTCACGGGCAAGCGCGCTAAAATACGTTACGCCCCCATCATCCGCTTCTTCAGATATGGCCCCGAAAAGGCGCTTGGGTGAGCGCTGCAAAATATGCGTCATCTCAGGCGTCGCGACAAAGCCCGCCCCGTCAGCTGCTGCTTGGCGAATTAACGCGCCCGCCGCGTCGAGATTTTGCTCAATCTGACCGGTGGAGCGCAGCTGAATGACGGCGGCTTTTATCAAGCGAGTAACGGGTCCAATCCACCGCGCGCATCCAGCGCGAATAAATCATCGCAGCCGCCAATATGCTTACCGTCTATAAATATCTGCGGAAAAGTATTCGCTCCGCCAGAGCGCTGGCGCATTTCAGCTCTTTTCGACGCGCTCATATAGGCAGGAATATCGGTGATGGCCGCGCCTTTCTTCTTCAAAAGCGCTTTGGCCCGAATGCAAAACGGGCACATTTTTTTTGTATACATTTCAATCTTGGCCATAACTCATTCCTTAGGGATGCATATCTGTTGCGTGTCTTCTCTCTATTTAGGGATTGCGGCGGCTTTGACAACCCGCGCTAAGGTCAAAGCATCAACGCGGGACGCCCCCGCGCGCCGCAGAACTTTCGCGCAGGCTTCAAGCGTTGCGCCCGTGGTCATAACGTCGTCAATCAAAACAATATGCGCGCCCTTGACCCGGCTTTGCGCTGTTTCTCTTATCATAAAGGCGCCCTGCACATTTCTATGTCGGCCCGCCGCCGTTTTTCCCGCTTGGGGCGGCGTTGAGCGGCGGCGTATCAAGATATCAGGGTCAAATTCTGGACGCGAAATGCGGCCTAAGGCCCGGGCTAATAAAGACGACTGATTATAGCGGCGCTTTACGCGGCGGGAGAAATGTAGCGGAACGGGCAAGAGATAATCGGCCTCGCCCAAAAACCGGCGTCCCGCGCGGCGCATATGGGCGGCAAATGCACCTAAGCCTTCTGTACGCCCGCCATGCTTAAAGCCCAAAATCATAGACCGAGACGCGTCATCATATTGAAAGGGCGCGCGCGCCATATCATAGGCCGGCAAACGAATGCTGCACCGCCCGCATAAAGTCTCCCCGCCCTCATCATATTCGAAAGGAAAGCCGCAGACCTTACAACACGGCTCATCCAGAAAATTCAAATTTGACCAAATGTCTGCGTCAGCGCCAGCGTCGCCTATCTGGCCCGTGACCAAAGATTGCGGGGGCAGAACAATATCGACAATATTTGCCGCGCTGCGCAAGAAAGGGTTTTCTTTAGAGGTTGAAAAGACCATATCCCTCTTATGGCAGAGCAAATGGCTATTCCGCAAATATTTGATTCGCGTTTAAAATCCTTGCGCCGCGCAAGGGCGGCTAGGCGCATGACCAAAACAGATCTGTCATTTTTGCTGGAACGCTGCTTAGATGATGTGGCCGAGCGCATCTTAGATGTAAACCGCCACTTTGAGAGCATTATTCTAGTCGGGGACTTTGATCTTAGAGAAGCGCTCACTGCAAGGCTCCCCGCTGATAGGCAGCCTGTCCAATTTACCTTCCTCTCACGCGGCGAGGATGTGGCGAATGTAGCAAACGGCAAAGCAGATCTTATTCTCTCAATTCTTACGCTTCACAGCGAAGATGATTTACCGGGGCAAATGAGCTTGATGGCGCGCGGGCTGAAAAAAGACGGGCTGTTTATCGCAGCGCTTTTTGGCGGTGACACCCTCACGGAATTACGGCAATCGCTTTATAAAACGGATGAGGATATATTTGGCGGGACAACGGCGCGCGTCTTTCCCATGGTCACGCATTCACAAGCCGCCCCGCTCCTCACGCGGGCGGGCCTGAACTTACCCGTCGTCGATATGGACCGCTTTAAGGTCAATTATTCAACTCTTGGCAAACTCATCTCTGACCTGCGAGATATTGGCGAGACCAATATTTTAAAAACGCGCTCAGGCCGCGTTTTAACGAAAACCTATCTTTCAAAACTGCAAGAAAACTGCGCGTCGCTTTTTGGACAAAACGAAAAACTGAAAACCAGTTTTGAAATCCTCTGGCTCACAGGCTGGTCCCCAGATGAAAGCCAGCAAAAACCGCTTAAGCCCGGCTCAGGGAAAATGCATTTGGGCGACGCGCTTAAGGCCGTGAAAGACAGTTAACTCGCAAACCTACGCCCGCTTTGTAGCCTATCCCTAATCTCTTGGGCGAGCGGAATATCTGCGGGGACCCAATCTATATCGCCCATCTTATCGGGGAAGACCCATTTGAGGGTCTGACCCTCAAGCGCTTGGGCAAAGCCGTCCCATTGTCGGCAAAGATACAGCGGCATGAGCAAATCAAAGTCTTCATAAGCGTGAGAGGCAAATGAGAAGGGCTGGAGACAGCGCTCACAAGGCTCGACGCTCAGCTCTTCTCGGAGCTCGCGCGTCACAGCCTGCTCTGGCGTTTCGCCCCGCTCGACCTTACCGCCCGGAAATTCCCATTGACCTGCATGGCTTTTGCCCTTGGGGCGCTGCGTTATTAAAATACGCCCATCAGGGTCGATAAGCGCGCAAGCCGCAACGACTAATAAAGCCCGCTCGCTCAAGAGCGGTAATCCGCATTGATGTCGATATAACCATGGGTCAAATCACAGGTGTAAACCGTGGAGCTGCCTTCGCCTAAGCCCAGATTAACACTAATGTCTATGGCCTCATTTTTCATATAAGCCGCGCCGTCCGCTTCGGTATAGCTCTCATTTTTCTGGCCATTTTGCGCCAGTAAATGCGGGCCCATCCAGATGGATAATTTATCACGCTCCGCAGGCTCGCCCGCCTTGCCCACCGCCATAACAACGCGTCCCCAATTGGCGTCCTCGCCCGCAATCGCTGTTTTGACTAATGGCGAATTAGCAATGCTCATCCCGACACGCTTGGCGCTTATATCGCTGACTGCGCCGCTGACTTTAATGGTGACAAATTTTGTTATGCCCTCGCCGTCTTTGATAATCTGCATAGCCAAATCAAAGAGAACCTGATGAAGCGCTGTTTTGAAATCTGAGAGGCGCTGATCGTCAATATTTGTGATTGGGTCATGGCCTGCCGCCCCGCTGGCTAGCAATAATAGCGTGTCAGAGGTCGAGGTATCGCTATCCACCGTAATCGCGTTAAAACTGGTTTGCGTCTGAGATGAGAGCAAGGCCTGTAAAACCTCTTGCGAGATATTGGCGTCCGTCGCCACGAAGGAGAGCATGGTCGCCATATCGGGTGCAATCATGCCCGAGCCTTTGGCAATGCCGTTAATCTGCACGGGCGTCCCGTCAATCACCGTTTTGGCCTGCGCGCCTTTGGCATAGGTATCTGTCGTCATAATGGCGCGCGCCGCCGCTTCCCAGCCGTCCTCGTTAAGCGCGGCTTTCATTTGCGGATATTTGGCCGTGACTTTCGACGCGTCCAGCGCTTCGCCAATGACGCCCGTACTGGCCAAAAACACGCTGTCTGGCGAGCCGCCAAAGATATCCGCCGCGCCGCGCGCGCTCTCTACTACGGCGTCTTTACTTTTTTGGCCCGCAAAAACATTGGCGTTGCCAGAGTTGACAACAACAAGGCGCGGCCCGTCCGTATGGGCGACTAAGGCCTTACGTGACCAATCGATCGCTGCGCCCGGGCAGAGGTTTTGCGTAAAAACGCCCGCGACCTGCGTGCCTGGCTGGGCGCGCAGGACCCAAAGGTCGGTGCGGTTTTCATATTTGACGCCAGCCATGGCGGTCGCCATCTCAAACCCGTTTATCGGCGGGAGCCGCGGGAAATTTTTCGGGGCAAAGGGGGAAACGTTATACTTACTCATTGTCGGCAGGCTCAGGTTTTATGTTTTCTGGTGCAGAGTTTTCTGATGTTGGGTTTACGACAGCTTGTCCAAAGAGTAAATTTATGTCGCCTTGGGCTCGCAAGGTCACCAATAGATCTTGAATTTCATCATAGGTCATAAAATTTAAAATCTCGCCCCGCATCTCTTCATAAGTCGGTTTTGGCGCCGTTCGCTTATTTTGGACTTCAAGAATATGCCAGCCAAATTCGGTTTCAAAAGGTTCAGAGCGCTCGCCTTTCGGCGTTGCAAAGGCTTGATCCGTAAATGTCTCATTGAGCATATCGCGAGCAAAATAGCCTAATTCTCCGCCTGAATCGCGGCTACCTTCATCCTCGGAATACTCTTTCGCCAGCGCCGTAAAATCAGCGCCATTGGCTAATTTCTTAGCCGTAGCCTGCGCCTCTTCCTCTGTTTTTAGCAAGATGTGACGGGCTTGTATTTCTTCGCCGCGCTCGCGCAAATTGGCTTGCTCATCAAACATGCGCCGAACCGCCGTTTCATTTACTTTATCTTGCAAGTGCCGTTCGACCAGCACATTGCCTAGAATACGCTCGCGCGCAACAGAGAGGCGGCGGCGGGTCTCATCCTCTTGATCCAAAGAGCGGCGCAGGGCGTCTAGCGCTAAAAGGCGCTGATCTATTAATTCATCTAAAGTTTTTTGAAAAATGGGCTGTCCGGGCGTTAACGGGGAACCAATTTCAATAAGCCCTTGCGCGGCGGCAGTGCGCTCTACATCTGAGAGGTAAATCTTCGTTCCGTCAATATTGGCGACCTCAGTATCGCCAAGCCGAACAACGCCGTCGCCAAAGGGTGAATTATCGGCCATTATGAGCCGGTCTTGGCACGCGGTCAGACTTATCGCGCTTAAAATCAGCAGCAGGGAGAAATATTTTTTTGTTTTTATCATGATTTGTTACAAAATTTTGCTGTTTTACTTTGACTGCTTTTATTGACTTAAAGCATGACCGTCCCTAAGTCACGACAAAGCATATGTCGAGGTTTGAGCTGTGTGAACTCTATCACGCGAAACCTCCTCCAAAGGAGCCCCAATGTTAGGGATCGCGAAAAAGATTTTCGGAACTGAAAATGACCGGAAGCTAAAGAAATTACGGCCGCTGGTCGAAAAGATAAATTCACTTGAACCTGAATTTGAAAAACTAACGGATGACGCTCTACGCCAAAAGACCGAAGAGTTTAAAAAACGCTTCAAAGACGGCGAAACGCTCGATGATTTATTGCCCGAAACCTTTGCCACGGTGCGCGAAGCAGCAAAACGGACTTTGGGACAGCGCCACTATGATGTGCAGCTTATTGGCGGCATTACGCTCCACCGCGGCGAAATCGCCGAAATGCGAACAGGTGAAGGTAAAACCCTTGTCTCCACTCTTGCCGCTTACCTGAACGCGCTCCCGGGTGAAGGCGTCCATATCATCACCGTGAATGATTATCTCGCGCGGCGCGATTCAGAATGGATGGGACAAGTCTATAAGTTCCTCGGTATGAGCGTCGGCTGTATTAATGATCACGACGCTTATGGGAATGAGCGCAAAGACGCTTATGACTGCGATATTACTTACGGTACCAATAATGAGTACGGTTTTGATTATCTGCGCGATAATATGAAATATAGCATCGAAGAGATGGCGCAGCGCGGGCATAATTACGCGATTATAGATGAAATCGACTCTGTCTTAATTGATGAAGCGCGAACACCGCTCATTATCTCCGGCCCGACAGACGATAAATCTGAATTTTACCGCACCATTGATACGATTATTCCCTCCATCACAGAAGACGGATACGATATTGATGAGAAAGCCAGAACCGCGACCTTTAACGAGGCGGGCAATGAGCAGATTGAAAATATCTTGAAAGACAGAGGCATGCTAGAAGGCGAGAGCCTCTACGATGTTGAGAACGTCACAATTGTGCATCACATCAACCAAGCCCTCAAAGCCCATAAAATCTTTTACCGCGACAAAGACTATATCGTCAAAAATAACGAAGTTGTTCTCATTGATGAGTTTACAGGTCGTATGATGGATGGACGCCGCCTCTCCGAAGGGCTGCATCAAGCGATTGAAGCCAAAGAAAACGTTGAGGTTAAACCTGAAAATGTCACCTTGGCCTCAGTGACCCTGCAAAATTATTTCCGGCTTTATGAAAAACTATCAGGCATGACCGGTACGGCTGAAACAGAAGCTTCTGAATTTGGCGAGACTTACGATTTGGATGTTTTAATCATCCCTACCAATCGCCCGATCCAGCGCGTTGATGAGCAAGACGCGATTTACCGCACGGAACGTGAAAAGTTTAATGCTATTGTCGATGAAATCCAAGTCGCCGCCAAAAAGGGTCAGCCCATGTTGGTCGGCACCGTCTCGATTGAGAAATCAGAATCGCTCTCTCGCTTTTTGACTGAACGCAATATTGAGCACCGAGTCCTCAATGCACGCTATCACGAAGAAGAAGCCTCGATTGTGGCCCAAGCCGGCGTCCCCGGCGCGGTGACCATTGCGACCAATATGGCAGGACGCGGGACCGATATTCAGCTGGGGGGGAATTTGGACATGCGTGTTGAGCAAGAAATTCCGACCACCACCCCGCCGGCAGAGCGCGAGCGCCTTGAAGAGAACATTAAAACCGAAATCGCGGGACTCAAAGAAAAGGCCCTCGCGGCGGGCGGACTTTATGTTCTGGGCACAGAGCGCCATGAATCGCGCCGTATTGATAATCAGCTACGCGGACGTACGGGCCGTCAAGGCGATCCGGGCCGCTCTAAATTTTACCTCTCGACCGAGGATGACCTCATGCGTATTTTTGGCGGCGAGCGCCTCAAAAACATGATGGGCAAACTCGGCTGGGAAGAAGGTGAAGAGCTGACCAATAAAGTCATGACCAAGACGATTGAGACCGCGCAGAAACGCGTGGAAACGCGTAATTTTGATATTCGGAAAAACCTGCTCAAATATGATGATGTGATGAACGATCAGCGTAAGGCGATCTTCGAACAGCGCATGGAATTTATGACCGATGATGATGTCTCTGATGTGATTGAAGATTTCCGTCATCAGGTCTGTGAAGATTTGATTGAAACCCATGTCCCGAAAAAGGCCTATGCCGAGCAATGGGATATTGAGGGGCTGACCGAATCTGCCAAAGAAACCCTCGCCATGGAAATTCCTTTCGCCGATTGGGCCAAGGAAGAAGGCATTGCTGATGAAGAAATGCTCGAGCGCCTTAAAAACGCAACAGGCGAAGCCTTTACCCAGCTCACAGCAGGTATCGATGATGAGCAAATGCAGCGGGTTGAAAAACAATTATTGCTTCAAGTCATAGACCAAAATTGGCGCGAGCATCTTCAGCAACTCGACGCGCTTAAATCTGTGATTGGGATGCGGGCTTACGGACAACGTGATCCGCTTAATGAGTATAAATCAGAGGCCTTTACTCTCTTTGACAAACTTCTCACTGATCTACGTGAAGGCGTGACTAAATCCGTAACGCGGCTTTTGATCAATCATCAGATGCAGCGCCAACAAGACGCCATGATGGAACAACAGCGCCAGCAGCAACAAGCGACCATGGGCGCGCGCTCGCCAATGGAAATGATGAGCTCACCTGCCGCCATTGCGCCCGCCGCCGCCGCGGCAGCCGCGCAAACAGATATTTCGCCCCAGCAACTAGAAGGCGTGAGCCGAAATAGCCCCTGTCCTTGCGGGTCGGGCAGAAAAGTCAAACATTGTCACGGAAAAGCCGTTTAAGCACACGTAAAGCCTACGGACGGTAATCAAACGGACAGCTAGCCGCAAAGGTTGAGTTCAAAAGCTAAGCGCACAAAGTTTGTCATGGCATTCGGGCCAGTTTGCCCTAAAACGCCCGCCTTTGCATCAAATTTGGTCATTGTCGCACTTATCTCCATCACTTGCGTGCAATTGCCGTCCATTTTCCCAAATCCCATTCACCCCCCGCGCCTCAGCTCCTAATGACCACTCATGAGTTTCAAAGACCCCCACAAAGGTGGGACATATTTAGGAGTTAAACATGACACATAAACTTTTAGCCAAGGCGGTAAGTTCCACGGCCTTAATCGCCGCTTTAATGACACCATTTGCAGCGCAAGCCCAAGACATTAGCGTTTCTACCTCAATTGACTACGTCAGCGAATATGTCTTTCGGGGCGTGTCATTTGAGTCAGAAGCCATTCAGCCTGGCGTCGAAGTCGGGTTAGGCAATTTTTCAGCTGGCATCTGGGCCTCAACGGGCATTGGGTCTGATAGTCTGGCTGATACAGATGAAATCGACTTTTACGCGTCTTATGGTTTCGATCTATCCGATGCGGTCAGCGCAAGCGTTGGCGCAACATTATATAACTTCCCTGACGCTTCAGACTCATTTGAAGTCAACGGCGGAGTCGCGCTGAACACCGTTTTATCCCCGTCTGTCACAGCATATTATGATTTTGATCTTGAAGCCTTTACCCTTGAAGGTGGTCTCGGACACAGCTTACCTGTAGGACCGAAATCTAGCCTAGACCTGGGCGTAACAGCTGGTCTTGTTGACGCTCCTGACGGCGGCTCTTATGAATACGGACTTGCCTCCGCTTCACTTGGATATGGTTTCACAGATGATGTTTCAGCTTATGTCGGCGCAAATTACTCCATCTCTTCGGAAGACACGCTTGATTTTGACCCGACGCTAGGCGCGGGCACAGATGATAATTTATTTTGGGTAGGTGTCGGCGTTGCCGCTGGTTTCTAAACCAAAGAAAATGATTAGACAGGCCCCCTGCTCGCAGGGGGTTTTTTTATAGGGGCCTTACATTTATGAGAGCGCGGAACGCATAAATTGCAACCTTAAGAAACAATTCTCATTAACGCTTTATTATGTGTCACTAGAATAGGCTAAAGGCGACGCTTAGATATCACGACAGTGGGATGTTTAGATATGCATGATTTAGTTTCGAGGCCGCAATGGGATAATATTCTCAAGCTATTAGTATTAACAATGCTCGCTGATGGCCGCGCCTATGAGCGAGAAGTCGATAGCTTCCTCAGCGCGTCACGGACACTTCGAAAAGATTTACCTGTCGCCGGGATACATACGGATCAAAGAAGCATTCAGTGGTACATAAAAAACAAATCAGATCTCATTGAGATAAAGTCCGGGCAGACATTTGAAACAGACCTGCTCGAAATTATAGATAGCCTCGAGAGTATTCCAAATAAAAAACCTCTTATCAGGGCGATGAAGAACTTGGCTCTGCCCGAAAAAGGACGAGACGAATATGTCGACGGCGTCGTGTCCAAATCCCGTAAAAGATGGGGTTAGTTTAATGGCGTTGAGAACGCGCCGCTAAAGGCTGAATGCCCCGAGACATATTCGGGATGGA
>CAZJRU010000029.1:0-15381 GCA_964548315.1 uncultured Hellea sp.
ACCCTCGCGGGCTGTCCTAGTTGAATTTATCTGAAAGATAAAATCAACATAGGCGCGCTACCCATTCGATAGAATGGTTAAAGCTTTTGCGGATTTTCAAAAAATCCGACTCCCACGGCAGCACAGCTGCGCCCAAATTTTCTATGGCCCCTGAATTCAGCTTTTTAATTTTAACCATAACAATTAATTTAAAATACAAGTATTGGTTGTATTAAGTTTGTCTAACATCTTGAGGGGTTGTGTTTGGGAGTCAGTTAGTTGACTTATAAAAGTATAAATACCCCCATGGAGCCGCGCCGCTTGGAGGCGTTGAGTCAATTCGTTAGGGGTATAAATCAGACCCAGGCGCAGGACGAGGTCTTTCTATATCTGGCGAAGACCTTGGAAACTTTAATTGAGGCGGATAGCCGACAGATTGCAATTGGCGTGCCCAATAAAAACCGCTTCGAATTAGTTTATGCTGACGGAAAGCGGTTAGACCAAAGCGCCAAACCTGTCATAAAACTCCATGGTAGACAGACTCTCATCCCGTTAATGGCGGGTGATGTCCTTATTCTGAATTCTGCAGAACATCCTGAGGAGACCTCCAATTTCAATTTCGTCCTCACGGCACCCATAATTGTGGATGGCGAGTTATTTGCCTTGATCAAGCTGGGCCGTTACGGGGCAGATAATTACACCGACAATGACATTCAGCTTATGAATGTGGTTCTCTCAGTCGTCTCAGCTTGCTTTTCACGGTTAAGACATCGCATAGATCAACATACGGCGACCCACCGCGCGGAAACGCATGCCGCGCGCTTACAAACATTGGCCGATATTTCTCTAAAACTATGTTCGGTTACAGGCGAGGAAGCCTTATTCCATACGATTTGTGATACGATAACGAACCTATTTGAAGCCAATAGGGTTAGCTATGTCGACGTCCAGTCAGATGGGGACAATCATCAACTTCGCGTGAAATATACTTATGAGGACGGACAATTTTCGGCTAAGTTGATGATCATTGAAGATAATCTATCGGCGCTTCATAAAGTCATTGAAAGCCGTGAAGTGCAATATTACTCTAACGTGTCTGAAAAAGAAGCGGCTAACCATAGATTTACCTCGTCGCTCGGCCTGATGACGACATGGTCAATTCCGATTTCCTACGAAGGAAATGTTGTCGGGATATTCAACGCAGGGTCTAAAGTAACACCAGACTATGAAGACAATTTATTTGGTCTTCTCTCTATGTTGGGAAGTGTTTTAACAGCGGCACTTGCGCGTATTAAAACCAACAGCCTTTTGGATAAACGCGCGCATTATGACGCTTTGACCGAGATGCCCAATAGGTTTTCCATTCATAAAAAACTTGAAAACATGTTTGAGTTTCAAGCTGAGAAATACTTCACCCTTTTCGCAATCGACGTAGATCGGTTTAAAGATATTAACGACTTCTACGGTCACCAAATTGGTGATAAAGTTCTCATAGATTTAGCACAAATGCTTTCAGTTATATGCGGCGACAAAGCATGTGCCGCGCGGTTCGGAGGCGATGAGTTCTTGGTTATTGTTAGTGACGAGACTAAGGCGCGAGAAAACTATCAGGCTTTATTACATAAATTATCGCATCTTGATCTCGTAACTGCGGTAGCCCCTCATATCATCGAATATGAATGCAGCATGGGGTCAAGCTTTTATCCCGAGAATGCTAAAACAAAGGACGAGCTGATCAAGCAAGCCTTCCTTGCGCTCTATGAAGCGAAGTCGGACGCTCACAACCGGATTTTCGCATATTCGCCGGCCTTACATGAAAAATATATATCTAAGATTTCAAGGCGGCAACGCATTCAAAAAGGGTTAGATGAAAATGAGTTCACAGTTTTCTATCAACCGATTGTTGATTTAAAAACAGGGCGCGTGCGCACGCTTGAGGCCTTAGCGCGTTGGAATCATCCTGAAAAAGGGGTTTTACCACCGGCTCACTTCACGCAAGCCTTTCATGAGCCCGCGCTTTGTGGCGATCTAGGGCGAATGGTCGTTGAGACTGTGACTCAAGATATGGCCCGGTGGCGCGCTGCGAAATTACCCGTTAACAGGATTAGTCTTAATGTTGAGAGCGCGAATTTATCTGACCCGTTCTTTCCTGTTTTTCTATTGAGCAAAATTGAAAGCCATAATTTGCGGCCCAGAGACTTCATTGTCGAAATAACCGAAAACTCAATTGTTAAATCACAAAGCAAAGAAATTCTGAGACGCCTTGAGGCTTTAAACACTGCCGGTATTCCGATTGCCCTAGATGATTTTGGCACAGGTTATTCCTCTCTAACCCATCTTAAGGAACTTCCTATTTCAATTTTGAAGATGGACCGCTCATATGTTCAGTCCATCACAATAAACAAAACTGACCGTCAAATTGTCAAATCGCTTATCGAGCTTGCGCGGTGCTTGGATATTTCCTGTGTGGCTGAAGGCATTGAGACAGTCCAAGAACGTGACGCGGTTCTAAGTCTGGGGTGCGGCCTTGGACAAGGGTACTTCTTTGCCCGCCCAATACCCGGCAGAGAGATTCCAGAGTTAATTCGCACTCTCAATGGGACTGAGATAACCGAGGCTGCGCGGTATACAAAAGTTTATGCGTGAAGCGTCTTAATGTCTGAAGTTAAAGTTTCATAATGTTAATCAACTTTCGCAACCTTATTTTCACTTCGTTATGCTATTTAAGGGTATGGAAAAAGAGTATCAAACCCGTCGCGGCTCCAACCTTGTATCAAAGGCGTTAACGGTGTCCGCGCGGACAGCATCGGTAATCACGTCCTTTATCAGGCCGTCACGCTCCGATGATTATCGTCCGTATTGGGCAGAAGAAGGACAGTCCGAAAATATTCCGACGCTAAGATTCTAACGTCGGATGCAAGGCTTTGGGGTTTTGGCGGTCGCCAAGCTTAGTTAAACACCAAGCCTTCATGCGGGCTATCAAGGACAAAAGCTGGGATATCAACGTCATAGCTCTCGCCATCTGTTTCTTCGACCGTATAGCTGCCGCGCATCATGCCTGAGGGCGCAGTAAGCGGGGCGCCGCTTGTATAGCGAAAGACTTCACCGGGTTTTACAACGGGTTTTTCGCCGACAACGCCTTTGCCGCGCACTTCTTGCACTTGGCCGCGGCTATCCGCGATTTGCCAAAAGCGGTCAGTGACGGTGAGGTCTTTGGCGCCCTGATTGTCAATCTCGACCGTATAGGCCCAAATAAAGCGGGAGTCAGAAGGACTAGATTGCTCGGCTAGGAATTCTGGTTCAACTCTCACAATCACGTCTTTCGTGCGTTGCTCGAACATTGAATAGTCTGACGACATCCATCTCTCCTTGGTGTGCGTGTCTCGATTATGCGATTTAACACGCGGCTCTCTCGTATTCGTTTACTGCAGTGAAGCATAGGCTTGCGCAAGCGAATTAATCAGTAAAGGGTAGAATTTATCATATGATACTTGTCTTAGGCGAAAGGAGTGATAGGTCATGGCTATGACGACGGGTAAAGGCATATTACCTCAACAAGCAATTCGGGCATTGATTGAGAAAAAGGCGATCGAAGCGCCAGCGATGGGTGATGCGAATCACCCGCCTCAGATTCAGCCCGCGAGTTTGGACTTAACATTAGGCTATAAAGCCTACCGGCTGCGGGCGAGTTTTCTGCCAGGTAAGGGCCGCAAGGTTGAGGCCTGTCTCTCCGACGTTCACATGCATGAGGTTGATTTAACTAACGGGGCGGTTTTGGAAACAGGCTGTGTGTATCTAGTGCCGCTGCAAGAAAGCCTGTCTTTACCCGCCGATATTGCCGCAGCGGCAAACCCGAAAAGCTCGACAGGGCGGCTTGATGTTTTTACGCGGGTGATTTGCGATGGAGCCACGCAATTTGACGCGATAGCTGCCGGCTATAAAGGGCCGCTATATGTTGAAGTCGCGCCGCGCACTTTTTCGGTTCTTGTGCGGCCCGGGGATCGTCTTGTTCAAATGCGCTTTCGCCAAGGCCCTATGAATATTTTGAGTACGCAAACAGTCAGTCTGGATTTAAAAGGCTTTGATGAGAGCGGCATTATTGGCTGGCGCGCGCGGCGTCATGCGGGGCTTATCGATGTCGGAAAAGTCGGCGCGCATAAAGCCCGTGATTTTTGGGAACCACTCTATAGCGAAGCGGGGCAATTGGTTCTTGACCCCGAAGAGTTTTATATACTGGCCTCCAAAGAGTCAGTCTCTATCCCTGCAAACCAAGCCGCAGAAATGGCGCCTATCGCGACAGAAATCGGAGAGTTCCGCGCTCATTATGCGGGGTTCTTTGACCCGGGGTTTGGGGTGGCCGCCGCGGGCGGAGCAGGGTCTCGCGCCGTGCTAGAAGTACGCGGGCGCGACGTGCCGTTTTTGATGCGAGACGGACAGCCCGTAGCAAAACTATTATTCGAAGCGATGAGCGAAACTCCCACCTCGCTTTACGGCGAAAAAGGATCGCATTACCAAGCCCAAAGCTTGAGGTTGTCAAAACATTTTAAGACTTAAGCTGAGCAGCTCGCGCCGCCAAGTACGCAAAATTTAGAGCAATGCGGATGGTTGAGTTTGACGGGGCCAAGGCTTTCTTTAAGCGTTTTCCCCGTTTCAAACTGAGGGTCATCCCAGAGCAATGTGCAGGCTAGCACAGCGGGTGTATCTTCACCCTTACGCTTGACGACCATGCGCGATGACGAGCACATCATACTATCAGGATGAACATCCAATATGCCCCAACAGGCGACAGAAATCTCGGGGACATCAATATCTTCATCCATTTCCGGAAAGAGAATTGTAGCTGCAGGATCAGCGGCATCAATGTTCCAGCCTTCGTCGGCGATTAATTTTGCATACCCAGCCCGGGCGTTTTCTTCATTTTCTGAAAACATAGAGCGACCAGCAATGTTTAGCGTAAAATCATTCTCGGTCAGCCAGGCCATGCCTTTTAAGCCAATTGCAAAACTACCATCGCCGCGTTCTTGATCGTGGCCTTCTTGACTAAAGTGGTCCAAACTGACGCGTAGGGTCATTTTTCCAGGAAAGCGGCTTTTAAGATCAAGCAATCCTTTTTGAACACGCGGACGCATCATGGGTTTCATCGCGTTGGTAAGAACGAGTAAATCATGGCCGCGTTCAAGCGCCATTTCTGATAGGCGGATCATATGCGGGTTTAAATAAGGCTCTCCGCCCGTAAAGGCAATCTCAATTGCGCCGTATCCAAGCTCGTCGATTTCGTCCAAATATGGCCCCATATCGTCAGGGGTTAGATAAACGAAATGATCGGCAGTAGGACTGCTTTGAATATAACAATTGGCACACTCAATATTACAGAGCGAGCCGGAATTAAACCAAAGGGTATCGAGTTTTTTGAAAAACACCGAAGCGCGTTTCTCACCTTTGGCCGTAATTGACGGATTTTTAAATTTTTCTGGGTCTATAAGAGCGTTCATAGCACGTCCCTTAACGCCATTTTTCCTCACTGTCACACACAATTACGTGAGAACTGACATTTGGCAGCTTGTTACAAACTGTAGCAAGGCTTGAGGGTGTGGGTGGTTCCGAAAGATAGGACATACTTTACTTATACCGCTTCGGGGCTTAAAGCACATTTTTTTGATAGAACGTCCAAAAGTTATTAAAATCAGAGGCGTCTTCGAAGTGGGATACTATTATGGTGCAACCGACACCTACTGCGCGCGGCAATGAAATTAGGTACGGCGATTTTACGACCTTGTGCGATGCACTTGATTACGCTGCAACCTGTGATACGGGGTTTAATTATTTTGATGGGAAAGCCAACCTAAAGACGGCTTTAACCTATGCTGAGCTACATCAACGGGCGCGTGATTTGGCTAAACGTTTGGTGCTTTTCGCAGAAAAGGACTCTCGGATTGGCCTAGCGGCTGTCTCGACTCCAGAATTCGCAGTTATCTTTATGGCCTGCCAATATGCGGGTATTGTGCCAGCACCTGTGCCTCTGCCAGTAACATTGGGCGGACGAACCTCTTATGAACGTCAGTTACAGCGCATGGCTGATACGGGTGATTTTCATGCCTTATTATGTCCCAGCTCGATGGAGCCCATAATGAGCTCGGCCTTAAATGATCAATCGATTCCGATTATGACTTTTGAGCAGCTCGATAATTTACCCCAAGGAGAAAATCTTCGTCCATTTGGGGCAGATGATTTGTGTTATATTCAATATTCTTCAGGTTCATCTAGTTCACCTAAGGGGATCATAGGTACTCAAAAGTCCGTATCGGCCAATTGCCATGGCATTGCTAAATATGGTTTAGAAGTTGTGGAAAGCGATAGGTGTACAAGCTGGTTGCCGCTTTATCATGATATGGGACTGATTGGTTTCATGTTAACGCCTTTGATGACGCAAATCAGCGTAGACTATATCGATCCGCAGGATTTTACACGCCGTCCAATTACTTGGTTGCAGTTGATTTCAGATCACAAAAGTACGCTCTCTTATTCACCGACTTTTGGGTATGAGCTTTGCGTGCGCCGTTGGAGAGATGACCGAGATCTCGATCTCTCAAGTTGGCGGGCTGCAGGTATCGGCGGAGATATGGTACGTCCAGAACCTCTCACTGATTTTCAAAATCTATTTGGCACAATGGGGTTTTCAACAGGCGCCTTTACGCCGAGCTACGGACTTGCGGAAACGACGCTCGCAGCCACATTCGCCCCCATGGGACAAGGGTTGTTGAAACACACAATTGATATGGAGCGTTATGAACGCACATCTGAGGCGGTAGAGGCGACTGACTTGACGCAGTCTGAACATCGCAGAACATTTGTTGCCTGCGGCAAGGTCTTACCCAATCACATAATTGAAATACGGGATTTTGATAATAATGTCCTCGTGGGCAATAAGGTCGGGCGCATATGTCTGAAAGGGCCAAGTGTTTCACCAGGTTACTTCCGAAACTCACAAGCGACGGAAGCTTCTTTTAGCCCTGATGGGTGGCTGGATACGGGTGATTTGGGCTATTGGCTTGATGATCAAATCGTTGTCACAGGGCGTTTCAAAGATTTAATTTTATGGCACGGGCGTAATATTTGGCCACAAGATATAGAATGGGCCGCGCAAGCCGCCGCGCCGCATCGTTGCGGGCGGGCTTGTTCTTTTGCCATGGGCGGCATTGGTGATGAAAAAGAAATAATGCTTTTACTTGAGTGCCGCACGCGGGACCCGAAATTACTGGACGAGATATATAAGGCCGTTATGGGCGCGATCCGTCTTGAGGTCGGGGTCCCTGTGAAATTGCAGTTAGTGCCGCGTGGAAGCATGATTATCACGTCATCAGGAAAACTCTCTCGCGCCCGCGTGAAAGATAAATACCTCAAAGGCGAGGTTATCGATTTGCAAGAGCAAAGTCCTTTGAATGTCGTCTCTAGTGAGGCAGGCTAACGCTTCGTGTCCATAACGCGGGTAAAAGACGCGGGATTAATCGCCGTTACTGGCGGAACGGGATTTGTCGGCAGACATGTTGTTAAGGCGCTTTTAGAAGCTGGGTATCCTGTCAGAGCTTTGGCGCGCTCTCCGTCAAAGCTAGCTGATTTAGAACATGAAAACTTATCTATTTGCGAAGGCAGCCTTGGAGACGCGGATGATGAATTCGTGGCAGGGGCGAAAACGGTACTGCATATGGCGGGGCTTATTAAGGCGCGGACACGCGCTCAAATTATGAGCGTCAATAAAGACGGGGCAGGTTCATTGGCGATGGCCGCGCAGGGGGTGGGGGTAAAACGGTTTATTCTGCTTTCATCGCAAACGGCGGCCCAGCCTCATCTTTCGGATTATGCGGCGTCTAAAAAAGCTGGAGAAGACGCTGTCTCATCTGTTTTCAATGGCGCGCTCGCGCTCATTCGCGCGCCTGCCGTTATTGGTCCTGGGGATCAGGCGACGAAGCCGTTCTTTGATCTTATCGCAAAAGGCCGGTTGCCTGTCGTGGGTGGTCCGTCATGGAAAACGCGTAAAATGGCGATGGTTTATGCCAAGGACCTTGCTCGCGATATCACCCTGCGGGCCACTATAGGTGATTATGATGGTCAGATTGTGACGCCCTGCTCAATAGGCGCGTTAACATGGCCTCATTTTGCGGATAGCGCAGGACAGGCTTTGGGGATTAAGGTGAAACTACACCCAATCCCTATTCCTATAATTAAGACGATTGCCGGGGCGACCTCAGTCACATCACGCCTATTTGGGTTAGGGCACTTGACCCTAGGCAAATTGCGGGAGTTCCGTTATGAGGATTGGTCAAGTCAGGATATTATTCAAGACGCGACACCTTTTATCGATGCGCTGCGCGAAACCGCAGCTTCATATGAAAGCTAAGTTAGAAAAGTAAGACATATGCCAACACGCGAAGACATATATGACAAAATTTGTGAGCTGTTAAAGCCCTATAACCCAAAGAACCGCCCGATTGAAATGAGTAGCGGAATTATGTCTGACCTTGAGGTGGACTCGACCGCGGTCTTTGACATTATCATGGGTCTTGAAGATCATTATGATGTCTCCATTCCGATGGAGATGGTTTCTGATATTAAAACGGTCGGCGAGTTGACAACAGCCATTATTCAACTGACCTCAGAGTAAGAGCCCTAGATGTCCCTTTTTGATAAATATGCCCCGCTTCAGGCCCGTGTAGACGTAATGATGAAAATTGGTAAAGACGCCCTGGGTGTTCAATTTGATGATATAATTAGCACGACCCGTGGCCGGATTGGAAATCGTGAAATACTATTGGCAGGGACAAATAATTATCTTGGCCTGACATTTGATGATGACTGTATGAGCGCGGCCAAAGACGCTGTTGATAATCACGGCACAGGAACAACAGGTTCGCGCATCGCCAATGGAACCTACTCAGAACATATAGAATTGGAAAAGGCCTTGGCTGATCACCTCGGCATGCCAAGCTGCATTGTCTTTACGACAGGCTATCAAACGAATTTGTCGGCCATATCAGGATTAGCGGGCGATAAGGATGTTGTCTTTATGGATGCAGATGCTCATGCCTGCATCATTGACGGTACGCGTCTTACAGGCGCCTCTACAATACGCTTTCGGCATAATAATCCCGAAGACTTAGATAAGCGCTTGAGGCGCCAAGGCGAGATTGAAGGGGGTAACGCGCTTGTCGTGATTGAAGGGCTTTATTCCATGTTCGGTGATGTCGCCCCCATTGATGAATTCGTCGAAGTCACCCATAATCATGGTGGATATCTCTTTATCGACGAAGCCCACAGTTACGGCGTTTTTGGGCCGACGGGCTGCGGTCTAGCCGAAGAGCAAGGGGTGCTTGATAAAGTTGATTTTATCTCCGGTACATTTTCAAAGTCATTGGCTTCAGTTGGCGGGTTTTGCGCCTCGCGTCATCCCGAATTTGAAATTTTGCGTAAAGTCATGCGGCCGTATATGTTCACGGCTTCGGCGACGCCCGCCAATATTTGCGCCGCGCTGGCGGCTGTTGAAAAAGTGAAACAAGGCGCTGGGCTTCGGGCAAATCTAAAAGCGCGTTCTGAGCAGCTTCACAAAGGCCTTGCTGAAATGCAATATGAGCTTTGTGCTGACCCGAGCCCCGTGATTGCTGTGCGCCGTCCTAATGAAGCGATTGCCGCGATGGAATGGAACGCGCTGATGGAAAACGGTGTATATGTGAACCTCGCTGTTCCGCCTGGAACGCCGCAAAGCTCAAGTCTATTGCGCATAAGCTTATCTGCTGCTCATACGGAAGAGGATATAAATTTAATCCTCAAGGCCTTTAATGACCTTAAAAATAACCAAGGAAAGCTGATGACTGAAATGGGCGCTAAGATGCAGGCGGCTGAATAATTCGATTACCGAAAAGCGCCTTTACGCCATAATTTCCAGCCTAAAACGGGCGCGCAAATGACAGGGTGTTTTCTCTGAAAGGCGCTTGGTTCGAGTGTGACGCCTGAATGGTTTTTGAGTTTGCGCAAAACGTAATCTAACCCACCGTCAAAGGTCGCCGCGCTATTTATGACGCGGATGGCTGTCATGGGTTTTCCCAGGAACCGCCGGAAGAACCAGCGTAGCCGTGCCCCTTTTCGGCGCGATGTCGGGAGGACGATTTTGCCGTCGCTCATTTGGTAGAGCGTGGAGGAGAGCCGCTCGTAACGAGGCAAGTACCGACTTACAAATTCTGCCGTGCGTTCGGTTGAGCTTTCAGGTCGAAGCTCTGTACGGTAACTTTCGTAAAAGGCACGTGCCCAAAACTCTTGAGGTGTTGGGGCCTGATTAAAGAGGGGGGCGGTTTCGGCGGCCATATGACGAATAGCAACCTCTCGCGCCCGAATAACGCGGTTTGTTATCGCCTCTGATTTTGACCTCAAAAGCGCGCAAGGCTGTGAAAACCGGCCCCAAGTTTGTGAAAGAAATGCTTTTGCCGAGCAACGGCGTTCAAACGCGGGCAAGGAAAGAATAGAATATTTACATGTACTCATGACGCCGTGCGAGTCTGTGTGTTCGACATAATAAACAGCGGGCGGGATCATGGCATTAAGTAACGCCCTTATTGGCTTATGCGTTTTTCGGTAGCTATCAACGAGGACATAAAAATCTAGCATTTTTTCTGGATTATCCAGTTCTCGCAATGATGAACCATAATAAATAAAAGCCTGCACGCGCCCTGGGTGTCGGTTTTCTATGATATCACAAACACTCTCGACGCGAGGTGGGAGTTCTGCCGTTTCTTCGCGCAGGAGGTCAGCAATCGAACTCATTTTTTAACCCAAAATGTGACCGGCCTCGAAGTGGATATATGAAGCTCTTGACCTGAAATATCTATGAAATCGCCATCTAGTGTGGCTGGGGCATTCGTTGTTAAATCTAGTTTTTCAATATTATGACTATGGTACCCGTGAAGGCTACGGTTCTTTTTACGCCCGGCCCAAATTCCAGCGACATTACGGCCGAGTTTTTCGCTTTTTGTGTCAGCCCAGGTAAGACGCAGTTGAGCGTCTTCTTCGCCCCAAAAGGGGTCCAAGCCTAACATTAAGGTTGGCAGGGTGGTCATGATTGTGCCTAATGTTTCCCCGTCATGTTCTGTGATGATTTGGTCTTTTATCATGCCCTTTAAACTGTGCTGAGCCGGAGGCATTAAGGTGTCGCGTTTAGTCGTGATGGCTTTTATTATGGCTCCGATGACGGCAGGTCCGCCGCCGACGCCTTTTGCATTAAGTTTATCCTGCGCGAATTGGCTGACATAGGGCAGGGCTCCCGTGGAAAATAGAAAACCATATTGAGCTGTCGATAAATTAGAATCTATTTTCACAAGAGGCATCGAAACGGCTTTGAAAGAGCCATGGAAGATATGAGTTAAGTCTGAGAGCTTTTTGACTCCCAGAGTTCGGGCAATCTGGTTTGTTGTTCCTTGTGGGATAATTGAGATTGCAGGTAAGGCTTTTGACTGGGGATAAAAATTCAATAACGCTGTTAAGGTCGAACGGACCGTTCCATCCCCGCCTTCTATGACAAGATGGCTCACATCTGTATTTGCGGCGTTATCAAATACCTGTCTTAAATCTTGAGGAGATTGTGTGAAATGGTGCCGCGCCCCTGGCGGGAGAAGACCTTTTGAAAATGAAGACCCCTGGCTTGCGACCTTGCGGGCATTTGCGTTTGAGATCGCTATAACAGACGTGCTCATTTGGCCACCTTCGCTAAAGGCTTTCCGCCTTTAAACATAAGTAGCTGCCTAAAAGCGTAAATACAATAAGAGGCCCAGCGATGGCGCTTGTGACGCCTATGCCGCCCGATGTTGCAAAGGTCGCCATAGCGCCATCGATAATTAGAAAAATAAATCCCATTGAAATTCCAATTATCAGCGCTTTGTCGCCAGTATCTTGTCGGCCTGTGCGCTGCATCATTGGCACTGCACATAACAATAATATCCAGGCAGCCAAGGGCCGGGTCATTCGGTGTGCGTGCCAAAAACTATAGGCAAAGCGTGGTTTTGACCCTGAGTTCCCAGGTTTTTTGAATTGCCGCATTTCGGACAGAGAAAGGTCCCGAGGCTCGGCGGCCAATCGTGCAATTGTCATAGGAGTTTGAGCTGTTTCCCAGATTTCAGGGGCGGCCGATCTCAACGGCATTCTTGGGTCGCCCTCAGCTCCCTTTATCGGCAAGGACTGAACGCCCACCAGTTCCCAATTCGGAGCTTTGTAAACGGCTTTCTCCGCCCATAGCACATCTTCGACTTGGCCTGTTTCTGAACGTTGATAGATTTCAAGATTACCGAGCTCTTCATAATTAATCCGTTTCTCAGCGCGGATAATGCGGCGGTTATCTTCGAGCCATAGCGGATTATTTGGCGTAATATTCTTAACTTTATACTCACCTATACCCCAAGCTTGCAGGGACCTTACCGCTGGCGCGATTGCGTAATCAATAAAGGTGATGGAGGTGAAGCCGGCCGCCAAGACAACAGGGGTTAACAACATTATCTGTTTCGGTACGGATATACCAAAACCCAACAGAGCAACGAGTTCATGTTGTCGGATAAGTTTAACGAAAGTTAGAAGTATTGCGAAGACGATTGTAAAAACAAAAATACGGTCAAAAATAACTGGCGCGCGAAGCATCATATATCGGAAGGTATTTGAAAACCCGCCATCTCCTGACAGGATATCTCCGCCATTCGCGAGACTATCCAGTAGGCCGATTAAGACCAAAAAGCCAAATACGGTCATGAGCCATGTTGTTAAAAACATTTTTGACAAATATGTGAAAAACTTCAGCATTAACTCGTTTGCACGTCGTTACCACGCCACTTGGCAAGCTTTGTTTTTAATTGGCCTTGAAGGTGGGAGATATAATGTTGAAAAGATGTTAGCGGAGGTTGGCCCATCTTATAGGCGCTCTTTCTAAAGATATAAGCCGCGAAGGCGGCGAGCAATCCTATGATCCCCCAAATGCCGGCCCATGGCGGAATGGTACCACTTGCTCCGAGGCTTTGCGCGAATTCAAGGGCTTTTTGAAGCGAGACTAAAAGCACCACACCAATAAATATACCGGCAGAGGATGGATTGCGGCCATAATTTAATCCAAAGGGGACGGCGATGAAGGGTAAAATCAGAAGCAAAACTGCTCGCGAGATGCGTAAATGGAGCGCGGCATTATTGGTGTTTTTATCTATGGTGTTGAATAAGTCCCCATTCCGATTTTGAAAGAGTTCTATTGACGTCATTTCTCGCTCATCATCACCGCGGGCCCTGAAGGTATTGACATCGGGTGTGCCTGCAACAGCGCTACTCCTGAAGCTTAAGTCTCCAGAAAGCTGCCGGCTTGTTTCTATTTGATAGCTTTGCCCAGCGGCAAGCTGCAAGACAGGTTCTTGAGTTTCATCACGGACAATTAATTGTCCTTCGTTGGCGGTGGTTAAGCGTGTCCCAATTTGTTTGCCTTCGTTATTGATGACTTTCTCATAGATGAAAATAGGTCCGATTGCAGATCCTTCCTGCTCTGTACCCGCGAAAAATGTCCGGTTGCCAACCTTTGTAAAGGTGCCCTCTCGCAAAGCTGCTGTGAAGGATTGCTGTTTTACAGCATGGACAACTTCGCGGTAATTATAACGGCCAACGGGCTGCATGTAACCTTCGATAACCATGGTAATACCGGCCAGAAAAATAGCCAATAGCATAAAGGGCTTTGTCATGTGAAATAAGGAAACGCCTGCGCCCATAGCCGCGGTCAATTCACTTGATCGGCTAAAACGGTCGATAGTAATGATAACGCCTAGTAAAAGCGCCATTGGGACGGCCATTCCTAGATAATATGGTAAGAGGTTCATTACCATGGCCCCCGCATCTCCTGCTGGGTTTGTCGAGTTTGAGACGATTTGAAAAATCCTTAACAGGCGTTCAAGCAATAAAACCGCACATGCGAATATGATGAGGCCGCCAATACTAATAGCGGAACGTTTTAAGAGATATTGATTTATTCGACCCATATGTGCTTGGACTGTTTTTCTGCCTTTACTAACTAGGTAAGCGTCACCATATGTTATTATATACTGGCTACAAATACAGTGACGCCTTATAGAGACTAAATGATGAAAGCAAATTTTCTAAACAGATTTTTGACAGGATTTACAATTCTTACGGCTTTGTCATTTTCGGCCGCTGCCGCAGACAAAGATGAAGAACCCCTCTCTCAACTTGGTATCGAGCGGGGCTTAGAGCTATATGACCGCGATGTGGCGGATGCCTGTATTCCGGGCAGCTTGCAAATTCGAACCAAGGTAATAGGGTCCACGCGAGAAGGTTTGGTTAAAGTTGAACTTTTTGGTGAAAAAGACTTTATGAAAAAGTCAGGAAAATTACGCAGGATACGCGTGCCAGCTGAAGATGACTCTGTAATGGTGTGTGTCAATGTACCAGTGCCGGGGGATTATGCGATTTCCACGTATCATGACCGCGATGGTGATAGAAAATTTGATAAACGCTGGGATTTCAGACCAAAAGAGCCTTATGGCATCTCCAATAATCCAGTTATAGAAGCCTTACGTCTTCCGAAGTGGTCTGAAGCTGGGTTTTATGTGCCTATAGAAGGGGCAGATATTTCAATCTATCTGGTTGACCCCAAGAAAAAAGGTTAGCACAACAGCGCAAATTGCGCGGAGGTTGTGTGCGGTCATCATCTATAAGGATTATTCCCGTAACTGGGGCTAAGCTGACACGTCAGTTTTTAGCGATGCCTGATATAATTTATGCCAATGACCCCGCATGGCGACCACAATTAAAATTTGAACGCGCCGCGCATCTTAATCCCCGGAAAAACCCTGGCGCAGCATCAATAGAAAACCGTCAATTATTTCTCGCCCAAAAAAATGGCGAATTTGTAGGCCGCATCGCGGCTTTCATTAATCCAGCTCATAACGCTCATTATGGCGCGCGGGCAGGGTTTTTTGGATTTTTTGATTGTGAAGCTGACCCTAATACTGGGGAAGGTTTATTAAAGGCGGCAGAAAATTGGATTAAAGAACGTGATGCCAACGCGATGATTGGGCCAGCGCATTGGAGCGTCAATGAAGAGTGTGGACTTTTAATTGACGGCTTTTCTGCGCCGCCTGTTGTCATGATGCCGCATGGACGAGCCGATTATCAAGACATGATTGAGGCGAGAGGTTTTGTCAAAGCCACTGATATGCTTGCCTATCAAGCTGATTTACATGCGGGTTATCCGCGTCCTAAAATAGCGCAAATGATGGTCAAGTCCGCGGACCGTAATAAAGATTTACGCATCCGACCGATGGGACCCAATTTCATGAATGAAGTGCGTATTGTCATGGATATTTTTAATGATGCTTGGTCCGA
>CAZJRU010000030.1:0-2949 GCA_964548315.1 uncultured Hellea sp.
GGATAGCCGAGGGCTTTGACCTCTTCCATATGCTTGGCTTTATCGCCGACAACCACCATCACCATTTCATCAAGGTTAAGATGTTTCTGGGCGAGGGCGTCCATGTCGGTTTTCGTCATGCCTTGCAGAATAGAGGATTGCTTATCGACAAATGAGGGCTTTAAATCATAGCTCATCATTCGCGATAGAAAGCCGAGCTTTTGAGACGGCGTTTCATAGGCGCGGGCATCTCTTTGGCCGATAGCAGATTTCGTAAAAGCGAGTTCCTCTTGCGTAATCCCGTCAGTGTGAAACCCGCTTATTTCTTTTATGAATTCTGTTATCGAAGCGCCAGTCGAATCCGCGCGAACGCCGGCAGAGGCGCGGTAAACGCCGCGGGTCTCTAACCCGCTAAAGCCAGAGCGCGCGCCGTAAGTATAGCCTTTATCCTCACGCAGATTAAGATTGATGCGGCTATTAAAAGCGCCGCCCAGAGTATAATTCATGAGGCCCGCGCGGAAGTATTCTCCTGTGGCGTCATAGGGTAAGGCGCGTTTACCAATTCGGATTTCAGATTGGGACGCGTCGTCTTTATTGACGAAATAGATTTTTGTTTCTCCAAGGTCAGGATAGGACGCGCTTTGCGGTTTGGGCACGTCGCCGCCCTCCCATTTCGCCAAAGGTTTAAGCGCTGATTTTAGCGCGGCTTCACCCAGGTCACTCACGGCAACAACACTCGCAATTTTGGGCGAGTAATGTGTTTCGTAAAAGGATTTTATGTCGCCGAGCGTGATAGCTTGGACGCTGGTTTCTGTCCCGCTATTGCTATAGGCGAAATTGTTGTCCTTGCCGTACATCACCAGATTGAAAACATTATTGGCCGTGACGGAGGCTTCTTTCTTATCCGCCTTTATGCCTTCAAATGTATTGGACCTGATACGGTCAAAATCTTGCGGATCAAATCTGGGATTTAAAAGCGAGTCGACGGCTAGTTCGATTGTTTTATCAAGGTTTTTGGTGAGACTGCGAATTTGTAAGGTCGTGTAATTGTCTCCGGCTGACCATGAATAGCTTGAGCCCATTTTGGCGAGTTCATTGGAGATGTCCTCCACTGATCGCTCAACTGTCGCATCGTTCAAAAGGCCTGCGGTCAAGGAGGCAAGGCCAAGCTTGTCTAAAGGCTCATGGCTTTGTCCCGTTTTTATCCTAAGGCTAATTGTTGTCGTTGGCGTTTCTTTGTTCTGCGCGCCAAGAATATCAACGCCGTTGGATAGAGAGGCTCTATAAACATTTGGCGCTTTGATGGACGGGTTAGCTCCAGACGGCGGGACGACGCTTCGGTCAAAGTCATCTTGGGGGAGTTCCCACGCAAAGGCTTCAGACGGTCCTGCTGCGGGTATCGTGCGCTCATAGCGTTGCCATGTATCGGCTTTGGCAATCGCGTCGGTTGCGCCTTTGGGAACGATACTCATGATAACGGCGGGCTTGTTTTTTATATATTTATTATAGACCCGCATGACATCAGCCTTAGATACATTTTCATAGCGCGTGATGTCGTCGCCAATTCCGTTAGGGTTTTTGCGAAAGGTTTCATAGGAGGCAAGCTGACTAACTTTGCCGCTCACGCTTTCAAGGCCATATATCATGCCCGAGACGATAGTGGCTTTGACGCGGGTGATATCATCATCTTGAACCCCGCGGTTTTCAAACTCGGTCAGGCTTTCGCGAATGATGGTTTCAAGCTCTGAGAGCTTTTGGACCTTCGCCGGATTGGCAAGCGCAAATAATGTAAAACTACAGGCAAGCTCGCGGCAAAAATGGCCCGCGCTTGATTGAACGGTAAGGCCGGGCTTATCTAGGTTTTTATAAAGCAAAGACGTTTGCCCTTCGCCCATGATATTCATCAAGACATCGAGCGGGGCTTCGTCGGGGTGATTAACGTGAACTGTGGGCCAAGATAAATAGAGCAGGGGTAACTGCACATTATCTTCCAGAGATATATATCTGTTCTCATCCAGCGTGACAGGCACATATTCGGGTTTATCAACTGCGGGACCTGTGGGGATGGAGCCGAAATATTTTTTGACCCACTCCAGTGTCTGCGCTTCGTCAAAATCTCCGCCAATGGTCAGCGTCGCATTATTGGGGCCATACCAGCGTAGGAAAAACTTCTTGAGATCATCCAATGTGGCGCGGTTTAAATCTTCAATATAGCCAATGGTTGACCAGCTATAGGGATGTCCCTCAGGAAACTGCGCTTCGCCGACCCGTTCAAACAATAGTCCATAGGGGCGGTTATCTACGCGCTGGCCTCTTTCGTTTTTGACGGTTTCACGTTGGTTCTCAAATTTTTCTTCTGTGACGGCGTTTAAGAAATAGCCCATGCGGTCAGCTTCGAGCCAGAGCATTTTCTCAAGTTGATTTGAGGGGACAGTTTCAAAATAATTTGTGCGGTCAGAATTCGTTGTTCCGTTCAAGGTGCCGCCTGATTCCGTAATTAGAGCGAAATGCTGTTCATCGGCGACATTCTCAGATCCTTGAAACATCATGTGTTCAAAGAAATGAGCAAACCCAGATTTACCAACATCCTCACGGCCAGAACCGACATGATAGGTGACATCGACATGGACTAAGGGATCAGATTTATCCTGATGCAGAACGAGGGTGAGGCCATTATCCAAAGTGTATTTTTTATACGGGATTATTATTTCATCGCCTTTGGGCTGTACGCTTTCCACATAGGAAATACCGCTTGGCGTAATGACGTCGGCGGCTGAGTTGATTGCCGTGTTTTCAGCATTTTGGCAGGCGGCTAAAACTAGAGCAAAGCAGGAGGATAATAAGAGTTTCTTATTCACGAGATGGTCTCCATGATGGTGTCAGGACTATTATTGAATATCAATAATTCTATAAATATGCGCAATTGATTTGTCTACGGCGATTAAGTTCGGCGGCTTGTATTAAAAGCCG
>CAZJRU010000030.1:3049-15353 GCA_964548315.1 uncultured Hellea sp.
ATGCGCAATTGATTTGTCTACGGCGATTAAGTTCGGCGGCTTGTATTAAAAGCCGTGCGGCCACCGCCATATTTGACGAGGGCTTCAATTCGTTTCTCAATAGGTGGATGGGTTGCGAAAACTCCCGCTAGCCCAACGCGCGGATTTTCGAAGGCCATCTCTTTAACTTCAGCGGGCACGCCCGAAAGCTCGGCCCGTCCAGAGATTTTTTGTAACGCGCGTATCATGGCGTCGGGGTTCTTGGTTAGCTCCACGGCGCCGGCATCGGCCATAAATTCTCGTTTGCGAGATAGGGCAAAACGGGTCAGCATAGCAAGCAGGTAAGAGACGCCGATAATAACAATAGCAAAGAAGATGAGCGCCCCGGCGTTTCCTCCGCCGCTTCTGCGGTGATGGTCGCTGCGCGGCAGGTTTGTCCGAAAGATATTCCGCACGAGGCTTTCACCGACAAAAGAAAAAATGCCTACAAAAATAATTGCGATTATCAAAAGACGGACATCTTTGTTCCTGATGTGCGAAAGCTCATGGGCGATGACCGCTTCTAACTCCTCATCATCCAGATTGTTCATTAATCCACGTGTCAGCGTCACCGTATAGTTTTTATCTCTGACCCCGCTTGCAAATGCGTTCATGACCGGCGTTTCTATGATTTTGAGCTTAGGAGTTATTTGTCCGCGCGATATAGAAAGATTTTCGAGCATGCGGTAGGCTCGCGGCTCTTCGGAGATTGTGACTGAGCGTGACTTCGTTGCCATATCAATCATGGCTTGATGGCCGAGAAAGGCGACGACAAACCATCCGCCAGCCCCGCCAATCGCCATGGGGGCTACTGAAGGCATCTTACTAAATGCATAGGCTAGACCTTGATCCGCTGACAGATCGGTCGCGAAACTGGTCCACAATAGGGTAAAGGCATAGGCCAGTAGCAGGATTAAAACAGGAAAGAATATAAGCAGTAATACACTGCGAAGATTATTGTTCCAAATATGTGTTTTTAAACCATAGGCTTTGATCATGGCAGATCATTTGCCGTTAAGTATCAAAGTCTACAACGGGCGGCGCTTGTAAAGCCTCGCGTCCTTCAGGCGCTTCGAAGAACTCTCGCGCCTTGAAACCAAATGGGCCCGCAATCAAAACGGCCGGAAATTGCTCACGAGCGGTGTTATATTCTTGTGTTGCGTTATTGTAGAAACGGCGAGAGGCTGCGATTTTGTTTTCTATATCAGCCAGCTGGTCTTGGAGCTGCAGGAAGTTCTCATTTGCTTTAAGTTCTGGATAGTCTTCTGCGAGAGCGAAAAGTTTTCCTAGAGCCGCAGATAACATCCCTTCAGCTTGAGCTTGACCTTGCACGGTATTTGCCGATGTCGCCGCGTTTCTCGCTTTCACGACATCTTCAAATGTCTTGCTTTCGTGTTTGGCGTATCCTTTTACGGTGTTTACAAGTTGGGGCACCAAATCTTGGCGTTGCTTTAATTGAACCTCAATATCTGACCAGGCTTGATTACATGTTTGGCGCAGGGCAACTAAGCGGTTGTAAATTCCGATTAATATAAATGCCAGCACCACAATGATGCCAAGGATGACAAGTAATATTTCCATTTCGGTCCCCTAAACGATTAGACGCGTGTATTTTAACGCGGATTCGCGCTAAAATCCACTTATTTAATTCAGCATCACTGCAGGTAGGCTAGTCGCGAGTTGCGGGATGAATACCACAAGAGCGATAACAATGAATTGGATTAAAATAAACGGCATGACCCCTCGGTATAAAGCTGTCGTCGTTACTTCGGGAGGCGCAACGCCTCTCAGATAAAATAGAGCAAATCCAAATGGCGGCGTTAAGAAACTCGTTTGCAAATTTAGCGCCATTAAAACACCCAGCCATATAGGGTCCATGCCAGTTGCCAAAAGGTACGGCGCGACCAGAGGCACAACCACAAAAGTGATTTCTATAAAATCGAGAAAGAATCCAAGGACAAACATCACAAGCATCACCAGTGCGAGCGCGCCCCACTTACCCCCTGGGGCGGCTTCAAGAAAACGGCTGACAAGCTCATCGCCGCCAAGTCCTCTAAACACCAGACTAAACACCGTGGCTCCAATCAAAATAACAAAAACCATGCAGGTAATATGCATGGTCGTGCGCGAGACATCGGAAAGTTGTTTGGATTTCATAAGTGGCAACATCGAGAAGGCGGTTCCTAAAACCGCGGTGCCTGCCAAAATAAAGGCGAATAATACGGAGGCGCGTTCAACGGTTGTCCACTCATTTTGCACCAAACGCATGTCGATACCCGTTAAATCTACGGCGACAAGTAACAGAAAGGCCAAAGCGGCGATAATAGAGGCTCTGCGCCCTAGAGGCGTGTTGGAGGTCCGGTATGAGGCGAGCAACAACGCGCCAAGCGCGCCTAAGGCCGCCCCGCGTGTTGGGGTGGCATATCCTGATAAAATCGATCCTAGCACGGCAAAAATCAGGAAGATTGGCGGCAACATGGCAATCAGCGTTTTTCTAACGAAGGGCCAGACTGAAACGCCTTCGGGCCATTCCTGCGAGGGAGCCATAGCGGGCTTTAAGTAAGCGACAATCGATATATATATCGCATATAATCCAACGAGGATTAATCCCGGAAGTAAGGCCCCTGCAAATAAGTCCCCAACAGATACAACGCCTGTCGTTTCGAGGCCGTGACTACGTTGTGCTTCTTGATAAGCATTTGACATTTGGTCCCCTAATATGACCAAGACGATAGAGGGGGGAATGATTTGTCCCAATGTACCTGCGGCCGCTATAGAACCAGCCGCAAGGGAGGGCGCGTAGTTTCGTTTAAGCATGGTCGGAAGGGAGAGGAGCCCCATTGTCACTACCGTAGCGCCAACAATACCTGTCGAAGCTGCCAGTAATGCGCCAACAAAAACAACCGATATACCTAAGCCGCCCTTTAACGGGCCAAACAAATCACCCATGGCTTCTAATAGATCTTCCGCGACGCGCGACTTCTCTAGCATCACCCCCATAAAAACAAAGAGAGGTACGGCAATAAGAATTTCTCGCGTGATAAGCGGATAAATACGTCCCGGCAAAGACAAAAGAAATCCGGGATCAAACGATCCTGTAAGAACGCCTAGGGACGCAAATAAAAGCGATATCCCTGATAGGGTAAAGGCTACATTATAGCCTGCGAGTAACCCCAAGCAGGCAAAGCCAAACATGGATATGGCTAAAATGTCTTCCATTACAGCCCGCGCTCGGTAGTTTTAAAGAAAGGCGGCGTATGAGGAGGTCTTTCTGGCCCTGTTTGACCTGTGATGCACATGGCAGCTCTTGTGGCTATGGCTAAACCTTGTGCGATCATCATAATGGCAAATATGGGAATAAGGGTTTTAAGTAAATATTCTCCACGAATACCATCAGCTTCCGCAGACCCTTCTAGAATTTGCCAAGAGAAGCTTATGAAGCTTTGAGAGTTCCACAATATAATCAGGCAGACCGGCAATAAGAGTACATAGAATCCTATAAAATCGACCCAAGCGCGTGACCGGGGAGGCATGCGTGTGTGAAAAATGTCGACACGGACATGCTGTCCCGCCAATAGCGTCGCGGCAGCACCAAGCATGATGACGCTTGCATGAAGATATTCAGCGCTTTCGAATAATTTCGTCCAGCTTTGCCCAAAAATTGATAAGGCGAAAACTGAGAAGGCGATGGTCAAGACTAAAATCGGCAATAACCATTTAGCCATCTCACCGATCCAATAGGATAGGCTATCAATGAGTTGAATAAATATATTAGAAAAGTCGCGTAACCTACTGGAGTTATGTAATAAAATATAAATGAAAGGCAAAAGCACAAGAGGCGAAAAAGCGAACCCTATGGCTTTAAATGCGGCGCCTGCATGCGCGAAAATACCCCCCATATCCATGTGAGTTATCCGCCTAGCGCGATCTGACGCGCACGAATATACCGACCATCACTCATTTCCGTCCAGCCGCGATATTGGTTTCGCGCTTTGATGTAACTTTCAAAAACTTTCTGGGTGCGTTTGTCTGAGCTGCCAAGATCCTTGACGACCTCATCAGATATTCGGCCAATTGCGCTCATAATCTCATCGGAGAAAAACTTCGGAGCAATTCCGTGTTCTTGTTTGAGAGTTTCTAAAGCTTTCCCATTTTCATAGGTATATTCACCTAAGCTTGCATCATTGGCCGATTTGCAAGCAAATCTAATCATAGCCTGATCTGATGCTGAAAAGCTGTTCCAGATATCCAGATTGATACCGACAGCCAAGGACGCTCCAGGCTCGTGAAAACCAGGCGCGTAATAATGTGGAGCTTCTCTATAAAATCCAAGAGCGTAGTCATTCCAAGGGCCAACCCATTCTGTGGCATCGATAGAGCCCGATTGCAGGGCTTGATAAATTTCACCGCCTGATAGGCGCACGGCCGCGCCGCCAAGACGGCGGATAACTTCTCCGCCAAGACCGGGTATGCGCATTTTCAGCCCGTTGAAATCTTCTAAGGAGTTTATTTCTTTCTTAAACCACCCCGCGGTTTGATGACCCGTATTGCCTGCTTGAAAGGGTTTGATGTTAAACTCGGCTGAGAGATCATCCCACAATTTCTGACCTCCGCCGAAATCTATCCAGCCCATTATTTCTGACGCTGTCATTCCCAGAGGCACAGCGGTAAAAAATGAAAAAGCCTTCGATTTACCCTGCCAGTAATATTCTGCGGCATGATACATGTCGGCCGCGCCCGTACTTGTTGCGTCAAAACATTCAAGCGCGCCAACTAATTCTTGGGCCGCATAGACTTTGACATTGAGCCGTCCGTCGCTCATCTCGTGTAGCGCTTTGGAAAACCGGTTTGGCATCTGACCTAAGCCTGGAAAATCCTTTGGCCATGAGGTTGCCATTCGGAGTTCTCTTCGGTTCTTAGAAATAGCTGGGGTGCTTAATCCACTTGCGTTTGATTGAGCTGACTTAGGCTTGTCTTTACTCTGCCCAAGAACCCCCGCGATACCGGCCCCTGTCGCTACGGCAGCGGCTGCTCCTAATACATCCCGTCTTTTCATTTACTTTCCATATCTTGCCACCCCTGCGGTCCTAAAATTTCATAGGGCCGAAACCGGGCTTTGTAATCCATTTTTGGGCTACCTTGAACCCAATAGCCAAGATAGAGGTAAGGCAAATCTAAATCTCGGCATCTTTGTATATGGTCCAATATCATCAAATTACCTAGGCTTCTCTTATGTTCCTCAGGGTCAAAGAAACTGTAGACCATTGATAATCCATCGAGCAATTGATCAATGAGGACGCAAGCGATCAGAGTGCCTGTCGAATCTCGATACTCCAGAATATAGGTTTCAGCTGAGCATTCTTCGACCATCATCTCGTATCTGACGAAATCCATATCTGACATTCCGCCACCTGCGTGACGTGTGTTTAAATAGCGTTGCAAGAGGTCGAATTGTTCTGGCGTAGCTATGGATTCTAAATTTGACCTTGAAATAGCGTCATTCTTCTTAAGCAGACGCTTGGAGTTTTTGCTCAGTTTGAATTCGGCTGTACGAATGCGTAGGGATTTACATTCGCGGCAGTTTTCACAAGCTGGGCGATAGATTACATTTTGAGAGCGGCGAAAGCCTGCGTGGGTAAGATAATTATTCAAATAGGGGCCAGAAAGCGGATCCAATTGCGTAAAAATTTTTCGTTCCATGCGGCCAGGCAAATACGGGCACGGCGAGGGTATCGTCAGATAAAACTGTAAGCTATTTGGATCAAATGGCTGTGTCATAAGGTTTTAAAACAATCTCATTTATACATATCTTTAAATAACGAAGAATATGGGTACCAAGAGAACGAAGGTAATCCAAATCACAAAAATCAGGGGGAGTCCAAACTTGGCAAAGTCAGCGAAAGTATAGCGTCCAGGGCCCATAACCAATAAATTAGTTTGATAAGCAATCGGGGTCGCAAATGAACAATTCGCCGCGAAAATCACGGTCAAAACCATTGCGATGACATCAATGCCTGTTTGTTGACTGATAGCTAAAGCTATTGGCGTGAATAAAAGAGCTGCGGCGCTATTGGAAATAATGTTCGTTAGTAAAGCTATGATTAAAAACACGGCGGCTAATAAGACGTGATTGCCAAGCGGGTGGAAGGTTTCAACAACTTGCATACCAATGAATGCGGCGCCGCCCGTATGTTCCAAGGCAATGCCCATTGCAAATGCGGCCCCAATGAGCAGGAAAATTCGCATATCGAGGGCGCGAACGGCCTGCCGTACATTTAAGCACCCTGACGCGATCATAGCTAAGGCGCCAGATAAGGCCGCTATTTCTATCGGCACTATGCCTGTTGCAGCAGCTATGATTGTCGCAGCAAAAATCAGGCGAGCAAACAAAGATTTGCGGATGTCTGGGAGTTCACTTGTGGACCAATCTAGTAGTAATAAATCTCTATTATTGCGCAGCGCCCGCATATTTGTGTCATATCCAAATAATAACAAAACATCACCAGCTTCTAGCCTGATGTCCAACATCCGTTTGCGGATCATA
The DNA here is from genome assembly GCA_964548315.1 of uncultured Hellea sp. Classification (GTDB taxonomy): domain Bacteria; phylum Pseudomonadota; class Alphaproteobacteria; order Caulobacterales; family Maricaulaceae; genus Hellea. The sequence continues at coordinate 9,612 of CAZJRU010000030.1, forward strand.
CGAGAGCGTCTTTGGATACCTAGAACAAGGCAACCTGTTTGCCTCCGAAATCCAATTTGTTCGATATTTCTACCAATCATTCGCGAGCCTGGAGCAATCACGACTTCACTTATCACAATCGAGTCTGATGCCTCATTAGGTTTGCTCTCATCATGAAAGCCCGCAATGTTGAGCATGCCTTTCAAATACTGAGAGTCTGTCGAAAGAAGTTGAGATAGGGATTTGCGCGTTGCGGCAACGATGAGGATATCACCAGATTTCAACTGATGTTCAAAGGGAGGTAGAAGCGAGTCTTCACCTCTTTGTATCATGCGAACGGTGACATTTTTTAGAGCAGGATAAAGGCCTGCAATGGGTTTTGCATTCACCAAGGGGTGATCATCGCTAACCCGTATCTGCGCAATATATTGCCGTCCCGCATCGCTCATCTCTTTCTCTAAAGATAACCGTTCGGGCAATAGGATAGGCGCGGCAAAAATGATGTAGATTGCTCCAACGGCTGCCAAGATAATACCCGGGCCAAACTGGGTGAAGAAACTGAGCGAAATATCCGTTGAGCGCTGCAGAACGTCATTCACAAGCAAGTTCGTCGAGGACCCAATAAGTGTGGTCATGCCGGCGAGGATACACATGAAGCTCAGCGGCATCATATAGCGTGAGGCTGCTTGCCGTAATCTAGAGGACATAGCGGATAAGACTGGGATGAACATCACAACGACCGGTGTATTGTTCATAAACATGGAAACCCCGAATGCGATACCAAATACCATCGCCAATGTTCGCCTGGGTGATTTGTCCAAGGCGTTATTAATCGTCATTATAGGGCTTTCCAGGGCGCCAGTCTGAAACATGCCCTGGCCGACGACGAGCAAAGCCATAATTGTAATAAGAGCAGGGGCGGCGAAACCAGATAGCAAAGCCGAACTGTTTATTTCAACTTGTCCTGACGGTGAGAAAAAATGAAAGAAGAGCAAGAGCGCAACAATTACGCCGACGGAAATGGTCTCGATTGAAAACTTTTCACGGATGTAAAACCAGACAGTCACGATGACGATGACAAATGTTGCCCACATTTGCCATGACGGACTCTGCGTTAGGGATGTCAAAACAGCCGGTTCCACATAGGCCTCTTAAAGCGTTGTTTTAAATAAGACTGTCATAAATTCATTTGATTGAATAGAAGGAGATAACGCAAGGATATTATGGAGAAATTTGTGGCAAATTGTACGTTTTTAGGTCTCGGCGTTATGGGATATCCGATGGCTGGCCACCTCGTGAAGGCAGGCCACACAGTTAAGGTCTGGAATCGTACGTTCTCAAAATCAGAGAGCTGGGCTACAGAATATGATGGAATGAGCTGCAAAAGCATTAGTGAAGCGGTTCAAGGCGCTGAATTTGTTATGATTTGTGTCGGCGATGACCCAGATGTTTATGCGGTTGTTGATCCTGCCTTAGATGCCATGAACAGCGGCGCCGTTATTGTTGATCACACAACCGCGTCTGCTGATTGCGCTCGTAAGTGCTATGCAATGGCGCAGGACAAATCTATTGGGTTTGTTGACGCGCCGATTTCGGGCGGTGAAGCGGGCGCTGTGAACGGACAGCTTACGATCATGTGCGGCGGAGACGTGTCAGATTTTGAACGCGCTAATCCCGTTATGCAGGCTTATGCGAAGGCAACGAAACTTATGGGTCCCAGCGGGGCGGGGCAATTGACAAAGATGGTCAACCAAATCTGTATAGCCGGTATCTTACAAGGCCTTGCTGAAGGCGTTCACTTTGCACAGAAGGCTGGGCTAGATGTTGACGCTGTGGTTCAGGCGATAGGCAAGGGCGCGGCGCAGAGCTGGCAGATGGATAACCGGGCTTCGACGATGGCTAAAGATGAGTATGATTTTGGATTTGCCGTTGATTGGATGCGCAAAGACTTAGGCATAGCTCTCAAAACAGCGAAGGATGTTGGCGCGAATTTAGTTTTAACAAAAACCGTCGATGACTATTACGCCGATGTTCAGAAAATGGGCGGGCAGCGTTGGGATACCTCGAGTTTGCTCAAACGTCTAACTTAACCACTTTGCGGCGTGCGGGGCGAAGTAAGTCAAAATGCCGTCGCATCCCGCCCGTTTAAAGCTTGTTAGGCTCTCCATAATAACCCGCTGTTCATCCAGCCAGCCATTTTGAGCCGCGGCCATAAGCATCGCATACTCCCCGCTGACTTGGTAAGCATAGGTTGGCATTGCAAATTCGTCTTTTATGCGCCGGATAATATCGAGATAAGGCATGCCAGGTTTGACCATAATCATATCGGCCCCTTCGAGGATATCGAGCTCAACTTCGCGCAGAGCTTCGTCCGTATTGGGCGGGTCCATTTGATACGTCGCTTTATCGCCTTTGAGCGCTGTCGCCGTTCCAATTGCGTCACGATAAGGCCCGTAAAATCCAGAGGCATATTTGGCCGCGTAAGACATAATCATCACGTCGGGGTAATTATTGTTTTCGAGAGCCTCGCGAATAGCGCCCACACGCCCGTCCATCATATCAGATGGGGCAACGATATCGGCGCCTGCGTCCGCCAGTATCACGGCGCATTCGGCCAAGACCTCTACAGTCGGGTCATTGACGATAACAGATCCTTGCATAAGGCCGTCATGACCGTGATCGGTATAAGGATCGAGCGCCACATCAACTATAACGCCGATTTCGGGCACCGCCGCCTTTACCGCGCGAACAGCTTCGGGGATAAGGCCTTTTGCGTTTAAAGCCTCGCTTGCCTGTCCGTCTTTGAATTTAGGATTAATATGAGGGAAAAGGGCGATAGCAGGGATACCAAGATCGCGAGCCAGCTCCGCCTCTTTGACGACTTCTTTTAAATTAACGCGGTCAACACCGGGCATAGACGGAACAGGCGCGCGGGCAGGTTTCCCGTCCGAGAGGACAATCGTCCAGATTAAATCATCGCGAGTCAGGGTGGTTTCACGGGTAAGTCTTCGTGACCAGTCCGCCTTACGGGTGCGGCGTAATCGCATATGTGGATAGGTAGCCACTATTAACTCCATAGTTTCAAACGTTTATACAAAGGATACTCATTTATGATATGAGACAATTTGTGGCGTTTAATGGCTGGAATATGGCCGAATTATTGGCTATAGGCTAGATGAAAATTGGAGTAAGGTTCCTGTAATGGGCGAAAAATTCAGAGATCAATTTGAGAAAGCCGTCGGAAATGTCCGGGAAGAAGGGCGTTACCGTATCTTTCGCGATATCCGCCGCAAGGCTGGCGCGTTTCCGCAAGCCACATGGTTCAAAGAAAATTCAGAACAAGACATAACGGTTTGGTGCTCGAATGACTATCTTGGCATGGGGCAAAACGAATGTGTCGTTGAAGCCGTAAAATCCGCTGTTGACGCCGCGGGGACAGGCTCTGGTGGGACGCGCAATATTTCCGGCACAACACGCTATCATGTTCAATTAGAGTCAGAACTTGCCGCTCTTCATCAAAAAGACAATGCCTTGGTGCTGACATCTGGTTATGTCGCCAATGAAGCCACGCTTGGTGTCATGAGTAAAATTCTTCCTGGGTTAATTATCTTCTCTGATGAAATGAACCACGCCTCGATGATATCGGGTATTCAGAGAGCGCGCTGTGAAAAACAGATATTTAAACACAATGACCTCAATGATTTAGAGGAAAAACTCAAAGCTGTGCCGCATGATGCACCCAAGCTTATTGCCTTTGAGAGTGTTTATTCAATGGACGCCGATATCGCGCCCATTGAAGAGATTTGCGATCTTGCCGATAAATATAACGCGCTGACTTATATCGACGAGGTTCACGCTGTTGGCATGTACGGCCCAACAGGCGGCGGCGTCTGCGAAGAACGAGGCCTTATGGACCGTATCGACATTATTCAAGGCACGCTGGCCAAGGCTTACGGCATGGTTGGCGGATACATCGCCGCTGACGAAGTTATTATCGACGCTGTGCGCTCAATGGCGTCGGGCTTTATCTTTACGACGTCCATCCCGCCCAGTACGGCCGCAGGAGCTCTGCGTTCGGTCAAAGTCCTCAAGGTCACGCCAGAAAAACGCACGCAACATCAAGAGCGCGCAAATAATTTAAAAGCGCGTTTACGGGCAGGAGGCTACGACTTTATCGATGGCGAAACCCATATTGTCCCTTTAATGGTTGGTGACCCGGTCAAATGTCAGGCGATTTCTGACAGGCTAATCGAAGATTTTGGTATTTATGCGCAGCCTATTAATTACCCAACCGTGCCGCGCGGAACAGAGCGCCTTCGCTTTACGCCCAGCCCGTTTCACACAGACGCCATGATGGATGATTTAATGTCCGCGCTCGAGATTGTTTGGGCTGAATTTGGCCTTAAACGAGAGCGCGTCGCTTAGTCCCTGATAAATGTTACTTTAACGCATTGCGGTAGTCTGTAATTCGGCTTATGCCACCCGTGAAAAACGTACATGGAGTCGCACAATGAGCGCATCTAAAGCCCATCTTGGTAATTACTTTTCACAGTCATTAAAAGACCGCGATCCTGAGCTTTACGCCTCCATGCAGGACGAACTGGACCGTCAAAAGCACGAGATTGAACTTATCGCCTCAGAGAACATTGTGTCTCAAGCCGTGTTAGAGGCGCAAGGCTCTGTCCTGACGAATAAATATGCTGAAGGTTATCCCGGCAAGCGTTACTATGGGGGGTGCCAACATGTTGACGTTTCTGAAACGCTCGCAATTGACCGCGCTTGCAAGCTCTTTGGTTGCGGCTTTGCCAATGTGCAGCCCAATTCTGGTTCTCAGGCTAACCAAGGTGTATTCTTTGCTCTGCTAAAACCCGGCGACACCATCTTGGGTATGGATCTCGCCTCTGGAGGTCACTTAACTCACGGTGCGCCGCCCAACCAATCTGGTAAATGGTTTAACGCGGTGACTTACGGGGTGAGAGAAGATACGCATCTTATTGACTATGATAGTGTTGAAAAGCTCGCCATTGAGCATCAACCCAAATTAATCGTCTGCGGGGGCTCAGCCTATGCGCGCCATATTGATTTTGCCCGTTTTCGCGCAATTGCCGATAAAGTCGGCGCTTACCTTCATGTGGATATGGCTCATTTCGCAGGCCTTGTAGCTGGCGGTACGCATCCATCACCATTTCCGCACGCCCATGTCGCAACGACCACCACCCATAAAACACTGCGCGGCCCGCGCGGCGGCATGATCCTGACCAATGATGAAAAGCTCGCCAAGAAATTCAACTCGGCCATCTTCCCAGGCATTCAAGGCGGCCCCCTCATGCACGTCATTGCGGGAAAAGCTGTTGCTTTTGCGGACGCGCTTAAACCTGAATTTAAAGACTACAGCCAAGCCGTTATCGACAATTGCAAAGCCATGGCGCAGGCTCTTGTTGATGCGGGATACGCCGTTATCACGGGCGGAACAGATACACATTTGGCGCTTATCGATCTCTCGCCAAAAGGCGTGAAGGGTAATGCAGCGGAGAAAGCTCTGGGCCGCGCTTACATTACTTGTAACAAAAACGGCATACCTTTCGACAAAGAGAAGTTCACGATTACCTCTGGTATTCGTGTGGGGTCGCCAGCAGGCACAACACGCGGCTTTGGCACCGAAGAGTTCAAACTCATTGGAGAATTGATGGCCGAAGTCCTCGACGGCCTTGCGGAAAACCCAAAGGGCAATCCAGAGGTCGAAGACAGCGTCAAGCAGCGCGT
>CAZJRU010000031.1:0-15244 GCA_964548315.1 uncultured Hellea sp.
TATCTACAACAACCCAGCCATCTCCGTCTTTAAGCGCCCAGAGATTAATATGATCGAGACCCTTCATCGGCAAATCAAAACGCAGCCAAAATACACCATCCGCGATTTCAGTCGCGCTACCCGCGGCAGGCGCGTCATCGACAATGAATTTTAAAAGACGAGATGAATTATCACGCGGCGCGGTGAGGCTTTCATCTGGGGCGGTTTTTGTGGAAGGCTTAGTCATCAGTCGCTACTTATATATTCAGAGACTTGTCATAACGACATATGGTTAATTCACCAATAACTTATCTTCGTAGCCATGTCAGGCCTTACGCGTTCTTTGGACCGTTCTAAGGCTGTGCCGATATAAACAAAGCCCGCAACTTGGTCACCCGCGCCCATCCCCAGCACAGCGTGAATATCTGGGTCATAGCCATACCATTCTGTGAGCCACTGCGCGCCATAGCCCGCCGCCTGCGCCGCGATCATGAGGTTATAACAGACAATGCCAGAACTGAGCTGTTGTTCCCAAATTGGCGTCGCGCGTTTACAGTCTACGGGACTTGATATCACGCCGACCACCACAGGCGCGCGCAGGAACCGCCCGCCTTCGAAAATCGCGCGGTCTTGCGACGCCTCAGGATTACTTTTCATAAAGGCCGCGCCAATATGTTGGCCAAAATCCGCCCGCGCTTGACCCGCAAATACAACAAAGCGCCAAGGGGTTAATTTGCGGTGATCCGGTACGCGCGCGGCAATCTTTAAAAGCTCAGTAAGCTCGGCCTCAGATGGCCCTGGCTCGCCCATAAGCTTAGCTAAATTAGAGCGCCGCGTTTTCAAAAACTCAGTCACGGCCTCGTTTTTACGAGGCAATGGAATGGCTTGGTCTAGCTCTGGCATATCAGGCGTCCTTTATCTAACAGTAGCGTCGCGTATAACTCATCTAAGATTAGCCTTATAAGCTCGCAATGTCATCTATAGTCATTAGCCGCGCATAGCCCATGTAAAATTTGCAAATTTCGAAAACGCTTCAAAAAAATTTGCAAAATGCAAATACAAATTATTACTTTGCGAAGGGTCAAAAACCTAACTCATTGAAATACCACAGTTTATATATTGGCCTCGGAATTGCGAGGTTCTGCCTGATAAGTTCAACAGGAGTGTTAAATGAACATCAATAAAATGCACAAATCAACGTCAAAATATCCAAAAGGGTATATCAAAAAGATATGTAAGACTTACCAAAAAAATGACCTCGCGCTTAAGGAAATTGCTCAGGGTACCCCAGATGAAGATATCGATAAGGCGAATGTCACGGATATGATTGAGTTTCGTTTACTCAGAAGCCAGGAAAAACTATTAGAGCTTGGGGCTAATATTCAAATTTCAAATATGGACGATGTCACAGATATGCTAGAGCTGTGGTATCAAACCGTAATAGAAACCGCTTCGCCTGACAAAATCAGCCCAAGCGATGAGCTTATCATCACTATTTACAATCATCTGAGCACGCGAGTGACGTAATCAAGCTTTCCCACCCCACTAACGCAGCGCGCATTTTCAAGATGCCGCTGCGTTTTTTTATGACATATCTGCTTAAAATATCCTGATAAGATTAAGCCGGGTCAACATAGCGCCACTTACGAGCAACTCAAAATTACGACCGTCTCCCGTATTTTTTAGGTGCAATATTTACTGCATCCGTTACTAAACACTCTTGAAATATGATGGCCCTCTGCCCCTTCTGGAGATAATGAAATATGAGCACCCCTGAACAAAATATTGAAAAGCTTGGCCTTACGCTTCCAGAGCCTTCCGCGCCTGTGGCCAATTATGTGCCTTATGTGGTCAGCGGCAATCTTGTTTTCATTTCGGGGCAGATTTCCAAGATAGGCGACAACGCCATTGGCGGACGTTTGGGCGAAGACCTCACCGTTGAGCAAGGCCAAGCGGCGGCGAAGCTCTCTGCGCTTAACTTAATTGCGCAGATGAAAGCGGCTTGCGGGGGGGACCTTTCCCGCGTCAAACGCATTGTGAAACTTGGCGGCTTTGTCCAAGCCTTGCCCAGCGCGACGCAAGCCAATATCCCCATGGTGATTAATGGTTGTTCTGATATTATGGTGGCGGTTTTTGGCGACGCAGGGCGTCACGCGCGCTTTGCTGTTTCTGCGCCAAGCCTGCCGCTCGATGTCGCCGTAGAAATTGACGCGATTGTCGAAATAGATTGAGTATATCCGCCCGGATTTTAACGCGCATTAGCGAGGTGAGCGAGGCCGCGTGGGATGCCCATTTGCCCGAAGGCCAGCACCCTTTTCTGAGCTGGCGGTTTTTACATGCTTGCGAGGAAAGCGGCTCGGCCGATGAGGAAACAGGCTGGGCGCCCCGCCATATATGGCTCGAAGACGCGGCTGGTAAATCCATTGGCGCGGCTCCGCTCTATGCCAAAACCCATAGCCGAGGCGAATATGTTTTCGACCATAGCTGGGCCGACGCGCTGCACCGTGCGGGCGGGAATTATTACCCCAAGCTTCAATCCAGCATTCCCTTCACCCCCGCCACAGGGCCGCGGCTTTTGGCCAAAGACAAAGAGGCGAAAACAGCGCTTGTATCCGCTATGGTACAAGCCTGCGAAGATTGGGATTATTCAGGAGTTCACCTAACCTTCCTGCAGCCCGAAGATTTAGACTTATTAGAAGAGGTCGGTTTCGCCCACCGCGAAGATCGCCAGTTTCATTTTATCAATCGCGGCTATGAAAATTTTGACAGTTTTCTGGCGACGCTCTCCTCGCGCAAACGCAAGAACATCCGCAAAGAACGCAAAGCCGCGCAGGACGGTATCACCATCAAACGCCTGACAGGAGATGATTTGAAATCCGAGCATTGGGATTTTTTCTACCGCTGTTATCTGGATACGGGACATCGCAAATGGGGCCGTCCTTATCTAACCCGTAAATTTTTCGATATTATGCAAGAGACGATGCGTGATAACATTTTACTGGTCATGGCCTTTGACGGAGAGACGCCCATTGCCAGCGCGCTTAACTTTATAGGCTCAGACGCGCTTTATGGGCGCAATTGGGGCTGCACCGTGCATAAGCCTTTTCTGCATTTCGAGCTCTGTTATTATCAAGCCATTGAAGCGGGTATCGAGCGCGGCCTGCCCAAGGTCGAAGCGGGCGCGCAGGGTGAGCATAAGCTCGCGCGCGGCTATGAGCCCGTCACAACCCATTCCGCGCATTACCTGTCCCATCCGGGACTGCGTAATGCCGTCAGTGATTACTTGACAAGAGAGCGCCACGCCGTTGAACATGAGATAACAATATTGGCAAAACATACGCCCTTTAGGAAAGATATATGACCCTCCACGGCCCTTATGAAGACGATAATATATTCGCGAAAATTCTGCGCGGCGAGATGCCTTGTGTAAAGGTTTATGAGGATAGCAACATCCTCTCATTCATGGATGCATTTCCGCAATCAAAAGGGCATACATTAGTTATCCCTAAAGCCCCCTCGCGCAATTTATTAGAAACCAATGCCAAAGATATTGGGCGGCTTTTTGGCACAACTCAGCGCATTGCCAAAGCTGTCGAGGCCGCGCTTAAACCTGACGGCATTCGGATTATGCAATTTAACGGCGCGCCAGCTGGGCAAACTGTTTTTCATACCCATGTTCATATCATTCCCTGTTTTGATGGAACCGAGCCCGGCGTACATGGCGGGGGCGCTATGGCCGATATGGATGCGCTAAATAACCTAGCCGCTAAAATAAAAGAAAAGTTAGAGGGATAATATGACCCAATTTTTAAACGCAGCGTCTCTCGCCGCGATAGCCTTATCCGTTACGCTTATGGCGTGTTCGCCAAAGACAGAGGTAAAGACAACAAATTCTGTACCCATCACGGTGTCGCAGAGCGGTAGCTCTTCGGCGGGTTATGATGTCAAAGGCCAATATGCCAAATTTGCCGAAGTCAAAATGGATGTTGACACAAGCTTTCTCTCTGAGTCTGAGAGAGCCGTGGTCAATAAGCTCATAGAGATTAGCGGCTATCTCTCCGAAATTTATCTGCGTCAACGCGGCGAAAACTATCCCGAACTTCGGGCTGAAATCGAAAGCAAAGGCACGCTCGCGCAGCTTAAAATGTTTGATCTTCACTTTGGCCCTTGTGACGGACTCGAAGCCGGTGCCTTATTTTACGGCGAGGCGCCATGCCCCAAAGGCGGCGGATTTTACCCGGTTGATATGAGCACCGAAGAATTTGAAAATCATATCGCGGCCAATCCCGCCGACAAAGAGGCTTTCACCTCTGGATATACAGTAATTCGCCGTAACGCAGAGGGCGGGCTAACCGCTGTGCCTTACAGCAAAGCTTACTCCCAGTGGCTCCTGCCTGCGGCAAAGCTCATGCTTGAGGCGGCAGAAATTTCTGAAAATGAGTCGATGAAAAACTTCCTGACACTGCGCGCAAGAGCTTTTCTTACGGATGATTATTTTGCTTCTGAAATGGCGTGGATGGACCTTGACGGAAATATCGAAATCGCCATCGGTCCTTACGAAGTTTATGATGATGGCTTGTTCGGATATAAGACCGCTTATGAGTCTTTCGTGACGGTTAAAAATCCAGACGAGTCAGCCGCGCTGGCGAAATATAAAGACTTCCTCAAAGACATGGAAAAGAACCTCCCTGTTGAAGAGGCCTATAAGAATTATAAACGCGGATTTGAGAGCCCTATTGCGGCAACCTATCAAGTTCACGGCGGCGGCGATAATGAAAACGGCGTTCAAACCATTGCCTTTAATCTGCCCAATGATGAGCGCGTGCGCGAAGCCAAGGGCGCAAAGAAGGTTATTCTCAATAATGTGCTCGGCGCGAAATATGACCGCATTCTCGGCCCCATTGGCGAGCGTGTTTTAGTGCCAGCGCAAGCCAGGCTCACAACCAAAAAATATATGAGCAATAATACGCTGTTCCACGAACTCTCCCATTCCCTTGGGCCCGGGACGATTACCGTCGACGGCGTGCAAACAACAGTGAGCGCGCAGCTAAAGGAGCTTTATTCTGGCATTGAAGAAGGCAAAGCCGATGTCATGGGCGCTTATAATATAATCTATATGATGCAGCGCGGGGAACTTCCCATTGCCGATAAAGAAGCGTTCCTGGCGACATATTTTTCTGGAAAATTCCGCTCTATGCGTTTTGGAACAGGCGCGGCCCATGCCAAAGGCGCAGCCTTTCAATATAATTATTACCGCGAGGTTGGGGCTGTTGAATGGCTGGCGGACCAGCAACGTTTTGAAATCGATTTCGCCAAGCTCGAACAAGCCATTTCTGATCTAACGGGTAAAATTGTCGTCCTGCAAGGCGACGGCAATTACGATAAGGTAAAAGCGTTTTTGGATAAATATCTACCGCTAGATGACGCCGCCAAGACGGTTCTCGGAAACCTCAATGATATCCCTTATGACATTCGTCCGGTTTATCCTGAGAAGATTTAGAGAGGCCTAAACAGGAATGCCTTCTTCCATACAAAACTCGCTCACAACGTCGCGTAGTGAGGAGAGCCGCGACTCGACTGTAATCAGCGGGGCTAATTTCGCGCGAAGCTTGGCCGCATCTAGTTTTAAGAGCGCTGATTTTACAGGGCCAATACCTGTGACGGGCATAGATAGCGTTGTATAGCCTAAGGCCACTAAGGTTATCGCTTCTAGAGGGCGTCCCGCGATTTCGCCGCAAACGGATACATCTTTTCCGTTTCGCTTGCAGCCATCAGCCACGAATTTCATTATCGACACGGCGGCGGGATGTAACGGATCATAACGATCAGACACCCGGGCATTATCTCGGTCAGCGGCAAAGAAAAATTGCATCAAATCATTCGCGCCGACACTCACAAAATCGGCGTAATCACAAACAGCATTAATCTGCCACGCGAGTGAGGGCGTCTCTAACATGACGCCAACTTCGATTTTCTTAGGCAGCACTTCGCCAAGTTTTTGCGCGCGCGCGACTTCGCGGTCAAAGAGCGCGCGGGCTTCAATAAATTCATCAACCACTGTCACCATAGGGAACATCACACGCAGATGTTTTCCAGCGCCCGCAGCGACGAGCGCGCGCAGCTGATAACGCATGAGACCCGGGCGATCGAGCGCAATACGAATAGCGCGCCAACCAATCGCGGGGTTTTCTTCGGGAACCGGATCAATATAGGGCAGAATTTTATCCCCGCCCAAATCAAGGGTTCTAAAGGTCACCGGGCGCTGACCGGCTGCATTAATCGCTTTACGGTAAAGCTCAGTCTGTTCTTTGAGGCGCGGCATAAATTCGCTGACCATAAATTGAAACTCAGTTCTAAAAAGCCCAATGCCGTCTGCCCCAGCCTGGTCGAGCTGCGGGAGGTCAACCAAAAGACCTGCATTGAGCTGCAGCGACACACTTTGTCCATCTTTCGTGACAGCGGGGGTAAATTTCAAAGCCTCATAAGCGCGGTTCACTTCCCCGCGAATATTCATACGCAGCTTAAATCCAGAGACTTGTGTTTCAAGCGGGCGGATATGAACTTGTCCTTCTTCCCCGTCGACTAGAACAGGGTCCCCGATTTCGATTTTATCTAAAACACCTTCAGCGCGGCCAATCAGCGGAATCCCAATTGCCCGGCAAATAATAGCTGTGTGAGATGAGGCAGATCCTTCCTCAAGGACAATGCCGCGTAATTTATCTCGGTCATAATCAAGCAGCTCTGCAGGCCCAATTTCACGCGCAAAGATAATTGCGTCATCTGAAATATTTTTATTCCCCGGTCCTAGCGACTCGCCAGAAAGTGCGCGCAGCAAACGGTTGGCTAAATCTTCAAGATCATGCAGGCGCGCGCGCAAGTAAGGATCGCGAGATTTCATCAACCTTGCGCGGTGCTCATTTCGAACCCGTTCAACGGCGGCCTCTGACGTCAATCCCGAATGGACAGCTTCGCGCAACCGCCCAACCCATTTACGGTCATAGGCGAACATGCGGTAGGTCTCATAAATTTCTTTACTCGCGCGTGAGAGCGCCGCTGTTTCCCCCGCGACAAGCGCGTCTACAGAGGCGCGCAATACCGCAACCCCTTCTTCCAGCCGAATGACTTCGGCGGCAATATTATCCGATAGCAGATTAGCCGGCGCGACGGGCGGGACATGCAAATAAGCGTGCCCTTCGACAAGTCCGTCAGCATAAGACTTTCCGTTTATGGTCTCAGGTTTAACGGGCGCCAAAGTAATGCCTTTAAGCGCGGCTTTCTTACCGCCCACGCGTTCGTCATCGACAATGATTTCGGCCAGCACCATGGCCACGGTCAACAAATCTTCGACTTCTTCCTCATTAAAGCTTCGCGCTTTTTCGGACTGGGCGACCAAAACACCTAAAGTGCGACCCCCGCGTAAAATCGGAACACCAAGGAAAGACTTAAAGCGATCTTCGCCAGTCTCTGGCCGATAAGAAAAGAGCGGATGGGATTGCGCGTCCGCGAGGTTTAAAGGCCGCGCGGTCAAAGCAACATGGCCGACCAAGCCTTCGCCAGGCTTCATACGGGTTTTGTGAACAGCTGATTTTTTCAAACCTTTGGTCGCAGATAATTCTAAATCTTGACCTGCCCGCAGCAAATAAATTGACGCCACTTTGACTTCCATCGCCTTTGATATAGCGGCGACAAAATAATTTAACCGTTCTTGAACGGATTCCGTTCCCGCCATAGCTTCGCGGATGGTGCGCATTAATCTGGGCGGCTTTGTCTTTATGTTAGGGTCTACGCTCACGCAAAAGGCTATAGACTATCCTATCGGCAACAGACTAGCCCTATTCGAAAAATAAGCTTTAAGTTTTATAAAGGCCCAAACTCAGCTTTTTGTACTTAGCCGCAGCCAATCACGTTTGGGTAAGCCGTAGAGCTGGTCCATAAATTCGAGCTGTAATCCAATTGGCCGCGAATGAGGACTATTCCACATCACCGCGATGCCAGACCGCTTTTCCGGGTCAAAAAGAACAAGAGAGCGGTAACCCTGCACGCCGCCGCGGTGACCGACAACACGTCGTCCTGCATAGTCATAGACCCGCCACCCTAGTCCATATTGCGCGTTCCTAAGCGACATGTATTGCCGGCGCATAAAACGTTGTTCTCTCGGCGTCTCCACACGGGGCGTATGCATCTCATCAACAAGTTCAGGTGACAATAACGGAAGAGGCGGCGCTTTTTCCTCGAAGTGAGCGCGTACAGACGCTTCGGCAATCAGTTCAATTGCGCTTCTATCCGGAGCTGGCAACCCGCCTGCTAAGGCAATAGCGGTTGCCTCTTCTGGCTTTGCGATAACTTTTTCTGGCATTTGCGCAATCATCCATTTTGCCAAATCTTTCACAGATGAATTAACACCAGCCGCAGCAGGCACGCGGTAATAATTAGGTTTCACCGTACTGTAGGGCGTTCCGGATTTGCGGTGCGGATAGGCCCAACTTTTTGACCGCATCAAGCCTTCTAAAGTCACGCTGGCTGTATCCATATCTAGAGGGTCAAAAATGCGTTCTTTAACAACAGATTTATAAGGCAGCCCCGTAATCGTCTCGACGATTTCAGCCGAGGCGTCAAAGGCGACGTTCTGATAGGTATGACAACTGCCCGGCTGACATACATGTCTCAAATCTTTGAGAGCGCTTCGTACATTTTTCGCGGTGCGGCCATCTTCGATACGCCGATCATAAGCATTGCGCACAAAGCCGACGCGGTGAGATAGGATGTCTTCAATCGATGTTTCAATATCACTTGGCGGCAATTTCAATGACTGAGCGTGCAGATTTGCAGGATCGGTTAACGCCAAATGCCCGTCTTCTTTCAAGGATAATATCGTGGCCGCCGCGACGCCCTTAGATACAGAGGCCCAACGAAAGACCGTATCACCCGTAACTGAAGTCTTGCTGCCGCGCTTAACTTCCCCGTAGCCTTTTGAGAACGTCATTTCTCCGTTTTCAACAATGGCAACTGAAAGCCCAACCATGTCTAGCTGGCGCATCAATTGGGACGCGCGTTTGTCAATCTCACTCAGGTTCACCACGGACTTATCAGCCGATGGCTTATCGATAGGCAAAGCCGTATCATTAGCCCAGCTGGTCACTGGCAAGCTTATCCAGCTCGCGATGGCTAGAAAACTAAGGGTTAAAATGCGAAATAGCATGTCGTAACTTTACTGATAAAACCATCTTGAAGCTTTAAGAGCGCTTTGCTGTCTCTGTCTAGCACTCATCCAATCAACCATATTACATCCGGCTCATAATTCGTTCATCCTGCGCCGTTGAAAACCCATATCAACAAACCCGCTCCGAGTAAAAGCCGGTACACCATGAAAGGGAAAAACCCTATTTTACTGACCCATTTCATGAACAGGGCAATACAAGCATAGGCGGCGAGAAAAGAGAGCACTGCAACTATCAAGCCATCGTTCAGGCTTGCCCCTGCATCTTCCGCCTTAAACAGTTTTAACAGTGTATATAGGCCCCCTGCGCCAATAATCGGTAAGCTCATCAACATTGAAAACCTTGCGCTCTCAACACGGGTCATTCCCATGAACCGCGCGGCGGTCATCGTAATACCTGAACGCGAGGTTCCAGGGATAAGCGCTAAGGCTTGCGCAAAGCCCAATAGTGTGGCGCGCTTCCACGTGAGGTCTTCCGTTGAATAAATCTCTTTGCCTTTAATATCAGAGATCCAAAGCACGATACCGAATATGATGGTTGTCGCGGCGATAATCAGCGGTGAGCGTAAAAGCACATCTATTCCGCTCACACTTAAAAAAAGCCCGAGCACCATGGCCGGCGGACTCGCAATGATCAAATTCAAGGCCAAGGCGGAATTTTTATTTAGCTTACGGCGGAGCAAATCAAAAAACCCGCTTATAATCCCTGCAACATCTTTGCGGAAATAGGCGATAACGGCAAATAACGTCCCAAAATGCGCCATGACATCAATGAGCACCCCTTGATCTTCAGGCCAGCCTAAGAGCTGCGGCGCTAAAATAAGATGGGCTGAACTCGATATCGGCAGAAATTCAGCAAGCCCTTGAATAAGGGCTAAGATAACAAGATGAAGCCAAGACATAGAGAGGAGCTACGCTGAAACGGTTACAGCTTTCTTTACAGCGGGCATTTGTTACGCAAGATTTTGTTCCTAGGGACAAGGCCTCGCCTGGGTTAAAACAAGCAAGGTTTACTAAGCTCCTGATGTGCTCGGCCGGAACGAAACCTCATCGAAGAGTACAATTTTTATTATTGATGTAAAAATGATATGCCGTTCAACCAACAATAGAATAATTTAAGAAAATATATAAAAAACAGTAGCTTATGAATATATTTCTCGAACGAAAATTTTCGCTTTTTATCTCCAATTGACAAATTGTCGCATCTTGCAATATCAAATACTTATCTGTATAGCACAGCCTCCTTAAGCTCCAAAGGGCGCAATAGAGTACACACCATGCCAAATAAAATGCTTCAATTCGTAGAAACTGAGCGGGATATGCCCGCGAAACGTCAGGCTGAGACACGCAAAGATGATTTTCTCGAAATCTATGGTGACTACATAGACGCCAAAGCCGAAGAGCAGGCCTCGCGCTGTTCGCAATGCGGCGTGCCCTTTTGCCAAAATCACTGTCCTCTGGACAATAATATACCAGATTGGCTCAAACTCACCGCAGAAGGCCGCGTTGAAGAAGCTTACCGCATCTCCGCAGCAACTAATTCCATGCCAGAGATATGCGGCCGCATTTGCCCGCAAGACCGCCTATGTGAAGGCTCATGCGTTATTGAACAATCTGGGCACGGCACGGTTACAATCGGGTCTGTCGAGCGATACCTCACCGATACGGCGTGGAAAGAAGGCTGGGTTGAGCCGATAAAGCCGCGCAAAGAACGCCCGCTCTCTGTCGGGATTATTGGCGCGGGACCCGCAGGTCTGGCCGCCGCTGAAGAATTACGTCTTAATGGCTGGCAAGTCACCGTCTATGATCGTCATGACCGCGCGGGCGGGCTCTTGATTTACGGCATCCCGAATTTCAAACTCGAGAAATCAATTGTCGAGCGCCGTACCCAGCGCCTAGAAGACGGCGGTGTTAAATTTGTGCTTAATTGCGACGTCGGCGTTGACGTGACTTTCGATAAGCTACGCGAGAAACATCAAGCTGTCCTTATCAGTACGGGTGTTTATAAAGCCCGTGACCTCAGCTGCCCGGGGTCTGGCACACAAGGCGTCACCCCGGCCCTGCCCTTTTTAATTAATTCAAATAAGCGCGGCCTCGGCG
Source organism: uncultured Hellea sp. (assembly GCA_964548315.1). GTDB lineage: Bacteria > Pseudomonadota > Alphaproteobacteria > Caulobacterales > Maricaulaceae > Hellea. Next base: position 11,297 of record CAZJRU010000031.1, read on the forward strand.
ATAAAATCGAGGCGATAACCGCCGAGAATAAAAACGTTGTTGTGATTGGCGGCGGAGATACGGCCATGGACTGCGTTCGCACGGCAATTCGCCAAGGCGCGAAATCTGTGACCTGCCTTTACCGCCGTGACGAAACCAATATGCCTGGCTCAGCCCGGGAGACAAAAAACGCGCAAGAAGAAGGCGTTCATTTTGAGTGGCTGGCCTCACCCAAAGCCATCAAAGATAAAGACGGAACTGCGATTGCGGTGAAAGCCGACAAAATGCGTTTGGGTAGAAAAGACGCAAGCGGACGCGAAAGCGTTGAGCCGATTGACGGCGCAGATTTTGATGTCAAAGCTGACCTTGTGATTAAAGCGCTTGGCTTCTCGCCAGAGAACATGAAAGACATGTCTGGCGACCTCACCGTGACGCGTTGGGGCACGCTTCGCGTTAATCCACTCACCTTTGAAACTAACCTTCCGGGCGTTTACGCCGCAGGCGATATTGTGCGCGGGGCCAGCCTTGTCGTCTGGGCCATTCGCGAGGGGCGCGACGCCGCCGCCCATATGCATAAATATCTTAAAGCCCAAATGACGGCAGACGCCAAAGTCGCAGCGGAATAGGAATACACCATGTCTAATTGGCTTAAAACATACGAAGAAAACCGCGATAAATTAATTCAGGCAAATGCCTATGACCCGGCTCATGAGCATAGCTCATGCGGCGTCGGGCTTGTCGCCTCAATAGACGGAACGCCGCGCCGAGACGTGGTGGAAATGTCTATCCAAGCCCTTAAAAATGTCTGGCACCGCGGCGCTGTTGACGCTGATGGCAAAACGGGCGACGGGGCCGGGATACGCCTTGATATTCCGCAAGAATTTTTCAGAGCGCAAGTTGAGCGGACAGGTCATAAACCCACATCTGCGAAAATCGCGGTTGGTATGTTTTTTCTCCCGCGTACTGATTTTGGGTCACAAGAAGCGGCGCGGACGATTGTCGAAACCGAGCTGTTAAAAGAAGGCTTTTACATTTACGGCTGGCGTCAGGTCCCTATCGACATCAATGTGATTGGCGATAAGGCCAAGGCGACACGCCCCGCGATTGAACAAGTGATGTTCCGCGACCCCCAAGGGCGCAAAGGTAATACGCTTGAGCGTGAACTTTATATTATTCGCCGCCGCATTGAGAAGCGCGCGATCGCCGCCGCTATTCCGAGCTTTTACGCCTGCTCGCTCTCTGTGCAGACGATCATTTATAAAGGCATGTTCCTCGCAGAAGACATTGATAATTTTTATCCTGATCTCAAAGATGATCGCTTCATTTCCCGCGCTGCGATTTATCACCAGCGCTATTCAACAAATACATTCCCGCAGTGGTGGCTCGCCCAGCCGTTCCGGATGCTTGCCCATAACGGCGAGATTAATACGCTGAAAGCCAATTCCAATCACATGAAAAGCCATGAGATTAAAATGGCCAGCTCGGCCTTTGGCGAGCGCGCGGGCGATGTGAAACCCGTTATTCAAAAAGGGAGTTCAGATTCGGCGGCGCTAGACTCTGTGTTCGAACTTTTAGTGCGCGCAGGACGAGCCGCGCCCTTTGCAAAAACGCTCTTAATCCCTGAAGCTTACTCAAAGCGCGGGGATTTAATGCCCGAAAAATGGCGCGCCCTATATGAGTATTGCAACGGCGTGATGGAGCCGTGGGACGGCCCTGCCGCAATCGCCGCCTATGACGGACGGTGGTGTATTGCAGGACTTGACCGTAACGGCCTTCGGCCGCTGCGTTATGCCATATCTGAAGACGGCGTCCTTGCCGTAGGATCTGAAACAGGCATGTGCCCGATGGATGAAAGAACTATCGTTCGCAAGGGCGCTCTTAAGCCGGGCCGCATGATCGCTGTCGATTTAGAAGACGGCAAATTTTACGACTCCTCCCAAATCCTTGACGCGATGTCTGAGAAACGCCCTTATAAAAAATGGCTTAAGAAAGTCGTCAATTTAGATGAGAAGCTGTCTGGCCCTGAACCTAAGCCGACCCTTTCCGGCGAAGCGCTGGCGCGCCGGCAGATGTCTTGCGGCCAAACGCTGGAAGATCATGAATTAATTCTCTCTCCTATGGCAGAGATGGGCAAAGAAACTGTTGGCTCTATGGGAGACGATACCCCGCTTGCGGTTCTCTCGGATATTTATCGTCCGCTGTCTCATTTCTTCCGCCAGAACTTTAGTCAGGTGACAAACCCGCCTATCGACCCGCTGCGCGAAACCCGCGTCATGGGCCTGAAAACCCGCTTTAGAAATCTGCGCAATATTCTGGCCGAGGATAGTTCTCAGACAACGGAAATGCTGGTGCTGGAGAGTCCCGTCATGACGACAGGTATGCTCACCCGCTTTATGAAATTAGTTGGCCCCACAAAGACGCGTATTATTGATTGCACCTTCCCTGTGCCGGAAGCTGATGCCGTGCCTGGACGCGCGCTTAAAGACACGCTTACCCGCATTAAGATGGAGGCTGAATCCGCTGTTAGCGACGGCGTTGAAAATATTGTCCTTACAGATGAATATGTCGATGAAGATAAAGCTGCCGCGCCTATCATTTTATGTGTTGGCGCTGTTCAAACACATCTTGTCTCCAAAGGCCTACGCTCGTCCTGCTCTATTCTTGTGCGAACCGCGGAATGTCTAGACACGCATTATTTTGCTGTTTTAATCGGCGCAGGCGCAACAGCCGTTAACGCCTATATGGCGCAAGATAGCCTTGTTGAACGCGTCGGACGCGGCCTGCTCGATATGAGCGCCGATAAAGCCGTCGCCCAATATAAGAAAGCGATTGAGGGAGGTCTGCTTAAGATTATTTCCAAAATGGGTATCTCAGTAATTTCATCTTATCGCGGCGGGAATAATTTTGAAGCTTTAGGGCTCTCGCGCGCCCTCGTCGGGGAGAACTTCCCCGGCATGACATCTCGTATTTCTGGGATTGGCCTGGCGGGTCTTGAGGGCAAATTAGTCGACGCCCATGAAGCCGCCTATGACGTGGCTGTCATTAGGCTCCCCGTTGGCGGGCTTTACCGCGTGCGCGCCAAAGGTGAGCGCCATGCCTATAAAGCCGAGATGATCCATATGCTGCAAGAAGCTGTCGGGTCGGAGGATTATGAGCTATATAAGCGCTATGCCGAGGTCGTAAACTCAGCAAAGCCGATCCAAATTCGCGATCTTCTTGATATCAAGCCAGGCGGTAAAGCACTTCCGCTTCGCCGTGTTCAATCAGTCAATGAAATTCGCCGCCGTTTCTGTACGCCCGGCATGTCGCTCGGCGCGCTCTCGCCCGAGGCCCATGGCACGCTTAACATTGCCATGAACCGCATTGGCGCGAAATCTGTATCAGGTGAAGGCGGAGAAGACCGCTCACGTTACACGCCGCTCCCTAATGGCGACAATCCCAATTCGGCCGTTAAGCAAATTGCCTCTGGCCGGTTTGGCGTAAACGCGGAATACCTCAACCAATGCCGCGAGATTGAAATCAAAGTTGCGCAAGGGGCCAAGCCTGGTGAAGGCGGACAGCTCCCTGGATTTAAAGTCACGGAAATGATCGCAAAGTTCCGTAATGCGACGCCTGGCGTGACGCTGATTTCGCCCCCGCCTCATCACGATATTTACTCTATCGAAGATTTGGCTCAGCTGATTTATGACTTAAAGCAAATCAACCCCACTGCGCGGGTTGCTGTTAAACTTGTTGCCTCCTCTGGCGTGGGAACGATTGCGGCTGGCGTGGCCAAAGCGAAAGCTGATACGATTTTGATTGCTGGGCATAATGGCGGCACCGGCGCTTCGCCTAATACCTCGTTGAAATATGCCGGCATTCCGTGGGAACTCGGCCTGTCCGAAGCTCATCAGGTTTTAACGCTTAACAACCTGCGCTCCCAAGTGACTCTGCGCACGGACGGCGGATTAAAGACGGGCCGCGATATTG
>CAZJRU010000032.1:0-14765 GCA_964548315.1 uncultured Hellea sp.
GCTTACAGGTAAACTTTTTATAATGGATTATGAAACGTGCTTAATTAATGCTTAGCAAGTTGAGACAAATATCTTCCGATATTGCTTTATCCCGACACCTCCGCCAGCGCCTTCTTTAGGGCTATGGGGTATAGCTTTTGTTCAAGAGGTAATAATCTACTGGCTAAGCTATCGGCGGTATCGGTATTTAGAATTTTGATTTTGTGTTGAAGAATGATTTCTCCTGAATCTAACTCTGGCGTTACATAGTGGACCGTGCAGCCGTGTTCTTTGTCGCCGGCATCAAGGGCCTTTTGATGTGTGTTTAGCCCTTTATATTTCGGTAAAAGAGAGGGGTGTATATTGAGCAGCTTGCCTTGCCACCGAGATGTAAACTCAGGGGTTAAAATGCGCATGAAGCCAGCACAACACACCATCTCAATTTGTGCCGCCTGAAGAACACTATCAAGAGCCATGTCAAAAGACAGTCTGTTTTTGAAATTTTTGTAATTGATAGACATAGCCATCACGCCAAGCTCTCGCGCTTTGGCAAGCCCAGGGGCGTCGGGATTATTAGAAATCACGAGGGAAATATCAGCAGGGTAATCTCTATGGCGAGAGGCTTTTACTAAAGACACCATATTTGAACCGCGGCCAGAGATTAGAATCGCAGTCGGGGTTTTACGCATCGACAAGTTGCCCAATAATCCAGGCCTGTTCGCCAGAGGCTTCAAGTCTTTCCAGAATTTCGGTCATCTTGTCAGCCTTAACGGAGAGAACGAGACCAATGCCGCAATTAAAAGCGCGCTGCATTTCGGCGTCTGCGACTCCGCCCGTTTGTTGAAGCCAATTGAAAACCTCGGGGCGTTCCCATGATGTCATGTCTATATCTGCTTTTAAAGATTTTGGGAGCATGCGCGGCGTGTTTTCAGTGAGTCCTCCGCCCGTGATATGAGCAAGGCCAGAAATAAGTCCATCTCGGATAAGTGGAAGAATGGCCTCGATATAGATTTTGGTAGGCGTAATAAGGGCTTCCCCTAAAGTTTGTTTATCGGAGAAGGGGGACGGTGAGTCCCAGGTTAAACCCGAAAGTTCGACAATTTTTCGTATGAGAGAATATCCATTTGAATGCGGTCCACTTGAGGCGACTCCAATGAGAGGGTCTCCGGCAGCCATGTCCGAGTGCCTTGGAAGCATCTGGTCTCGTTCTACTGCGCCGACGACAAATCCAGCTAAGTCAAAATCACCGTCTTCGTACATCCCTGGCATTTCGGCTGTCTCGCCCCCGATAAGCGCCGCGCCAGATTGCTTGCACCCTTCGGCGATGCCTTCGACAACGGCAACCGCTTTGTCTGTCTCCAGGTGACCCGTTGCGAAATAGTCTAAAAAGAAGAGAGGTTCAGCTCCATTAGCGAGGATATCGTTCACGCACATGGCGACAAAATCGATGCCGACTGTATTTAAAATGCCCGTATCTATAGCTATTCGCAGCTTGGTACCGACGCCATCAGTGCCCGAGATGAGCACAGGGTCTTTGAAGCCTGCAGCCTTAAGGTCAAACGCGCCGCCAAACCCGCCTATAGAGCCGTCAGCCCCTATGCGGCGGGTTGCTTTGACTAATGGCTTGATGCGGTCAACCAGACGGTCTCCTTCGTCAATATTGACGCCAGCATCAGCATAGGTCAGGCCATTTTTGGTCATGATAGAATCTTTCTCTCTTTAAAGAGCTTAGAACCTTATATTGGCCATAGTTTCAAGCTCAATACTGTATTTCTAGAGCTTAAACCTCTTTGCAAATTGCCGAAAGCGGGTTATCGCGGACACATGAAACATATTTTTCGAATATTCGCGGCGTTAATTTTCACTTTATTTGCAAAGACGGCTATTGCGGCCGACCCCTTTACAGTGATTGGTATTCCGGTTGACGCGACGGGGCAGACACCCATCGAGGCGCAAACTCTGGCTATTCAAGATGGTCAGGTGCGCGCGGCGCAAGCAATTATTGAACGCGTAACTTTATCCAGTGAAAGACAATCACGTCCATTAGCGCCAATTGAAATTGATGTCGCCGCAAAGATGATTAGAGCTCTGGAAATTGCCAATGAGAAGCGATCTAATAATCGTTACTTAGGTGATATTACGGTCGCTTTTAATCCCAGCGAAGTTCAAAAATATTTGCGGGCGAACGGCCTTAACATGGTGACGACACAGGCTCGCACAAGACTCGTTGTGCCTGTGTTAGACAATCAACCCTTATGGGATCTAAATCCTTGGTCTGTTGTCTGGCAGGATGGGCGTTATAGGCATGCCTTGACGCCTATAACATCTGTGCCGCTAGGGCAGGGAAATGACGGCATTTTAACAATGGCTGATATTAACTCACTAAATATCAGCGCGCTCAAAGGACTTGGTAGTCAGTTTGGGGCCGATCAAATTTTACTGGTTAGGTCATCAGAAACATTGGGGGGGCTTGTTACAGCTGAGGTCACCGATATCGCATTGGATAGTGGATCCAAACAAGATTTAGGGCGGGTGAGCGCGGCAGACTTCCAAGACTTAGCTAATCAAGTCGTCAATAGGCTTGAAACCGATTGGAAACAGGCCTCTGCGAGCACGGCTGAAAATTCTGTTTCAATGGTTGTGTCTGTTTTATATCAAAGCCACAGCGAATGGCTCCGCCTCAAAGAGGCCATTAATGGATCCGCGCAAATACAAGATGCTCGTCTTGACGCACTTTCCAAGGACGGAGCGCTTATGACCGTTACTTATGGTGGCGATATAAACCGTTTGAAAAATGAGTTATCATTTAAAGGTGTTGATGTCCGTAATGACCCAAAATTGGGCGTTATATTTGGACGTACAGGCCGTTTTTGAGGCGAGTGGATTCTCTGTCACAAATACCGCTCGATCTCTCGCCAACCCCTGAATATAGTTTTGATAACTTAGCTCTAAGCGAGTGTAACCAGGACGCAGTTAACGCTGTTTTAGCTTGGCCTAAATGGCCGTCTCCTATTCTGTTGTTGGTGGGACCTTCAGGAAGCGGCAAAACGCATATTGGCCAAGCTTGGCAAAAAAAAACTCACGCGACTTTTATTGACGATGCTTCACATGAAGACGAAACGCGGTTGTTCTCTTATCTAAATTCGGCGCTAAATGGCGACAATGAAGGAATTCTTCTTGCCAGCGATTCTCTTGTTTCAGACTGGGGTATAAAACTGGCTGACTTAAAGTCGCGATTGTTGAATACGCCCATGGTTACTTTAAAGGAACATGATGACGCAATTCTCGAACCGATCTTACGAAAAATATTTGAAGACCGAGGGCGTCAAATTAGTTCAGACTTAGTCAAATATATATTGAAATATTGTGACCGGTCTATTCCTGCTTTAAAAATTATTGCTAAAGACCTTGATGCCGCCGCTCAAAGTCAAAAAACGGACCTTACAAAAAGTTTTGCGTCAAAGCACTTCAGCCTTAAAGTTAAAAAGGACATGGGCTCGTAAACTCAACCCAATCGCCTCCTATGGGGTTGCGCAGTTTAATAGTATTAGCATGAAGCAATAATCTAGGCGCGGCGCTAAAAGCTTCATCGGGAGCATATAATCGGTCACCTAAAATTGGATGGCCAATGGCTAGCATATGTACGCGTAACTGGTGTGACCGTCCAGTCTTGGGCATAAGTCTCATCCGTGTCTCTGTATTTTCGCGTGCTATCACGGACCAATATGTTTGTGACGGTTTACCAGTTTCATGACAAATTTTTTGCTTAGGGCGATTAGGCCAGTCAGCGATTAAGGGGAGGTGTATCTCGCCTTCGTCATTTAAAACTGTTCCGGACACAGACGCTATATATACTTTTTCAATCATCCGTTTTTCAAACTGCAACCCAACATGTCTTTGAGCCTGCGGCGTTTGGGCAAACACCATCACGCCCGAAGTTGCCATATCTAACCGATGAATTGTCAGCGCATTAGGGAAATCTTCGCGTATTCTAGCTTCAAGACAATCTGGTTCTGACTTGCCCGGAACACTTAAAAGCCCTGCGGGTTTATCAACAATGATTAAACTTTCGTCCTGATAGATGTAAGTTAAGTTAGTTTGTGGTGGGGCGTAGTTGAACGGCCTGTTCAAGATATGTCTTCTGCGATCACTTCACGGCCACTTAATCGAAGGGCGATTTTACCGTCTAGCATTTTAAGGGCGTCATTGCCAAACACTTCCAATCTCCAGCCCTTTAAGGCCTCTACGCCTGAGTCACTCCCGAAAGCCGCTAACTTTTCAATATCTGCACTATTAGCAACCATGCGAGGCGCGATGTCTTCATATTCTGTGCGAAGCCGCAAAAGGGTTTTAAGCATTTCGATTGTTGGGCCGAGATTTGGCGGCATGTGCCGAGTCTTAGGAATTGTGGGGGCGTAATCATCGGCATTATCAACCGCAGCGCTAATTGCAGCGACTAACTTTTTCGCGTGACTTGATTTTTCAAAACCTCTGGGAATACCGCGTAGTCTCCCCAGCGCCGCAATATCTTTAGGTTTTTGTTGTGCGAGGTCATAAAGCGCATCGTCTTTTAGAACCCGTCGACGCGGGATGTTTTTTGCAATAGCTTCGCGTTCGCGCCATGCGGCGGCGGCTTTCAACGCGGCTAAATATGGTTTTCTGGGGTTGCGTATTTTCAACCTTTCCCAAGCCATTTCGGGTTCAAAGTTATAAAGCTTTTCTTCGGTTTGAGGTTTCATTTCCTCCATGACCCAGTGCAAGCGATTGCGAGTTTCTAGGTCTGCGACGATACCAGGATACATATCTCGCAAATGCGTCACATCCGCGAGGGCATAAGACAATTGTTTGTTCGACAGGGGACGCCTCGACCAGTCTGTGAACCTTGCGCCTTTGTCTAAATTTATATCTAGCAGACCTTTGACTAGGGCTCCGTAACCCACGCTATCCCCGAAACCCAGGGCCATGGCTGCAACTTGAGTGTCAAATATGTTTTTAGGGACAGTCCCACATAATTTGTAGAATATCTCAAGGTCTTGCCTGGCAGCATGTAAAACTTTGATAATTGATGAATTAAGCAACAGCGATAAAAATGGTCCAAGGTCTAGGTTCTCGGCAAGCGGATCGATGATGGCTTCGTCTTCATCAGTCGCCACCTGTATCAAGCAAAGAATAGAATAAAAGGTGCTTTCGCGCATGAACTCTGTATCCACGCAGATGAACGGCCTTTCAGACGCCTTCTTGCAAAAGGCGTCTAACTCAACTTGATTTTCAATTACATGCATGCGGGAGCTTAGCTAACTCCGTGGTCGGCGAAAACTTCGGATAGAAGGTCAATGCTGGCATTCCAAGCCCGACGTTCGCTATTAGGATTGTGTTTAAGCGTACCATCGCCGCTATCCGCTCCAGGTACCATAAAGGCATGAGTGGTTTGTCCATAAGCGTGAAGTTGCCAATCACAATTTGCTTTCGCCATTTCCTGACCTATCTGCACCACATGTTCAGGTGGAGCCATTGGGTCATCCCATCCGTGAGCGATAAGGACTTTAGATTTTATTTTCTTTGTTGGGTAATCTGGCGCATCAAGTAAGCCGTGAAAGCTAATAGCGGCTTTCAGGTTAATTCCAGCGCGGGCCATATCTAGCGTGCATAACCCGCCGAAACAAAAGCCCATAGCGGCAAGATTTTTTTCGTCGACTTCCGGAAGAGATGACGCGGCTTTTACGCCAGCCTTTAGGCGTTTGAGCAAAGCTTTGCGGTCATCTTTTAACGGCATCATCAAGGCTTGCTTTTCTTCTACAGTTTCAGGAAGAGCTCCGTCCCCGTAATTGTCTAAACAAAAGCCAACGTAGCCCAAAGCTGCCATCTGCACGGCGGTGCCTTGGGCGAAGTTATCAAGTCCGCTCCAAGCATGATTGATAAGCACACAAGGTTTAGGGTCAGCAAATGTTTCGTCCCAGGACATATAACCCACGCAAGTTTGCTTTCCGTCTTTATATTCAAAGGGTTTGGTTGTGATGTTCATGAATTGCGATCCCAATTGTTCAAATTTGACCCTTTATTTAGCGTCTCTCGCCCGAAGGTCAAGAAAGGGAGTTATAAATCAAAACAGTTTGGTTAAGAGAATATTAGCCATATTTCTTCAAACGGTATGACTGAAACCGTTTGGAGCTTTTTATGTCCGCTAGAATTTGGCTTTGCATTGCCTCGTCATTTTCCTTGTTAGCCGCTTGCGCTACGCATCAGGAAAACCCTAATTATCAATATTCCACGAAATATAAGGCGGGAGTACCCACGACAACTTATGCGTCTTCTACGGCTCATTCAGCTTCTTCGAATTATCAAACGGCTTCTTATGCTTCGTCAGCGCCGACATCTTATTCAACAATAGATCAATCTTGCTTACGTAAAGAAACGAACCATGAGCTAATTGGTGCAGGATTGGGCGGGACCCTAGGTGCCTTTGCAGGTAACGAAATAATAGGCGGAACCGCCGGAACGGTTGTTGGCGCAGGTGTCGGAGGAGCGCTCGGCTATGGATTAGGAAACGCGACTGTTGACTGCACACAGCAAACCTATGCAAGTCAAGGGACGTTGTCGTCGAGTCACGTGGTTTCACAGGCGACGCCCACGGCCGCCAGCCAAACGCATGCAAGTAGCAATCACCTGCCTGCGAATTACCAATATGCTACGACTGGGGAGCATGTAGTTTATCAATCTCCACGTATTGTCCATCAAACTCCGCCTCCACAAGTGGTGCATCAAGCTTCACAACATGTGGTCCAGCAATCTCCTCAAGTTGTTCATCAATCTGCGCAAGTATTGCATCAGGCGCCAACGGACACACAATTTTCAAATATTTCAGAAACCGGCACCCCAGGATATCAGGTGCTTCAATCTCAAGTCATATCTGACCAAGCACCTATTTCAGTAGCTGAAGTTACTCACGCGCCAACAAATGGAGCAAGGTTAGTGGATTATGATTATTCAAATAATATTGTTTCTGCGAGTGCCTATTCAGTACCTGAATATTCAGAGACTAGATATCTGAATGGGGATAATGCTTCTCACCGAGTTCAAGAAGGGGATACCGTTTATTCTCTAGCGAGACGTAATTGTGTCACCGTTGGCGATATACAGTCGATAAATGGATTAAATGCAGATTTCTCAATTAAGATCGGAGATGATCTGAGACTTCCAGCTTCGCGCTGCTAAATTTAGGATAAAAATGTAAATGATAGCGCTGTCAATTTGCATTTGACTCAGCTAAACATCCTCGCGTTTAATCTATGCGAAGGACAAGTGTCATGCGAAATCGGTCAGCCAAGATATTAGCGACTGTTGGGCCTGCGAGCGCAGCGCCGGATACTCTACGGTTGCTCCATGATGTTGGGGTCGATGCCTTTAGATTGAATTTTTCCCACGGTAGCCACGCCGATCATGAGAGATCTGTGAAGGCTATAAGAGCTATTCAAAAGGAAACTGGAAATGCCATCACGATTGTGGCTGATATGCAGGGACCCAAACTACGCTGTGGCGAGTTTGAAAAGGGGCAAATAGAGCTCCGATACGGCGAAATAGTTGAAATCATTAAAAGCTCTGAACTTGGGAAAGATGGCCTTATTTCTATGCCGCACCAAGAGCTTATGGACGTCATGGAAGAAGGGCATGTTCTCAAATTTGATGATGGTAAATTAATGGTCACTATCTTGTCTAATGACGGGAAGTGTTTGAAGGCTCGCGTAGACGTACCCGGTATTTTAAAAAATAAGAAGGGCATCAATGTTATAGGGGCAGTTCTGCCCATGTCTGCTATGACAGAAAAAGATAAAGTTGATATGGCTTTCGCGCTCAAGCAAGAGGTTGATTACATTGCATTGTCTTTTGTTCAAACCGCTCAAGACGTCATTGATGCCCGTAAGATAGTCGGAGATAAGGCCGGAATTATTGTCAAAATTGAGAAACCATCTGCCGTTGAAGACCTTGATGACATTTTAAGAGTGGCTGATGCGGCGATGGTTGCACGCGGAGATTTGGGTGTTGAACTTCCTCTAGAGCAAGTCCCCGTAGTGCAGCGCCAAATTATCCGTAAAGCGCGGGCTTTGGGTAAGCCTGTCATCGTGGCCACGCATATGCTGGAATCTATGATCGACGCGCCAACCCCAACACGGGCTGAAGCCTCGGATGTGGCGACGGCGATTTATCAAGGCGCTGATGCTGTGATGCTGTCTGCGGAAACAGCCGTTGGCCGCCATCCTGCGACAGCGGTTGCGATTATGGACCGCATCATAGGCGCCGCGGAAGCGGACCCCGAATATTGGAAATATTTTAAGCAAGCCGAGCTTCCACACGAAGCCACGCCAGAAGACGCGATTAGTCAATCGGTTCGCGGGATTGTCGAGACTTTGGACTGTAAAGCGGTGCTCGGATATACGTTAACGGGTTCGACGGTGCAGCGTATTTCGCGTGAAAGACCGCCCTGTAAAATTATCTGCCTGACGCCGCGCCATTCTACGGCCAGCCGCTTAGCTTTAAGCTGGGGAGTTATTCCTGTTGTAACACGTGACCCTAAAGACTTCGAAGATATGCTCGTCAATATTCAAGGACTTGCCAAAAGTAATCGGGTCAACTTGAAGACAGGGGATAAGGTTATGATCTCTGCAGGTATTCCCTTTGGCCGCCCAGGAACGACCAATACACTTAAAATCGCAACGATTGACTAGCTGATAGAATAGGCGGTGTGCCGCCCATTTCCGTATATTACTTCGCGTTATTCCCACCAATAAGGCAGACGCTTCGTATCCCCCGTGTGAACTTCATTCATTGTTTCGGATTCATATAGTCTTCCGCCGAGCATGACATGCTCGACTTTATCTGTATTGCGGATGTCCTCTAGTGGGTTGTCAGACAGGATAACGAGGTCGGCGAGTTTGCCTTTTTCTAGCGATCCAATATCCTTATCAAATCCCAAGTGCCGCGCAGGTTCAGTTGTTGCAGTGCGCAAAGCTTGAACAGGGCTCATCCCGCCGCGCGCAAAGCTCCACATTTCCCAATGCGAGGCGAGGCCTTCGCGCTGTCCATGTCCGCCAATAGAGACCATAACGCCAGCCTCCATGAGCTGTTTAGACACGCCTCCGGATGCAGCATCTGCATAATCTTCCTCTGGCGCCAATTGGCGGCGCACAGCGCGAGATTGCAACAGAGCGGGCGGGACATGTTTGGAGAGGATAGGGTGCTTCCAGACATCAGATTCTTGGTAGTAATAATCCTCACCGCGTACACCGCCATAGGTCACGGAAAGGGTTGGCGTATAAGCAACATTGGTTTGGCCAAACATCTGCACGACATCGTCATAAATAGCTGAAACGGGAAGGTTGTGTTCGACCGAACTATTGCCATCTTGAACAAGGCTCATGTCCATATGATAGAGTGAGCCACCTTCAGAAACGACCATGATATTATTATCCCAAGAGGCTTTGACGACTTGTTGGCGTTGGTCACGGCGGGGTTGGTTGTAATTTTTAATACCATGTGCGCCTTGGTTTTTTAGGCGAGAGATATGCTCCTGCGCATCTTCTTCTTTTTGGATATCTGCAAAAAAACCTGGGGCTTTAGCGCCGTAAACGACTTCGCCTGTAGAGTACGTACGCGGGGATAGGAGTTTGCCAGCACGCTGCATCTCGGCGGCGGCGAATATTTCACTCGCGCGGTTGGAGGGGTCAAAGACCGTTGTCACACCGAGCGCCAAGGTGGCTAATGTCTTCCAATTTTGTTGCGGGATGAGCTCATCTGTCCCTTGCGGGCCATGATAATGGGCTTCAATAAAACCTGGCACGATGGTTTTGCCTTCGAGATCGATAACTTTTGCAGAACCGAAGTCAATATCTTCACCAATGGCTGAGATTCTATCTCCGTCGATTAAAATAGTGCCGTTTTCAATCACGCCTCCATCATTATCAGACATGGTAATAATCCGCGCATTGGTGATGGCGAGTTTTCCAGTGGGTTTATCAGCCTTGACCTTATTGGACAGACTTATGCCGTCTTTGGGTGGTTCGAAATCATCTGCCATAGCGTCTTTGGTATCAATGGAAAACAACGTCGGCCCTAATGTCCAATTTAGTTGATTGTCTGTTGTCCAGCTTGGGTAGGTTGCGCCGCCGTGACTGACCTTTGTTACGGGAAGAGCTTTTCCACCCTTATCGGCGGCAATATTTTGTGGTCCCTTCAGGGCCGGCATGACATAGAGATTATAGTTTTCTCTAAAGGCTATCATATTCCCATCAGGTGAGATGTGATAGCTTTGCGCTAGCTTAGATGAGGCATGTTGACGTTCCAGACCGCCTAAGACATTGGTGGAAACAAGCGCCGCTTTGTCGTCTATTCCTTTCGTGAAAAAGACCCGAAAATCATCATCAGCATAATGTGGATTGCTGCCGGATTTGCTTACATGAAGGGTTTCATTCGAACTCGTGTCTTGAACATATATCCCTGTGTCAGATGACCATTCAGGCGCCGTTAAAAATCCGCCTGCGCCTTTTTCATAGGTTATGAAATCGCCACTCGGCGAAAAGGCTGGCCGCTTATAATGACCAGGATTTTTTGTGTGAGTTTTGATTTTTTTGGACGCTAGATCAATCGAGTGAATGGCGCCTAGATCCGTATCATTCCATGTTGTGAAGACAATCTGTTTGGAATCGCGCGACCAGCTTGGGTAAAGTTCACGCATTGTATCGGGTAGCTTCGTGAGGTTTTTAACTTTACCAGATTTAATGTCTTTCAGATAAAGCTTACCTATGCTTTCAAACACCGCTGTTTTTCCGTCAGGTGAGACTTGGGTAAAGCGCGTCATTTGTGTCTTAAATTCGTCTGGCGCAACCTCGACACTTGGGCGCGGTGCCTTCATGACGGTGCGGGTGTCTTTGATGTTAAAATTGATATGTTTGACATTTTCATTATCAATTTCGGCTGAATGGATGAGTCCCTTGGCCCAAAAATAAAGCGTTTTAGAATCAGGGCTCCAATCCATATTAGGATACATGCCTTGAACGCCCCATGTCTCTTGCATGTCTTGGTCAAGATTATCGAAAATCATTCTCTCCTTACCGCTTTCAAGGTCTTTTATGAAGAGTTGGGAATCCGCACGAACGCGCTTGACGAAGGCTAAATATTTACCGTCAGGCGAGGGGGCGGGACGTACTGCGCCGCCAATGCCGCCGGCAGCCGTATCAATCTCGCCAGTTTCCATTTCATATCGCTTGATTTGAAATAGCTCTGTGTTGGAATCTTGAGCATATTCAAAAATTGGCCCGGGCGTAATGTTTTGGCTGTAATAGATATATTTACCGTCAGGCGAGAACATGGGCTCACCTAATTCTTTCTGATGGGCTTCCGAAGGTTTTTTGACGAGCTGTACGCCCGAGCCGCCGCTCTTGTGGTAGAGCCAGATTTCCCCGACACCCAATGAACGTGATGTTGTGAAATGTTTACGCGCCGCGATGAATTCTCCGTCAGGAGACCATGTTGGGTTATTGGTTAGGCGGAAAGTTTCTTTTGTGACTTGTTTTTTATTCTCGCCGTCAACATCCATTGTCCAAATATTATCGCCGCCTGCACGGTCAGATGTGAAAGCGATGCGTGAACCGTCGGGTGAAAAACGCGGCTGCATTTCCCAAGCCATTCCGCTTGCAATGTTCGTGGCTGTGCCGCCTGTTATAGGCATGGTGTAGATGTCACCTAGCATATCAAAGGCGATTGTTTTGCCATCAGGTGAAACATCAAGGCTCATCCAGGTCCCTTGATCGACGTTGATATCTATTTCGTGTTTATCACCAGGAGGGTTCATCACGTCCCATTTATCTTCGTCCTCTTCCTCATCCTTTTTTTCGGATTTCATCATTTTACCATCTTTAGCTTTCGCCATCATTTTAGGCTTGAGCTTGGGTTTAGGCGCTTCGACCTTCGTACCTGCGGGCGTTTTCTTTTTATGAGGGTGCGTATCCGCCATAGCTGTGAAGGCGATTACAGTTGTAACGGCAATGCCGCCCAGTAGAAGGTTCTTAAAGGGTGTCATACGAATCTCATCTATTTATGTTTTCAAAATGTGTAAGCCCTGCCGCGAGCGGCGTCATGCGAGTTCGCCTAAAAGGCGAATTAAAGCTAAAAGCGTCCAGCCGCCCCAGGGAACACAATAGGCGTTTCCGACCCGTCTTTGGCCACCGCGCTCACACCAAAAAAGTAATTATCAATCACAAGGTTTTTAAATTCCCATTCATTGACGTTGCCGACATAGCGTGAATGCGTCCATTCAGGCGCGGTGGTTAAGCGCCAATGTACGCGGTATCCTGCTAGATTGTCCGCATTCTCGGGTGTATCCCATGTTAGGGTCGCTGAAGGCTGGACGGCACCTTTAGCTTCTACATTGGCGGGGAAGGGCGGCGCGCCAGCTATGCCGGCCATTGTAATGGTATTTAAAGCCGTTAATTTCGCCGCGTATTGGGCGTCAACGCCCTCCATAGTGTCGCCGAAAACGATACCGTCTTCTGTCCTTAAATCCTGATGCTGGCGGTCATAATGTTCATGGGTTTCCATGATTCTGATGCCCGGAATTCCAACCTCATTAAAGGGACGATGATGTCCTCCGCGCCTATACCGGTCAAGCCTATAGACTAACATCACATTGAGGTTGGTCATATATTTGTCAGCTTGGGCTTTGATGTAGCGCGCAAGGTTTCTGGAGGGGCTATCAACTTCGCCGCCTGTAAACCGTCTGAGCCGGGCTTCGTCTTTGGTTTCATTAGCTCTCGTGCCTTCAGAAAAAACACGCACTGTTGAATTGTCAATAACGCCATCAATTCCAGCTATGTTTGAAATCATATCATTGTTGAGGACAGCTTTAATTTGCCAGCTTTCCTCCAAAGCATATTCTGCCACAATTTTCCCGCCAAATAGCCCTTGTTCTTCGCCAGATAGACCCGCATAAATTATTGACCCGGCATATTTGCGTTTTGATAAAACTCGGGCGGCTTCTATGACGCCGGCCATTCCTGATGCGTTGTCATTAGCCCCAGGACTATCGGATGTACCGTTAAGGGGGTCCGTCACTCTGCTATCAATATCTCCTGACATCATCACATAGCGGTTCGGGTCGACAGAACCTTTTTGAATGGCGAGTACGGAAACGACTTCTACGGGATCAGGAATACGGGTTTCACCCTCCACAGTATCTGATACATAAATGACTTCTAGGCAGCCGCCGCATTCGGACGAAATTTTTTCGAACTCATCAAAAATCCATCGCCGCGCTGCGCCGATACCACGGGTATTGCTTTCAGTTTCAGACAAGGTATGCCGGGTGCCGAAATCAACCAATGTTTGGATGTCACTTAAAATGCGCTCCGGTGATGGCTCAACAGCAATGTTGTAAATGTCTAGCACCTCTGATGGCGGTGCATAATCCGACTTCTGGGCTTGTGCCGTGCAGGCTGAAAAACAGAGGGCGGACATTAAAACGAGATTGCGCATGGATAGCCCTCTAAGCCTAAGTTGTGGCGGCGTTCATTACAGATAGATAGCCAGTCTTTAATTCCATCTGGCCATGAAAACTAATCATCTCTTTGTGAAGCGCTTTTAGTCGATAGCAAGGAACAAACATATAAGCATGATGTTCGACGTGATAATTCACCCAGTAAGGCCCCAGAAAAATTCGCTCAAGGAAGTTGGTATAGGTTGTGCGTGCATGGGTTAGTGGGTTGTCATCATATGTGGTCATGGCATGTTCGGTAATATTTCGAAGGCGTAGCACAGCGAAAAACCAAGTCGCGAGCGGTGCAAACCAAAGCGCAAAGTAAAGCCACCAGTGTCCAATTGCTGCGAGAGTTCCGAAAATAATAAAGTTCGTTATCAAGAAAGGCCAGGGGGATGATTTCTGGAATGCGTCAGAGCCCTCTATATCTGACGTTTCGCCCTCTTTCATACGCAGAGTAGCAAGACGTATACGTAAATAGGTTTGTCCAGTAACGTCGCGAAATAATTTGCGTCTCAAGCTGGCTTTGGTGACAGGGTATTTTTGCGATAGCGGAAGATCCGGGTCATCCTGGCTTTGCGTAAAGCGGTGATGCTTTAAGTGATACTTACGATAACCCGTTAGGTCGCCGCCATAAGGTGCTCCAAGTAAATACTTACCAACAAATTCATTGAGCCGCTTTGTTTTGAATAATATACCATGGGCCGCGTCATGCATCAGGATCGCCATGCCGTGTTGCCGTGAGCCAATTATCAAAAAGGCGAGAATAAATGTGACCAGGTTAGGCCAAATTATAAACATTGCCATTGCGCTGAAAACAACTGCCCAGACATGAAATGTTAGCCAAGCTCCCCATATGTCCGAACGAGCCGCAAGGGGCTTCAGGGCTGTCTTTGAAATATATGTTGGTCTCGCCATAGGTCCATAATGAGATTAACTCTGGACCGTGTCAACTTAACGTCCGTTGTTGAAATTCTGATGAGATCGGTCTAATTTGGTCTATGACTAAAAAACCGTCGACCCCATTAAAATCAAAGCTTTCAAAAGAGGAAAGATTGGCTGAGAACTTACGTGCCAATCTAAGGCGGCGTAAACAAGCCGCGAGAAAGTCGAAATCAAGCCCTGCGCCTAAAACTGAGTCGTGACATTTACAACAACTCTGCCTTAAGAAGGCCTCACAAATGTCGAAATGATTCCGCATGGAATGTTTTTTCGCAAAGGAATCATGATGGATAAGATTGTTATAGAGGGTGGTTTTCCGCTT
>CAZJRU010000033.1:0-14690 GCA_964548315.1 uncultured Hellea sp.
CATATTAATTCCCCATGAGAACGCACCTTAACTAGGTGTCCGTGTTTTCGATTCTGTAGATTAAACAGTAATTACGAAGGTTGTGCGTGCACCTGTTGAATTTAATAGGTTAGGTTTTTTACAGCCATTTTTTTATCGATTGCGGTATTTTTGCAACAGTTCTCAGTTGAATCTGGATGAAACTGTTGGCCTTCGTTGTTTTAATAGATCAGACTTCGCTATTTACATTGTTAGTCCTGAGGCTTGATAACGGGGATATGACCACATCAATGACTGTTTTAGACTTTACCAAAAACACCCTATTTCTTCTCATGGGTTTTATCCTGATAAGCTGCGAAAATAATCAGCAGAAGACATCAGATCTAACAGACGGTTCCAAATCAGCGCCTTATCAACGTCTCAACCAAGCTGCTTCAGAACCGCAAAATTGGCTAAGCCATGGCCGAACATATAAAGAGCAGCGGTTTTCCCCTCTGGGGCAAATCAATACAGAAAACATTGAGGAGCTCGGCCTTGATTGGTTTTTCGATATAGACACGCAGCGCGGGCAAGAAGCGACGCCTCTTGTCGTCGATGGCACAATGTACATCTCCACGGCTTGGAGCATGGTCAAAGCCCTCGACGCTAAGACAGGAAAACTGCTCTGGGAATATGACCCCGAAGTCGAACGCGCATGGGGCGTTTATGCGTGTTGCGACGTTGTTAATCGCGGCGTAGCTTTTTGGGACGGTCAAATATTTGTCGGCACTTTGGATGGCTACCTTGTTGCGCTGGACGCGGAAACGGGCGCTCAGGCCTGGAAAATACTCACCGTCGATAAATCAAAACCCTATACAATTACGGGCGCGCCGCGTGTGGTTAAAGGCAAAGTCCTTATAGGCAATGGCGGCGGCGAATATGGCGTACGGGGTTACATCAGCGCTTATGACGTTAAAAACGGTGAGATGGCGTGGCGGTTTTATACAGTACCAGGCAACCCCGCAGACGGCTTTGAATCGAGCGCCATAGAAATGGCCGCAAAAACTTGGACGGGCGAGTGGTGGAGCCTAGGCGGCGGCGGAACAGTATGGGATTCTATGGCCTATGACCCAGACTTAGACTTGCTCTATATTGGCGTTGGCAATGGCTCACCTTGGGACCAAACCATAAGAAGCCCAGAAGGCGGAGATAATTTATTCCTCTCCTCAATCGTCGCATTGCGCCCTGATAGCGGTGAATATGTTTGGCATTATCAAACAACGCCTGGTGAGACATGGGATTTTACCGCCACGCAGCAAATAACTCTCGCAGACATAGAGATTGACGGCACAACCCGAAAAGTTCTGATGCAGGCCCCTAAAAATGGTTTCTTCTATGTGCTTGATAGAGCCACGGGTGAATTTATTTCAGGCGAAGCTTTTACCCCGATGACCTGGGCAACGGGACTGGATAAGGCAGGACGGCCGATTGAAAACCCAAAGGCGCGTTATAAGGATGAACCATTTGTGATGTTACCGGGCCCGAGCGGCGCTCATAATTGGCACTCCATGTCATATAGCCCCGAAACGGGCTTGGTCTACATCCCTGCACAAGAAGTTTTCTTCCCTATGATAAAGGATGAAAACTTTAAACCTTCCGATAAAGCCTGGAATTTAGGTATAAGCTTTGACGACACACCTCTCCCCACAACTCAAGAAGGGCTTGAAGAGATCAATAAAATCTTGAAAGGCTACCTACTGGCATGGGACCCCGTTACCCAAAAAGAGGCTTGGCGACATAATCATGTGGGGATATCAAATGGCGGCGCGCTCTCTACAGCAGGAAATCTTGTTTTTCAGGGAACAGCCAAAGGTCAGTTCAATGCCTTTAATGCTCAAGACGGGAAACTTAGATGGAGCGTCCCGACGGATACCGGGGTTATAGCGGCTCCCATGAGTTATGAAATTGAGGGTGAACAATATATCGCCATAGTCGTTGGTTGGGGCGGGGTTTTTGGCCTCGGCAGTGGGGATTTAAGTAAAGTCTTCGCAGATGTACGCAATAATAGCCGCGTGCTCGTCTTCAAACTAGGCAGCAAAGCTGAACTCCCTGCAAGCGAGGCCTATCAAGAAACAGCGGTTGCCCCGCCAGCACAATTTGCGTCGTCCGAACAAGTTGCGGCCGGTAAAAAGCTCTATAATCAATATTGCTTTCAATGTCATGGCGCGCAGGCCATTGGCGGCGGTTTAATTCAAGATATCCGTTACGGCGGCGTCTTGCCCGACGCAGGGCTTTGGAATGAAGTCGTCCTAGAGGGGCTATTAGCTGACCAAGGCATGGCCAATTTTGGGGCTATTCTGAGCGAAGAACAAGCCGCCCAGATTAGAGCCTATGTCATCGAAGAATCTCATATCTATACTAAGGCTAAATCTAAGGAATAGTTGAACGTTAAATGTGAAACTAAAGGCTTTTAGAAATCAGAACCTTCATTATTTCACATCACTGAACATAAGACCATGCCCCGATTATGCTCACGACAATCCATCTACCCGTTCAATGATAATAGCCGGAGCCATGCCGCCGCCCGCACACATGGTCACAAGACCATAACGTCCGCCGCCCCGCTCAAGCTCGTCAAGCGCTGTGCCTATTAGAATCGCTCCTGTCGCCCCAATCGGATGTCCTAAGGCCATAGAGCCACCGTTAATATTGACCTTTTCGCGGTCCAAATCGAGATCTCTGATAAACTTTTCCGCCACGACGGAGAAGGCTTCGTTAATTTCCCAAACATCAATATCGTCAATCGAAAGACCAGCTTTCTTCAAGACTTTGCGCGCAGCGGGCACAGGGGCATTGAGCATAAGCGTTGGGCAATCTCCCATATTGGCTGTTGCTACAATGCGGGCTCGCGGCGTCAGATTATTCTTCTCGGCATATTCTTTAGAAGTCATCAAAATCGCCGCTGAGCCATCAACTACGCCAGAGCTATTCCCAGCATGATGAACGTGATTATATTCCGTCAGCTCAGGATAGACACTTTGTATCATGTTGCCATAAGTGCGGCCCGTTTCGTCAACTTCCAAATCGGCCCAATTGGAAAACACTGTTCTTAGACCAGCAAGTGTTTCCATTGTGGTTCCGGCGCGCGGAAATTCTTCTTTGTCTAAGGCGACAGACCCATCCTCATTGTGCACTGGGATGGTTGATTTATCAAAACGACCTTCCTCAATAGCGCGCGCTGCGCGCTCTTGTGAGGTTACAGCCAATTGATCGAGAGCTTCACGGTCTATACCTTCCAATGTCGCAATTGCATCTGCACAAACGCCTTGATTGGATTGCGGATGTATATCGCGCAAATCAATATTTTCGCCGTCTAAAGTCGGCATGACATTGGGGTCCTTGATGGAGCCTGTATAACTCATCATTTCTGTTCCTCCAGCAATCACAACATCTTCCATCCCCGACATAATTTGTCCCGCTGCGAGATTGGCCGTTGTAATACCAGACCCACAAAATCGGTCTAGAGTCACGCCTGAGGATTTTATCGAATAACCCGCGAGCAAAGCACTCATTCTTCCTAGATCGTTTGATTGCTTACCCTTTTGAGCATTCGTTCCCCAGATAATATCATCAACATCTTCGGTGTTGAGATTATTACGCTCGGCAATAGCTTTTAGTACCGTCGCGCCCAGATGTTGCGGATGAAGATGGGAGAGCCCGCCCTTCCCAATTTTACCGATTCCGCGCGGCGTCCGGCATGCATCAATTATATAAGCTTCAGCCATTGCTCGTCTCCAATTCGTTGATTTCAACGTCCCAATAATAGATACTTTAGTGACAAGAGATGCCTCCCAGAAACAACCCTCAATATAGTTAGCTGATTAGCTATTTAGAGGCCCACTTAGGACAAGAATTCCTTGCCATTTATTTGCTTTTGGGCGCCTCTTCACTTTCGAGCCATTTATCTAATGTCTCGTAGAAATGTCGAAGCTTACTTTCCTGATAGCTGGCAAAAATGACCTCGCCTTTGGATTGGCTGCGCATACCTTTTTGCACCATTTTATGGTTGAGGTTATCTTGATTGAATACCTTAAGAAGGAAGCCACTGAAATCGGGCGCCTGCGTATAGTCATCCTCCAAATCAAGGAATGTACACTTGGCTGGTTCTGGCCTCTCCGCGCCTTCGGGGAGCGGTACCATATACATAACTTCATGAAGACATTGCTCAGGGTTATTCCCATCAGGACGAAAACGATAAAAGATCGGATTGAAATCCCCCCAAGGACTCAGGTTTGGAAAGAGGCTGTAGAAAATAGCGTCTATTAAATCGGAATCGCTGACCTTATCAATTTCATCTCCCCAAATCGGGCGACGTTGTTCACGGCCGAAACCAGCTCTAGCATTGCGATACACCTGCGCCGTCTCCGTTGGAAAAGCATCTGGCATATCAACATCTTCAGGCTTAAGTTTTCCGCCAATCCAATTACACATGTGAGGGTCTGCCGATTGCAATTCACCTTCAATATGATTTGCGCCATCATCAAAGATACCCGTTTTCCCATTTGGGGCGGTGACTTCCACACGTTTTTCTTCAAGTCTGCGAAAGACATGTCCTGTGATAGGATGACGAAAGCTTTGAAAAACTTTCCCGTCAGGGAAAGCCCCGGAATCAGGATGCTCAAGACCTAAATGCGGGCTTGGAGGACCTGAGGGTGAAATCGCGCGCGAATAATTTCCCCAAACGTCATATTTAGAATTTGCATCCGCAAATGTCGGTAAAAGTTCAGGATGAGTGCCAATAACATGATAGCTTTCCATGAATGCGTCTTGGGCAATCTTCCAATTACACGGCAACCGCTTAACCAAATGCGCCGCTTTATAGCGGTTACGAAAGGGCCTATGAAAATGGCGGTCAAAGTCGCCTAAGAAATCCTCAAAGGGTTCACAATTTTCATCAGGATTGATAAATACGAAGCCGCCCCATCGACCTGTTTTGATGTGTTTTAGCGCGTATTCTTCTTTTTTAACTTCAGGAAAATCCCATTCACAAGGTATCTCGCGCAAATCACCTTTAAGGTTCCACGTCCAGCCATGAAAAGGGCAACGTAGCATCGTCAACCCTTTGCGGTGATCATCACAAAGCGCGCGACCTCTATGCATGCAAGCATTTGGAAAGGCGTCAAAACTATCTTTCCCAGTGCGGATTATAATGAAGGATAGACCCGCGATATCATAGACGTGGGTGTCACCCACATTAGGAATATCATCTTCGTGGCACGCCATTTGCCAAACCCGTTTCCAAAGGCGTTCGACTTCAAGATCATGATCTTCTTGGCTGTAAAACCGTTTTGTGGCGACTCTTGTTAGGCCCGGTTTCATCGGCGATTGTTCAAAGAATGTCGCTGGCGCGGGAACCCTATCTTTTTTCAAGAGGTCATCCACGGTAATTCCGTCTGACCGATCATGTCCCGTGACTGTCTCAACCATAATTGGCTCCTACGTATTTTTGCTTACCGTTAACACAGCCCAATTTAACTGCTGGCTTTGGACGCAGCCGCAATAGACGCGCCGACATCTGTAGCCTGGGGATTGCCCCGAAGTGTCAGGCCGCCATTGCACTGAATATTTTCTCCTGTCAGAAAGGCTTGGTCGCTGGCGAGCCACAGAGCCGTATTTGCAACATCTGTCGACGTATTCAAGCGGCCAAGCGGATAACGCGGCAAAAAGGCATCCACAACGCCAGGAACTGCAAAGCTTCCGGACGTCATTGGCGTTTGAGTTAAAGCTGGAGACACAGAATTGGCGCGGATACCAAATTGTCCATAATCATTTGCAACGCAGCGTATCAAAGCATCTGAGCCAGCCTTTGAACCAATATAAGCCGCGTAATTATTGATTAAAGCTTTCGTGGTTGCGGAAGAAATTTGAATGATTGACCCGCCCTGAGGTTCACCGGCCATCATCGCACGGACCATCTCTGACAAAAAGTAATGAACGCCTGTAAATTGAATGGCAGTCATTTTTTGCAGTTCCTCGTCAGTTGTATCAAGCATAGATTTTGACAAACCCCAACCAACTGCATTTACAGCAATATCAACACGCCCAAACTCACCTAACGTTTTTTCGGCCAAGCCTGATACATCACCGTGGTTGGTTATATCACAAAGCGCATAGGCACCATCAAGTTCTTTCGCTAAGGCGGAAAGCACGTCTTCATTACGTCCGCCAACCATGACCTTTGCTCCCTGTGCGGCAAACAGGCGGGCAATGACCTGCCCCATATTGCCTTCAGAAGCCGCGCCCAAAATAATAGCGTTTTTGCCTGCAAGAGTACCCATAACAATAACCTTTTCTGAAATGAATAAGCATTCTAAAGTTAAAAAACACTCATCAAAAGTGAGTATAGCCAAGTCACTTGTGTGAATACAAATTCTTAATACCTTAGCGAGAATATGAAAGGACGAGCTCTATCGTCAACCTAGCACTTTCGATTGTCGTAAATGATAAAGCTGCATGGCATTGAGAACAAAATTAAAACGAGTAAGCTGGTGAATTTCGACCTATCTGAAAACCAAGAATTATTTAAGTCAACTGCTGAGCGCTTCTTGCAATCCGTTGATGTTGCGGAACGCATAAAACAGAGAAAGACGGAATTCGGCTATGACAAGTCGCGCTGGTCCAGCTTAGCCGAACTCGGCCTACTCGCTATCGCCGCCGATGAAAAGAACGGCGGCATGTCGGGTTCAATGAGCGATCTATCGACCATTGCACAAACATTTGGTCGACAGAATTCAGTTGACCCTTGGCTTGAAAATGGAGCTCTCCCGACCCTTATTGCAAACAAAGCCAATGCCTCCGAAATTTTGGAACACATATTAGATGGGTCAAAAATTTCTGCCCTAGCTTTTGCGGAACCTAAAGGGCGATATGAGCTTACGCCTCAATCAACAACAGCGACCCAAAAGGGAGATAGCTATATTATTTCTGGTGAGAAACAATTTGTTCTCGGCGGGAAAGTATCAGATTTACTTTTTGTAACGGCTAAGACGGATGACGAATTTGGGATATTTGCTATCCCAAAAGATACCAAAGGTATAATTTCGCGTTACTATCGCATTGCCGATGGTAGCCAAGCGGCGGTTATTGAATTTCAGTCTGTTTCGGTTCCGGCTAGTGCAAAACTTAATCTCAGCTTTTTTGATTTCGAAAATATTATTGCAGAGGTTAGCGCTCTCGCCTGCGCCGAAATGGTAGGTCTGAGCCAGCTGGTGTTCCACGATACGGTGGAGTTTGTGAAAGAACGCAAACAATTTGGTGTCAGTATAGGCTCGTTTCAAGCTATTCAGCATAATCTCGCAGAGTGCTTTGCAGATCTTGAACAAATTCGCTCCACACTCTTACGCATTTTGCTTGTCCCAGCGGCTAATGATGATGACAAACGCGCAAAAATTTACGGCGCAAAAGCTTTCATCTCAAAACGTGCTCAACACATTGCCCAGAGAGCGGTTCAATATCACGGCGCTATGGGCATAACTGAGGAAGTTGCGATTGGCCATGCCCTTAAACGCATCCTTCTTTTGGCGCGCCTTTTTGGCGATACATCAACATGCCTCGACGCATTTACAAAGGCGGCCTAATGACAAAACTTACTCCTATCGCTGAAGGGCTTTGGACAGAGGGAGACACCCCTCAGCTCCTTGCCGGACGCTTGCCCAATGGCAAAATTGTCTTTCCTATACCTTTAGGGGAATCCGCAAAATCTATGACGCCCTATCCGCTTTCACGTGAAGGAACGTTGTGGTCTTGGACACGGCAGGATTTCAAACCCAAACCCCCTTATGATGGACCCGAAGAGTTCAAACCCTTTTTGGTTGGCTATATCGAACTGCCCGGCGAAGTAATTGTTGAAAGCCATATCGTAGATTCAAAACTTGAAGACCTAGAATTAGGCATGCCTATGGAATTTGCAATTGTTCCCTTTGACGATACGAGATCGACTTTTGCCTTTCGGCCTAAGTCATAACCCTTCACCGAAACTATTCTAATGAGAGCTTAATATGAGTGACGTTTATATAATCGGGGCCGGTATCCATAAATTTGGCCGAACAGAAGGACGTTCTGGTCGGGACCAAGGCGTCTTTGCAATGCGTGAAGCGCTCAAAGATGCAGGCGTAGAGTGGAGCGACATTCAAGCCGCCTATGGCGGCTCTATGGCAGCCGGCAAAGCCGATATTATGCTCAACGACTTAGGTTTAACAGGCGTCCCATTTGTCAATGTATTCAATGGCTGCGCAACAGGCGGGAGTTCTCTGGCATCTGCAAGATATGCAATCGCCTCAGGCGAGATTGATCTCGCTGCCGCGGTTGGGTTTGATAAACACCCGCGCGGCGCCTTTGCCGCCAAACCAAGTGCTTATGGCTTACCGGAGTGGTACGGCCAAACTGGCATGATGATGACAACCCAATTTTTTGCGTTAAAAATTCAGCGATATATGGCACAATTTGGCATCAGCAGAACAACACTTGGCCGGGTCGCAGAAAAGTCTTTCCGCAATGGTGAACTCGCAGAACATGCCTGGCGGAGAACACCAATTGCTCTGGAACAAATTCTAGAATCTACAATGATCAATGACCCATTGACCAAATTTATGTTCTGCGCTCCTGGCGAAGGCGGCGTAGCCTTAATTCTGGCGAGTGAAAAGAAAGTGAAAGAACTCGGGGCAGATGCTGTTAAAATATCAGCTGTAGCTGTAAGATCTCGCCCGCCGGGGTCATTTGAAGTTTATGCGCCAGGTTTGGATGTTGAAGACGGCGGGAAACCAACAATAATGGCGTCGAAGGCTGCCTTTGAAATGGCTGGAATCGGACCGGAAGATATATCTGTTGCGCAGCTCCAAGACACTGAGTCAGGAGCTGAGATTATGCATATGTCGGAAAATGGTTTCTGCAAAGACGGTGAACAGGAACAATGGTTGTTAGAAGGCCGCACAGAAATAACCGGGAAACTCCCTGTCAACACTGATGGTGGCTGTATAGCTTGCGGCGAACCGATTGGCGCGACTGGTTTACGGCAAATCTATGAAAACACCGTTCAGCTCAGAGGCCGCGGCGGCGCGCGTCAGGTGCCTAATTCACCTAAAACGGCTTACAGTCATGTTTACGGGGCGCCAGGCATGTCTGGCATAGCGATATTAGAAGTTTAAGGCTGCTAAAGGGGAAAGAGCTAAAGGGGAAAGACTTGTGACACAACGCATAGATGCCCATTTTGTTGCGGCTGGAAAATATCACGATATCGATTTCGCTCGGCTCGAAATTTTAAAATTGCTGGCTGAATATCCGCAGATCAGAACGACTGTGGCTTGCGATTATTCCAATATAGAGCGCTTAAATAATTGCCGTTTCCTTGTGACCTATTGTTGCGATGAGATGCCAACGAAAGACGAAATGAAAGCTATCTCCGCATGGCTCAAAAGCGGCGGGAAATGGCTAGCACTTCATGGAACAAACTCCATCTTACGTTTTACAGAGAATGGCGTAGATACCCCTAACGAACGACCAGATGTTATGGAAGTCCTTGGTACTCAATTCAAAGCCCATCCGCCCATAGATAAGTTCACGGTAGAAGTTGTGAATAAAAATCATGAGCTTACAAAAGGGATTGAAGACTTTGAGGTGGTTGACGAATTATACCTCTCTCACACAACAGCTGAAATTGACGTCTTATTGAAAACTACATTTGAAGGCGAAGCCGCAGGATTTACAGACTCTGATTGGCCAGAAACCGCCGTCCCTATTTTATATACACGTGATATGGCTGATGGAAAAATTGTCTATAATACGCTCGGACATTGCCGAGGGCATTATGACCTTCCTGGTATACGAGACTTTAATCCTCACCCTGATAAATGTGCTTGGGATTACCCGGTTTTTTACGACCTTTTGAGACGCGGTCTGGTTTGGGCTATGCGCGAAGGAAACTAGATCATGAATATGGAATTTTCAGAGAAAGATTTAGCTTTTCGCGAAGAAGTTAGAGACTTCATCAAAGAAAAATTTACGGATAAATTAAAAACCGGAGCGGCCCGAACGCCTGGTGTTTTTGTTGAGCCAGACCTCGCACTTGAATGGCATCGTGCACTAAATGATAAAGGATGGGTCGCCTATAGTTGGCCGCAAGAATATGGCGGAACCGACTGGACACCCACTCAGCGTTATCTTTTTGAAAAAGAACTATCCGCATCAGGCGCTTTTACTCCATCCCCTATAAGCATGCGCCTAATAGGCCCTGTCATTTGTGAATATGGCACGCCCGAGCAAAAAAAACGGTTTCTTCCTCGCATACGGTCAGCTGATGATTTTTGGTGCCAAGGATATTCTGAACCAAGTAGTGGGTCTGACTTAGCCTCGCTTTCCACAAAAGCCGTGAGTGATGGTGAAAAATACACGATTAACGGCTCTAAGATTTGGACGACCCACGCGCAGTTTGCGAACTGGATCTTTTGTCTTGTAAGAACGGAAACAACTGCCCGCAAACAAGAAGGCATCACATTCTTACTTATCCCGATGGATCAGCCTGGTATCGAAGTTGCGCCAATCCTGTCCATGTCCGGAGATCATGAGGTTAATCAGGTCTTCTTTGACAATGCAGAAACGAGTGTTGAAAACCGTATAGGCGAAGAAGGTCAAGGCTGGGAAATTGCTAAATTCCTTCTAACGAATGAACGGGGTGGGTCTTGTTTTGGACCCAAAGCGCTCTCCCAAGTCAAAGCATTACAAACAATCGCAAAGAGCGTTCCCTCTGGGGTAAACGGCGCGATGTCAGGTAATGCAGACTTAATGAAACGCTTAGCCGAATTACAGCTATCAGCGGAAGCCTTAGAGTTTACAGAGCTTAGAATTCTTGCCTCGATATCTCAAGGCCGTCCGCCTGGCCCAGAAAGTTCACTGACCAAACTTATCGCGTCCAATTTAAGGCAGGAAATTCAAACGGTAGAAAGCGAGCTCTTTGCTTACGGGGGCCTTCAACTTCCCTATGATCGCCCGCTCTATGGGAATGAAGCGCCGGAGCCCGTAGGCACACATGCAGCCCAAAATGCTTTGGCGAGATATCTGAACGGCCGCGCCACGACTATTTACGGTGGTAGTAACGAGGTGCAGAAGAACATTATCGCAAAACGTGTCTTAGGATTATAAGGGTTTTCCCTTGTTCACCTCATAAATTAGTGAAATAGTATTCCTATGGGAATGCCTATCGATATATCTAAAAAAGGGCTCAGACGACAGGATTTACCGGAACTCCTTGAACAGGTAACGATAGATTCTCCCGAAGATATCAAACGCGCATCTCTCGCTCTCAAAGCAATCGCTGATCAATATAATTTAAAAGCAGCCATGTGCGAGGATATATCCTCGAGCGAACCTATGATTGACGCCGATGGCACCATTCTTAACGCCGATGTTTTTGGCTGGGTTGGTGATAATGATAGATGGTGGGAAGAAAACTGCCTCGCGCTTAGCTCCCCGCTTGTTCGGGCTTGCCGTTATGAAACGGAACCATTTTGGTGCAATGCTGAAGGCCTTTATAGCCGCCAAAAAAACCCTTATTTAGATAATCTAGATATGAAGGCCTATTTCGATGGTAGACCCCGACAAAAAGCTGCAATCGTTATCCCTGTTCACCTTCCTTTTGGGCAAATCTCTGCCAATAGTTTTCAGTCTTATAATGATGACGTGACGGACCTTTCAGTCCCCTTTCAGCAATATGCTAATTTTCTAAGCCTTCTCGTTCGCCGCTTTATCAGCGGATATGTCATGGCGATGAGAACGAAACGCCGTATCCCATCAGACTGTGTCCTTACACGTCGTGAAGTCGAATGTTTACGCTGGGCGGCGATAGGCAAAACAGATAAAGAAGTCGGCATGATTATCTCGCTTAGTCATGCCACCGTTCGTTATCATGTTCATAGAGCTGGCGAGAAACTCAACTCAGTAAATCGCGCACAAACGATCTTCAAAGCTGGGCAATTAGGTTATTTGGGCGCTAATGATTAGAATTCATTCCTATCACAATCGATAATCAAAGTTTTGCGTCTTCGGCTTAGTATAAACCGAGTTAGATAATCTAAATTGAGGATCGAATATGGGCAAAGATGGAATAGATTGGGCTTCAGTACGTGCAGCAAGCGCGCTAAAAAACTTACGCAAGCAAGTTGATGTTATCAAAACAGGCACACAAATGGCTCCGGCCCCCCTTCCCTTACATAAGTCTGTCTACACATCGGAAGAACGGTTCCAGGCCGAACGCAAACACATATTTTTAGGTCAGCCTCTTGTTGCGGGATTATCAGGAGATATTCCAAATGCTGGCGACATGATTCTATTCGACGCAGCCGGCCCGTCTATTTTAGTCGCGCGCGGTAAAGACGGCAAAGCCCGCGCTTTTTTAAATATGTGTACCCACCGCGGGGCAAAGCTAGTTGAAGAACAAGAACCTTGGGCAGGCAAAGCTAAAAAAATAAGCTGTCCCTTCCACGCCTGGACTTTTGAAACGGGCGAAGGAAAATTAATCGGACAACCTGGCGCTGAGGGGTTTAAAAATTGCGATATTGGCGCCCGCGATCTCATCGAACTACCCTGCGCTGAATATATTGGACTTATCTTTGTTAAGGCCGACCCAGATGGAACGCCAATTGATGCCAAAGAGCATTTAGGTAGCTTTGCCCCAGAATTAGCGCAAATTGAACTCCACCGCGCGGAGCCTGTCAAGAAGGGCATTTTAACGGCGGACTCAAATTGGAAATTCGCGCTCGACACCTACGGGGAAGGTTATCATTTCTCCACCTTGCATAAGACCACAATCGCTCATTTTTATTATAATGATAAATGCGTCTATGACCCATATGACAAACATCACCGCGTAACATTCCCAGACTTCAGCGTCGGAGAGCTAATCGATAAAACTGAAAGCGAATGGCCAAAAACAAGTTACGGGGGTGTTCATTTCTTATTCCCCAATACGGTCATCTTTTTTGGAGCCGTAACAGCCGATTCTTACTTCACGCAAGTGTTTAGGTTATTTCCAGATGGGGTTGGTAAAACACGATGTCATTTTGCCGTCTATGCACCTTTCGGAATTGACGATGCGGCTCATAAAAAAATGTGCGAAGATAATTACGATTCAACAGGAACGGTCGTTCAAGACGAAGATTATTTGGTCGCGTCAAATGGCTATGCTAATTTGCTTAGCGCCCCGAAAGACCACCATGTCGTCTTAGGGGCTAATGAGATCGCCCTTCATGACGTACATAAGAACATTGCCAAAGTCATTGGTATGCCGCTAAATAGGATATAACTATGAGTGAGATTGTCATTCCGCAATTTGGAGAACTCCTGGCGCCATATCTTGGTGCTGTGCCTCCAGAAGCATTTCCTTATTTACTCTCCGAACTGGAGCGCACCGCCGCGGCGCGCTATAGAGAATGGGCGAATCAAATTCCAGAGCACAAAGAGGGTTTAACTAAATGTGCGGACGCCGAAGATGAAATTGCTAATCGCGCCGCAGCTCTTTTCCCAGCAAGCCAAGAGCATCAAGATTTAGTTGCGAGCATTATTCCTGAGGCAAAGGCGACATATTATGCTGCATTCGAGCCGTATAAGCCCGCCGAGCAAGTCTATATCCAATCCAAAGCAGAACGTCAGGGCGCAAACGCATGGCAAACCCTAAAGGAAACTTATCCTGAGAAAGGCGAGGCCTTAGACGCTCTATCTGAACTGGAGTCGGAAAGCGCTGATTATTTGGATAAAATATTACCAGAGCTTTTAAAAGCCTAAAGGACCTTCCTTCATCAGGCTTACGCGCTCCAATCCTGTTGAGCGGCCCAATCTTTAAATGAGGTCAGTTTTACAGGTAGTAAATCGGTGATTGTTTTTGGATCAACAATCAACGGAGATACGGGTTGATCATTATAATAGGCATAAAATTTAGCCATGCCCTCATAGACGCTTCCCTCAGGCACTTCGCGAGACCCCGTCACTTTCTCGCTCATATTCCCTGCAAACTCATCGGGATGAATACTATCAAACTTTATAGGAAATCCAGCGGCTTCGCTCAACGTTTCTGCGATGTCAAACCCTGTTAGGGCATCAGGCCCGCCGGCAGGAACATGTTGCCGATCCGCGCCGTCGTTTTGCAAAGCGGCGACCATAATCTGTGAGACATCTTCTAAGCTTATCCAGCTAATTTTGAGTGTCTCCGCTGCGGGATAGGTAAACATTTTAGTTCTCAAAATACCAGGCTTGCTCCATGGCGAGCTTATATTATTCATAAAGACGACAGGCTCGACGAAGACATAATTTACCCCAGAGGCCGCAATAGCGCGTTCAATCTCCCGGCGGCCATCGTGTGCACTTAGGCCTAAGTCACGGTCAGCAATGAAACAGCTGGTATTAAAGACAACCTTTTTAAGCCCCGCGGATTTCGCAGCTTCCGCGATGTTGCGTCCAAATTGAGCAGCCATGTCAAAATCGAATGTAAAGGGTAAAGAAAAGGCGGCAGCATCCTGGCCTGCAAAGGCCTTTTTCAACGTCTCAACATCCATCAAATCTGCTTGAACAGTTTTAATATCTGCAAAAGGCGTTACGGCCATAGCGTCAGCTCGGCGAACAGCCCCAATTGGCGTTAGACCCGCGTCAGAGATTGCCTGAATAAGCGGTAAGCCTTGATCTGAAGACGG
>CAZJRU010000034.1:0-14518 GCA_964548315.1 uncultured Hellea sp.
TTTTAGTGAAAACATTATATTAATCTCACCTCCCAACCGAGAGTCCTAAAGTCGCCCCAAGTAAGACACTTATCAAACCCTAAAGTCTGGTTCGTTATTAGTTGAGGTCCTTGTTTGGGCTGCGCTCATATATCAGCAAGGCCTTCTTCCCGAGCCGGGTCTTGAGCGCGTCTTTCAAGAGGTCGCATCGACAGCTTCAGCAAAAATATGCCGTTGTCCTTAGTTTTTTTGCAAGGTAGTTAATCCTGAAATAGCATTCTTGCTTTTCGATAGGACTTGCTTTTTCTATCAAAGAGGCTTCATGCCTGAGCTCATATAGTAAGGCGGAAAGCCCTGATTTGTATGTATCAGAGAAGGTTGCCATATTGATGACGGCGAATTTATCTTCGACTTCAACGGCGAAGTTGAGCCATCTTTCTAAGTCATTTTCCATTAAGCGCCCCTTATGAAAATTTGTGTTTGATGTTTGATGAAACTACGGGGTTAGGCAAATAAGGCCATAACGGCAAACGCCAAACCGGCGCCTAAGAGGCATATCATACCGAAATATAACCCGCCCCTATGCGGGCTCAGCTTAACTTCCTGAGCTTCAAACCCAATTGAAATAAAGAAATTATCCATGAAGTTTTTCATTTAAAACTCCATTGATTGTGTAATATGTATCGTGTTTTTCATTAAGCGCCCCTATGAAAACTTCGGCTTAATATTTAATAGTTTATTAATTGAGTCAAGAGTGTGACTTCCATCACGTTTAATTCGCATTCGGAGTGGGGTTTATTGGGGGGATTAACGGCGCGCCTTTGCCGCTAATTTGGGGCCGCCTAGAGATGCCTCATTAACAATACCCCCCGAATTCCCAAGACATTGTCCTTAGAAAATGCTAGAGTTTTCTTATCCATTCATGAAAGGACTTCCATGCAAATTCAAATCGTCTCTAAAGGTATTGATGTTTCACCCGCGCTTCGTGAGCGCATTTCAGCTAGATTAGACGAGATGATGGATAAATATATACACCGAGACGGGGAGGCCCAAGTTTCTGTCAGTAAGGAGGGCACAGGGTTTAAAACCGTTTGCTCTGTTCATTTGCCGTCTGGGGTTACTATGGAAGGCCAAGGGGCCTCGCAAGATGCTTACGGCGCAGCAGACGAATCGCTAGAGCATATTGAGAAGAGGTTACGGCGATATAAGCGCCGCCTGAAAGACCACAGCCCGCAAGCTAAGGCCAAAAATGCGGCGCTTTTTATTCTTGAAAACCCGGTCTCAGACTCAGACTTTGAAGAGGGGGCCGATAACACGGCGGCTGATGTGCCCGCAGAGCCTATGGTTATTGCTGAAAAATTGAGTAAAATTAAGACTCTGACACCGGGTATGGCCGCGCTTGAGCTGGGCCTCGCGGATACCGGGGTTATCGTGTTTAATAATGCTAAACACGGCGGACTTAACGTGGTTTTTAAGCGCTCTGATGGCCATATTGGCTGGGTTGACCCGCAATAAGCTGAAACTATCGTAATAAATGTCGTGAAGCCGTTGACCCTCGCAGCGTATGGGGCTAATTGGGCCGCGAAATAATGAGGCGCTTGCCTATAATGGCCCAGTCTCCCTGAGATTAGAAAATAAAGCATGACCAATGAAACGCTTTTCAAAGCTGATAGCGTGCTGTGTGATTTACGTGCCAGCAGCAAGAAGCAGCTCTTCCAAGAGATGGCGGCCAAACTCGTGGAAACGGGCGAGCTGTCAGATTCAAAAATCGCGACCAGAGATATCGTTGCGGCGGCTATGGAGCGCGAGCGCTTGGGCACAACGGGTGTTGGCTCTGGCGTAGCTTTGCCACATGCGCGTCTTGAGGGGGTCAAGAAAATTCATGTTGTTTTCGCGCGCCTCGAATCGCCTCTCGATTATGATGCGATTGACGAGCGTCCTGTGGATTTAGCCGCGCTTTTGATTGCGCCGTCCGATGCGGGGGGCGCGCATTTGCGGGCCTTGGCCACAGTCTCGCGCCGCCTAAGGCGGCCCGATATGCGCCAGCGTTTGCGCTCAGCCCCCAGCGCCGAGAGCCTGTTTACGATTTTAACCGAAAAGCGCCGTTCAGAAGCTGCGTAACGACTGCGCTTTGACGCGAAATTATAGCTTCAAATTGAGCGGATGCGTGTTGCTCATAATTCGGGCCTCTGTCATAAAGCGGCAAATCTAGTCAATGCCGTCTGGCCTGGGAGCGCCAGTCTACGACAGCATTGTCGCAATTTGAGGAAGCGGCAAAATGAAGGCCAATAGTCTGCGCCGTTTTTTTAACCGGGAAATGTCCTGGTTGTTTTTTAATAGCCGTGTTCTCGAGGAAGCTAGAAATGCTGACATTCCTTTGCTTGAACGGGTAAGGTTTCTATCCATATCCGCCTCCAATTTGGATGAGTTCTATATGGTCCGCGTGGCAGGGCTTAGAACGCAAATCTTAGCGGGCATGAATGACCCGAGTTTTGATGGCTATAAACCGCGCCGCCAGATTGAAAAAATCGCCAAGAGGGTTCGTAAAATTACGAAGGCGCAAACTCAATGCTGGCATGAGCTACGAAAAGAGCTGCGCAAAGACAAAATTAGCGTACGTAAAATATCTGAGCTCTCAGAAGAGGCCTTAGAGGCGCTCAAACTGATTTATCAAAACCGTATATTCCCGCTTTTATCACCGCTCACAATTGATACTGCTCATCCGTTCCCTTTCATCCCTAATTTGGGGTTTGGTATGGCTTTGGAACTTAAACGCAAAAGCCGCAAAGAAGTGTTTTATGCGCTCATACCCATTCCAACCCATGTCCCTCGGTTTATTCAGCTCGATCAAAAGGGGCGTGAATTTATATTGATTGAAGACGTATTAGAACATTTCTCATCGGAGCTATTTCCTGATTTTGAAATCAGAGCGAGCGGGGTCTTTCGTATCACCAGAGACAGCGACCTTGCGATTGATGAAGAAGCCGAAGACCTCGTGCGCCACTTTGAGTTTTTGCTGAAAAAAAGACGGCGCGGGCGCGTGATACGGCTGGAAATGAATGACACTATGGTCAGTAGCTTGAAAGAGTTTCTGATCGATAGCTTTGAGTGCTGGGATGAGGACATACATCATAGTGATGGTATGTTGGGTATGCGGACTTTGTCACAGCTCGTACGATCAGAGCGAACAGAATTACTATTTCCACCTTTCAAAGCGCGTTTCCCAGAACGTATTCGCGAGTTTGACGGGGACTGTTTTGCGGCCATTGCCGCCAAAGATATTTTGGTTCATCACCCTTACGAAGAATTTGAGGTCGTTGTTCAATTCTTGCAGCAGGCCGCGCTTGACCCCCACGTCGTGACTATCAAACAAACGCTTTACCGCACGTCCGAAGATAGCCCCATTGTCAAAGCCCTTATCGAAGCTGCCGAGCGGGGGAAGAATGTCATTGCCTTGGTGGAGCTTAAGGCCCGCTTTGACGAGGAAACGAATATGCGCTGGGCGAGAGATCTTGAACGCGCCGGCGCGCAAGTGGTTTATGGGTTTATCGATTATAAAACCCATGCCAAAGTCTCCTTGGTCATTCGCGATGAGCCCAAGGGGTTGCAAACCTATACCCATCTGGGAACTGGAAATTACCACGCGCAGAATGCGAAGGTTTATACGGACTTGGCGCTGTTCACGAATGACCGGAAAATGGGGGAAGATGTCGGCAAATTATTTAACTACGTCACAAGTTATTCTCAGCCTCGTGATTTAAACAAGCTAGTTGTCGCGCCGCTGAATTTACGTGAGACGCTAATCTCGTTAATTGAGAATGAAATTAAAATCAGCCAAGGGGGCGGCACAGGATCAATCTGGGTAAAACTTAACGCTTTGGTCGATCAGCATATGATTGATAAATTATATGAGGCCTCTCAAGCGGGCGTTCAAATTGATCTTATTATTCGGGGCATATGTTGCCTGCGGCCCAATGTCGAAGGCCTGTCTGAGAATATTCGGGTGAAGTCCATCATAGGACGATTTCTTGAGCACTCACGTATTGTCTGCTTTGGCAATGGAGCCGCGCTTCCCAACAGTAAGGCGAAAATTTTCTTCTCCAGCGCGGATTGGATGCCGCGAAATTTAAACCGGCGTATTGAAACATTAGTGCCCGTCGAAGCGACAACGGTGCGCAATCAGATTATGAATCAAATCATGGTCGCTAACCTCATTGACGATACTAATAGTTGGGACCTTATGCCGACGGGCAAATATATCAGGCGAAGTTCGGGCGGGACGCCGTTTTCGGCTCATGAATATTTCATGAAAAACCCCTCGTTGTCAGGGCGAGGCAAAGCGCTGAAACTCAGCGCGCCCGTTAAATTAAATGTCCCTGAGCGGGTGAAGAAAAAAGATGTCTGAGCTTGTGAATTACAGCGATTTAACCTCCCGTTTGGGTGTTTTGGATATCGGGTCAAACTCCGTCCGGCTGGTTATCTATGAGTTATTTGGCGCGCATTTCACCCCCGTCTATAATGAGAAAGTACTGGCTGGATTAGGCCGCGATTTAAACCGGACGGGTAACTTGTCAGAGACGGGTAAGGTCGCGACATTGGCTGCGCTCAAACGGTTTAAAATTTTGACCGATACGCTGCATTTAGACACCGTCTTAATCGGGGCAACGGCGGCGCTGCGTGTGGCCGCTGATGCGCCGGATTTTATAAAAACAATAAAGCGGGAAACAGGATTTGAGATTGAGCCCATAAGCGGTCTTGAAGAAGCAAGATTAACCGCGATGGGGCTGATATCGTCACAACCCGTCGCTAAAGGGCTCGCCGCCGATTTGGGCGGTGCGAGCCTGGAACTTATCAAAGTAGAGGGCGGAAAAACAGGGCCTGGTATTAGTTTGCCTCTAGGCCCCTTTGAGGTCATCGGTAGAGATCTCTCAGGGTTTTCGGACTTTTCTAGTGTGGAGCTCCAAGCCAGAGTTAAGGCCGAGCTATCGAAAGCGAATCTGGAGGCGCACCACGGGCAAGCGCTTTATTTAATTGGCGGGGCGTGGCGGAATTTAGCCAGCGTACATCAAAACCAATCCGGATATCCGCTGAAAGTCGTGCAGTCCTATGCTTTATCTCAAAAGGACGCGGCAGAGCTCTCCCATTGGGCTTATTCAGAGGGGCGTGAGGCTTTATTGTCTTATCCTGGGATAAAGGCCCGCCGTGCTGAGACTTTGCCTTATAGCGGCTTCTTACTCAGCGAATTAATCAAGCAAATTAATCCAAGTGAGGTGGTCATCTCACAGACAGGTCTAAGAGAAGGGATTGTCTATGATCATTTGTCTGATACGCTTAAAAGCCGCGACGCACTGCTGGATGGGTGTCAGGACCTCGCGCATGGAAACCTGCAAGCGATCCATTTTGGTGACCCCTTATTTGAATTCCTAGAAGAGGCCTCGCAGGAATTTAAGAGCTGTTTTGATCCTGCAAATGAGACCAGACTGCGCAAGGCGGCGTGCTATCTGGCAGGCTTTGGCAAAGGGCTTCATCCTGATTACACACCGGCGCTGGTTTTTGACGATATTCTTTACGCGCCTTTTAGCGCCTTAAATCACAAAGAACGCATCTACCTCTCGCTCATGTTATATAGCTCTTATACCCGAAAAGACCTCACAGGGCGGCGTGCAGACATCATTGCTTTGCTGAGCGAGGAAGAGCGCAAAGCGGCGAAAATTTACGGAATGGCCATGCGGGTGGGGATTGTAGCCTCTGGCCGATCTATCGATTTACTAGACCAGATGAGACTTATATTAAAAGACAATGAAGTAAGCCTGGATATACCTGAGGACCTGTCGGCGCTTTATACGCCGCGCGTGAAATACCGCATGAAAAAGCTATCTCAGATCGGTGATTTCGCGCTGGGCTAAATATTTGATAAAGAACCAGATTGATATCTCTTGTTGTTTCTTCACATTTATATCGGCTAAGACTTGATTTTATCACCATTGCCCCATAGCTGTGCAACAAATTGCATAGGTGCTCCATAGAGGAGCCAATAGACAGGAATAATCATGAGCACAGTAGAATTCAAAGACCGCGTTGCCATTGTGACTGGCGCAGGCGGCGGCCTCGGACGCAGTCATGCTTTAGAGCTTGCGCGGCGCGGAGTTAAAGTCGTGGTCAATGATTTGGGCGGCTCTGTGGACGGTGTTGGCGGGTCAGCCACTATGGCTGAACAGGTGGTTGCTGAAATCGTTGCGGCTGGCGGTGAAGCCATGGCAAATGGCGCGAATGTGACTAAGGCCGATGAAGTTGAAGCTATGGTTGCTGCCGCGATTGAAAAATGGGGCCATGTTGATATTTTAGTCAATAATGCGGGGATCCTTCGCGATAGATCTTTTTCTAAAATGACAATGGATGATTTTAGGCTTGTTGTAGACGTGCATCTTCATGGCTCAGCGACCTGTACCAAGGCCGTTTGGAATCACATGAAAGAACGCGGGTATGGACGCATCGCTATGACGACGTCGTCCTCTGGCATGTATGGTAACTTTGGCCAAACAAATTACGGCGCGGCCAAAGCAGGACTTTCTGGCTTTATGCGCACGCTTTGCCTCGAAGGCGCGAAATATGATATTCGCATAAATACCTTATCGCCAACGGCGCGCTCACGTATGACAGAAGACCTCATGCCCGAAGAAATTTTGGAAAAACTCACGGTTGAATCCGTCACGGCAGGTCTTGTCTATCTTGTCTGTGATGATGCGCCCAACCGCATGATTTTAGCCGCGGGGGCGGGAGGATATTCCGAGACGAAAGTCTTTGAAACTCAAGGCATCAACTTACGTGAAGGCGAGCAAACAGCCGAGAATGTTGCAAAAAATATCGGCGCTATTCGATCTATTGACGGACAAGAAGAATATACCAGCGGTAGCCAGCAGGGAACGAAGTTCCTAACCCGCATTCAAAAAGGTGATTTTGTTTAAAGCTCGAAAACGACTTGGCCCTTACAAATCGTTTTAATAACTCGTCCCGTCAGGCGGCGATCATCAAAGGGTGTGTTTTTAGACCGGCTTAATAGCGCGTCACTTTTGCAAATCCACGGCGCATGTGGGTCGATGAGAATTAAATCAGCGGGCCCGCCTTCATCGATGCGTCCACTGTTAAGTCCTAATAAATTTGCCGGGTTACACGTCATGGCGGCGAGGGCGGCCATGAGATCCAGATTGTCGTCCGCGACTTGAGAAAGCGCGACAGATAAAAGCGTTTCTAGCCCGACAGCGCCCGTAGACGCTTCGGCAAAGGGCAAGCGCTTTTCCCCAGCAGGACGTGGGTCATGAGCTGACACAATCACATCAATGGTCCCGTCATTAATCCCCGCCA
Organism: uncultured Hellea sp.; assembly: GCA_964548315.1. Classification (GTDB taxonomy): domain Bacteria; phylum Pseudomonadota; class Alphaproteobacteria; order Caulobacterales; family Maricaulaceae; genus Hellea. The sequence goes on from CAZJRU010000034.1 coordinate 7,342, forward strand.
ATAGGGCAAGACGGTCACTTTCTTCACGCAGCGGCGGATCAAGCTTTGCAAAGGTGCGGTAATCTCCGATATCGACTTCGTTAAGCGCGAGGTGATTTATCGAGACTGAACAGGAGACTTCAAGGTCGCGCGATTTGGCGCGTCTGACAACCTCAAGCGCTTCGGCGGAGGAAATCATATCAATCAAAAGCCGCCCGCCTGTGAGCTCAGCCAGCGCGACATCGCGCTCTGCCATAATGCGCTCCGCTGCAGCGGGCGCGCCGGTTAGTCCCAATCGGGAGGAGAGATCGCTCTCATGAGCGACAGCGTCTTTGGATAGTGACGGGTCTATAGCGCGGTTGGAGATAAGGGCGTTAAAACTGGCTGAATAAGAAAGCAGCCGCCGCATCGTTTGCGAATCGCCAATGGGCTGGGCGCCGTTAGAGAACATGACCGCGCCCGCTTCGCTCATGAGGCCAATCTCGGTTAAGGTCTTCCCATCTAGGTCTTTGGTTAGCGCGCCGGCGGCATAGACATTGACGGGAGCATTTTCGGCGCGGCGCTTAATGAAATCAACAAGAGACATATCGTCAATGACAGGGTTGGTTTCGGGCATAATAACAATAGAGGTCACGCCGCCCGCCGCCGCTGCAATGGCGGCTGTTGCGATGGTTTCGCGGTTCTCGCGTCCCGGTTCACCTGTCGAGACGCGCATATCAATAAGCCCCGGCGCGCAGATAAGGCCTTGGGCGTCGATTATCTCGCCTTGGACGATAACGTCTGGTCCAAATTCTATAATTACGCCGTCTTGGATTAAAACCGTGCCTTCGCAGTCATAGCCGCTGGCAGGGTCAATGATGCGGGCGTTGATAATAGAAAGATAGCTCATGCCTTTACTCCCCGTCCTAGGGCTCCGTCTTGCGCGTTGGAGAGGGCATGTAAAATTCCCATGCGCATGGCCACGCCCGTTTCGACTTGCTGGGTGATGAGGCTAATGGCGGGATCATCGGCGATGTCAGAACTGATTTCCACGCCGCGGTTCATAGGGCCAGGATGCATCACCTTTGCGCCGGGTTTAGCGTAAGCGAGCTTGGCGCGGTCTAGTCCGTAAAAATGAAAATATTCGCGCTTGGACGGAACAAAAGCGCCGCTCATACGCTCTAATTGCAGGCGGAGCATCATGGCAACGTCACAACCCTCAAGTCCCGTTTTCATATCATGGAAAACGTCAACGCCCCATTTGTCGACATCTGTAGGGAGCAAGGTCGGCGGGCCAATGAGGCGGACTTCCACGCCGAGCATATTCAGAAGTTTAACATTAGAGCGCGCCACGCGGGAGTGAAGGATATCTCCGCAAATGGCGATGCGAAGTCCGTCTGTTTTACCGTCAAAAGCTTGGCGTAAGGTGAGGGCGTCTAGCAAGGCCTGTGTCGGGTGCGCATGCATACCGTCCCCAGCGTTAATCACCGAGCAGCTTACTTTTTGCGAAAGTAGGGCGGGCGCGCCAGATGAGCCGTGACGGACAACCAAGAGGTCAGGGTTCATAGCATTTAGCGTTGTTGCTGTATCGAGCAAAGTCTCGCCCTTTTTAACCGAGCTACTGGCGACTTGCATAGAGATAACATCAGCCCCGAGCCGTTTTCCCGCGAGTTCAAATGATTTTTCGGTCCGGGTTGAATTTTCGAAAAATAGATTCACGAGCGTCTTACCGCGCAGGACCGAGCGGTCAGGGTTCTTCTGGACGGATAAATCTAAGTAGTGTTCCCCCAGAGATAAAAGCGTTTCTATGTCGGGGCGGTGAAAATCATCTATTGCTAGGCAATGCAGCTTTTCAAAGGGATAACCATGGCTGCTCATAGCGGGCGGCGAAATGGGAAAAAAATCATCTGATGTGAGGTAGTGGTCGAAGGCTTTGGCGTTCTCAATCACATCTTCCCAATGTTTTTGCGGGATTGTGCCCGCCGCGTACCAGCCTTGGATGGTTGAGGCAGAGCGGTTGAGCGCGCGCGCTGCAGGCCTGATGCCGCCAAAAATGTCATCAATAATCGATTTTGCATATGCCATATCGCGCTATGTACGAAAAATTCGTACAGAGTCAATAAGAGTCTATGATTTAGCCAACATTTCGCTTGCGGCCTTCCCAGAAAGGCGCGCGTAATTCCCGCCGCAAAACTTTGCCAGACGGGTTGCGCGGGAGCGGAGCTAGGTGAATATCAACGGATTTAGGACATTTATAGCCAGCAATCTGTGTCTTTGCATAGGCGATGATATCGGCTTCATTTGGTGCGGTTCCTGGCTTAGGTACGATGATGGCTTTGACGGCTTCGCCCCATTTGTCATCAGGGACGCCAATGACAGCGACATCGGCAACATCAGGGTGACTAAAGAGAGCGTTTTCGACTTCGGCAGGATAGATATTCTCCCCGCCAGAGACGATCATATCTTTGACCCGGTCATGGATATAGAGGTAGCCTTCCTCGTCAAAATACCCGGCGTCGCCCGTGTAAAACCATCCGTCCTTCACCGCTTCGGCGGTAGCTTCGGGGCGTTTCCAATAGCCCTTCATTAGCACATCAGATTTAATTGTGATTTCCCCGACGTCGCCCTGGGCGACCTCAATGCCTTCATCATCAACGCAGCGGATTTGCGTGCCGGGATAGGGAATACCGCAAGAGCGCAACTTGCCGCGCGCGGGGTCGTGATCTGCGGGGAGCATATAGGTCCCAACGCCTGCCGTCTCGGTTAAGCCGTAAACTTGGGTAAACTGGCAGCCGAATAATTTTGCGGCTTCGAGCAATAGACTTTCGGCAATAGGCGAAGCGCCATAAGCCATAATTTTAAAGGAGGAGAAATCGCGTTTCTCTACCCCTGGAACTTGGGTGAGCATCAAGATAACAGCAGGGACAAGGAAGCCATGACGAATTTTCTGCTCCTCGATTAAATCCAAAATCACCAACGGGTTTATCTCGCGTAGAATAACGGCCTTGGCTCCTTGCACGAGGCTGAGCAGGCCAATGTTGAGCCCTGCAATATGAAAGAGCGGCATAGCGTCAATGACCGGGTCGCCTTCATCATATTTTGCCCAAGTCAATGTTTCGGCTTGGCTAAAAAAGGCGCGAAAGTTTTTGTTCATTAGTTGAACGCCTTTGGGTAGACCTGTTGTGCCAGAGGTGTAAAGTTGAACCACGTCATCTTCTTCTTCGGATGTAAGGTTGGGATCTGCGCTGTCTTGGCCGTCTCGCCATGCCGGATAATCCGTCCAGTCATCATGCCCGCCTTCGATGGCGATAACTGTTTTTATTTTCGGGCAATCACCTAAGACTTGCGCTGCGAGGTCATAAAAATCTTGAGAGACAAAAAGGACAATGGCTTCGCTATCGTTGAGCACAAATTGTAGTTCTGGTGCGGCCAGGCGGTAATTCATCACAGCAAAGGCGGCGCGTGTTTTCACTGTGCCAAAAAGCATCTCATAATAAACATCAAGATTCTTACCTAAGTACGCGACGCGCTCACCGGGTTTAACGCCTAAGGCGAGCAATCCATTCGCGGCGCGGTTGGAGCGTTGGTCAAGCTGGGCGTAGCTTGTCTCCTGTTCTTCAAACCAAAGCGCAGTCTCATCGGGCCGTGTTTTGGCTTGATGGCGCACAATGTCAGCGAGATGCGGCATAGACTTAATGTCAATCATATGAGGTTCCCATTTTTTTTGTATTTATGATTTAGCCTAACACTATGCGGGGGTCTGGGGCATGGCAAGCAGCTTGCTTGCTGCTCATCAAGCAAAGATAATGGGATAATGAGGATGATGCCTTAGCCCTGTGTTGGGCTCAGGCTTAATTTATGCTGGATGTTCGATACCGCATTTTAAAGTATAGGATTTTTCCACGCTACTTTTATTATCCACGTTTAATTTCAACGTTGTATAGGCGTTAGCTTTGGGGTTCGTCTTTATAAACTTGCCTAACCATTGACTGTAGGGGCGCTTTGGCTTCTCGGGTAAGTCTTTTAAAATATATAAAATAGCGCTAGGGGGGTCTTCGAAAATAGCGACTTTTTTCACGCATAATTCCGAACGAGATATAGCTTTAAGACAAGCATTGAGGGCGGCCATACGCGATCCATATATGCCTCTTGGGAGTGGCATTTCATGATATTTTACACTCGTATTCATCATTATCCACCACTTACGCAGTTTTAAATAGAATTTACCTTTATGCTACTTTAGATTAATATGACGTAAATGCCAGTTTTCTAATATTGTGCATGTGATGTGCGCAATTCCCCTCTTGTCATTCTCTGCCTAAAGTTCCATTTAGCGCTTATGGCGACCTTGATTGATACCAATAAAAATTTACGGCCCGAGGCTGATGCAAAGCCGCGCCTGCGCCACCCTGAAAAGGCAAATAACCCTGAGAGTGAAGTTTTGCGTAAACCCAAATGGATACGGGTGAAAGCCCCGACCTCTGAGGGCTATGCGAAAACACGTAAGATCGTCAAAGACAAAGGCCTCGTCACCGTCTGCGAAGAGGCGGCTTGTCCTAATATTGGCGAGTGCTGGGAGAAGTCCCACGCGACCTTCATGATTTTGGGTGAGATTTGCACGCGGGCTTGCGCCTTCTGTAATATCACCACTGGCCTGCCTAACGCCATTGACCCGCATGAACCTGCGAAAATCGCCGAAGCCGTCAAAGAGATGAAGTTACAACATGTGGTCATTACTTCGGTTGACCGCGATGATTTATCCGACGGCGGCGCGCAGCATTTTGTCGATGTGATAAACGCTATTCGCGGCGCATCTCCTAAGACGACAATTGAAATTTTGACGCCAGATTTTCTGCGCAAAGAGGGCGCAACCGAAACCGTGATTGATGCTCGCCCTGACGTATTTAATCATAACCTTGAAACTGTGCCGCGGCTCTATTTGAAAATCCGACCTGGCGCGCGTTATTTTCACTCTCTGCGCCTGCTAGAAAAAGTCAAAGAGCGCGACCCAAGTCAGTTTACAAAATCCGGTCTCATGGTTGGTCTTGGCGAGACCAAAGAGGAGGTCATGCAGGTCATGGATGATATGCGCTCTGCAGGCATCGATTTCCTGACTATCGGGCAATATCTTCAGCCCACGCGCAAACATGCCCAGATAGACCGTTTTGTGACGCCCGAAGAGTTCAAAGCCTATGAAACCATCGCAAAAGCCAAAGGGTTTTTACTGGTTTCCGCCACACCGCTCACGCGCTCTTCCTACCATGCTGATAGTGATTTCGCTAAGCTACAGGCGGCGCGCCAAGCACAGCATAGCTAATGCCAAGCACGGCTTTTACACGCCATATTTGCCATGACGCGGATGAGCTGCTTGAGATGGTGGCTGATGTTGAAAACTATCCCGAATTTATCACTCTCATTTCGGCATTGCGCATAACGAAGAAAGTTAGCGACACCGATTTTGAGGCCGAAGCGATTGTTTCTTATAAAATGCTACGCGAGAGCTTTCGCTCTATCATCCATATTGACCGCGAGAAAAAGTTCATCCGCGTGACCAAAGCTGAGAAGGGCGGAGCCGTTAAGAGCCTGGAGAATACATGGAAATTTCACACGCTCTCAGACGGTACAACCGCCGTCGAATTTTATATTGAGGTGAGCCTTAAAGCCTTCCCGCTTAATATGCTCATCCGCGAGAAAATGGAAAAAGCCAGCGACGTCATCATGGGCGCCTTTGAGCGCCGCGCCGCGAAAATCTGCAAGCCTATTGAGAGTAATGGGTTGGATTTAAGCGCGGAGTTGGGGCAGCTCGGCTTTGCAGGATAGGGCTGTGAACGGGTTTATAACCTTGACAGTTTTATGGGTCTTTTTGATAACCCTTAAGTCTAATCGTCAACCGAATTAAAAAGTTCCATATGCCGTCTCTTTTTCTACTACGCCATGGAAAAACTCTATGGACCGAAGAAAAACGCTTTGCAGGTTGGGGTAATGCCCCCTTAAGCGAGCGCGGCCTTGATGAGGCTTTATCTGCCGCGAGAACCCTTAAAACATCAAGCGCTACCTTTGATATGTGTTTTACCTCATGTTTGGAGCGCGCCAAGCATACCGCGCAAATCATAAATGATGAACTGCTTATGCCCGTCGGTGATATCCAATATAGATGGAGGTTGAATGAACGACATTACGGGGCGCTGCAAGGAGAACTCAGACGTGATATGGTCGAGAAACACGGGTCTTCTGATGTGATGAAATGGCGGAGTAGCTATCATGACACGCCGCCAAAATTATCGGGCGATGATCCAAGATGGCAAGAACAGCTAGATCGGCTGCCCGAAGTTCCCGTGGATCAACATCCGCGCAGCGAGTCTATGTCTGAGGCGGCGCGGCGTACTCTACCTCTGTGGAGAGATGAGATTAAACCAGCCTTACGAGCCGGTAAAAATATTTTGATTATTGCCCATACAAATTCAATCAGAAGCATTATAGGGGATATCGAAGGTTTCAATGACGCGCAATCAGCGGCGTTCCGTATTTCAACCGCGGTGCCGCGTCACTATGAGTTTAATGAAGACCTAAAGCCCATAAAGGTCACTGACCTAACCCGAGGTACCAAAGCCCGCATACATCAATGGGCAAGGCAAAGACAGATGAAGTGGTTGAGTAAGTCTTGAGCTATTCTAAACCATAAACTCGTCCAAAATTGGGATGGATTAAAATTTACGACTTCCATAGCCTTGCTTTTAACAGCTTAAAATGGTTGAAATTCTTTATTGAAATTGAGTGTTTTGTGCAGTTCAAGGTTTTTCTTTTTTTAATTGACAGCGCTGTCAATTAATATGAAAACACTCGAAGTTAAGGAATGTCGTGATGGCTGAATTCATTCCAGTAGATCCGTTTGATATCGTCATTTTTGGCGGTACGGGAGATTTATCACGCCGGAAACTGCTCCCGGCATTGTTTCACAGATATCTCGACGGACAAATCCACAAAAGCTGTAAGATTATTGGGGTTGCCCGGAGTGACATGTCACGTAGCGAATTTGTCGCCTTTACCAAAAAAGCTTGCCAATCGGCGAAGGAAAATTGGACGGAAGACAAATGGACAGATTTTGCGCGTAAGATTGAATATGTGGCTATGGATATCACTGCGCCCAACGCAGATTGGTCCCAGCTAAAATCACATCTTACGGATGATGGCCGTGTCAGCGTGTTTTATATGGCGACTA
>CAZJRU010000035.1:0-11824 GCA_964548315.1 uncultured Hellea sp.
TAAACATAATGAATATCTGAAACGGAATGGAATAGCTGGCATCAAAATAGGCGGGTAAAAGCAGACCGAAATACACGAGCGGCATGGGGGAGGAGAGCTGTAAGGCCACCCCTCTAGAATAGAGCTTGGCCCGCGGGGGCGCCTGCTCTGCATTGGCGTCTGGATTGGGCAAGGGCCCAAACATGGCGGTCAGAGCAAGATAGATAATAACCAAAACACCGATTATTTTTAAGCCTAAAAAGGCCTTGGGATATTGCGTTGAGAGCGCCGCGGCCCCTGAAGCCGCCAAAAGAAGCCAAATAACATTTGCGCTGGCAATCCCAAATGCGGGGAGCATCGCGGGTTTAAATCCGTAGCGAAAAGAGGAGGCCATAACTAGCATCACAGCTGGGCCAGGGGTTAACCCACCAATTCCAAATAAAGCCACAAGGGCGAGCCAGACTTCCAAAGACATAGCCTCCTTTAGAAGGCTGGGTCATTTATGTGAAATCCTTTTCTGGAGATTTATTAAATTTGTGATATGGGCGCGGTTATGAAAGAAGAAAACAAAATAGATAAGGCTGCGGATAAGCCGCTCGAATCGATTTTGGATATAGCTAAAGAGGCGGCTGGGGGAGGGGAAACGGACCTTAAAACAATCGTCGAGTCTTTTGGCGACCGCGCTTTTGGTCCTGTCATGATTTTATGTAGTCTTTTTCTGATGACGCCCATCGGCGCTATTCCGGGCCTGCCCGGCGCTTTTGGATTGATTGTCATTGTCTTTGCCGTGCAGCTTCTTATCAGGCGCGAGTCGCCTTGGATGCCAGAGATCGTGCGCAGGGTTAAAATCTCTGACGCCAAGTTAGAAAAAACAAGAGAAACTGTGACGCCGTTTTTAAGGCGTATTGATAGTGTGATTAAGCCGCGCCTGCCGTGGATGACGAGCCCGCCCGCGCAAGTTTTAACCGCTCTATTATCGATTGTATTAGCGGCAACGATGGTGCCTCTGGGGGTTGTCCCATTCGGGGTCGTGGCCCCCGCCTTTATTATAGGGTTGTTAGGATTAGGTATTACGGCGCGTGACGGGCTTTTGATTGCGATTGCCTTTAGTTTAAGTCTGGGGCTGTCTCTCGGGGTTTATAATATTTTTACTTAGCGTCATCCGACCCACCCAAAATTTTACCATTATGAACGCCACATAACATGAGTATTTTTTAACGCACGTGTTAGAGGTCTATTAAGCTTGCTGCGCTATTGTTTTCACAAATAGAAAACGAGGTTATTATGCGCATTCTTCTTTCTGCTACATTTATTGCGGCGTTAGCTTTAGCGGCGCCCAGCTACGCTTTAACGGCGTCACAAACCGTTGAAAAAGAAATCGTGGTACAGCTACCTGACGGGACAGAAACACTTAGCCGTGAAAAAGCGGATACTGTTACGCCCGGCGAGCGCGTTGTTTATACGCTAAGCTTTACCAATGATAGCACGCAGCCAGCAACGGATTTGATCTTAACAATGCCGGTTCCAAAGGAAGTGCGGTATATGGAAGGTAGCGCGACCGATTTAAATATGGTGCCTGTCTTTTCCGCAGATGGTGGTACGAATTTTTCAACGAGGGAACAATTACAGGTGCTGAATAATGACGGCCAGTTTCAGGCCGCGTCTTCGGGCGATATTACTCATATTCGCTGGACGGTTCCTGGACCATTGGCTATTGGCGAAACGGATAATCTCGCTTTTAAAGGCGTATTAAGATAAAAATATTTTCATATAAAAAATATGAGAGCCTGGCGTTAAGTCAGGCTTTTTTGTTTTAACTTTTTCGATTTATCGTAAATTTTTTGATAATGCATATTTCTTGTATTATACCTAAAGCTCTGAAAAAGTTATCTATTTTAAATTTTTTAAAACAAATTAAGACTTTCCCCAAATAAAACACTGTTTGTTAACCACCTTCATTGGCCAGAGTTTAACCCTCTTTTCGTAATGTGCGACCATAAATATAAATTAGGAAGTGGTTATGACTAACACAAAAACATTGATGAAGGCATTATTGGGCGCAACTGCTCTGACCGTCTTCGCAGCTGGAACAGCCCAGGCGCAAAATAATTTCACGCCAGCGGATACATCTGTTTCAAACACATTTACTCTGGACTATAAAGTCGGCGGCGTGGATCAGCCTCAAATTGATTCATCTGCTACTCCGACATTGTTTACCGTTGACCGCTTGGTTGATCTGACTGTCACGTCAAATGGTGATTTAACAACTGCGCCAGGCGCGACAGATCAGGAACTTGCTTTCTCTGTTTCAAACGAGGGTAACGATACACAAGCCTATGACCTTAGCATTGTTGAAGAAGGTGGTGATACGCTGGATACAGACGATTCAGCCGCTGGCACGGACGTCTTGGTCTACTACGTTGACGATGGCAACGGAACATTCGAGCCTGGCGCAGCTGATGGCGCGGCTATACCTTATGATGCCACTAACCCGCCGACAATTGCGCCTGACGCGGTTCTTTGGGTTGTTGTGACACAAGATATCCCAACAACAGCTGTTGACGGAAACCAAGCTGATGTGACGCTAGTTGCTGATACACTTGACCCGGTTACATTTGTTGCTGTTGACGCTGATACTGGGGGTAATACACTGACTGGCGTGGCTGAAAATGTTTTGGCTGATGAGACTGGAACGTCTAATGAAGCAGCTAGCGACGGTGCTCACTCCGCAACTGGGGCTTATATCATCGCATCAGCTGATATTTCAGGTGTAAAGACAGTTACGGTTCACTCTGAAGATGGAACAACTTGTGATATATTCCCTGGTACAGTCACTGGCGAATATGCAATTCCTGGCGCTTGTGTCGAATATGTGATTACGGTTGAAAATGCAGGGTCTGCGCCTGCCACCGATATAATCGTAAATGATGTCTTGCCGGCCGAACTACAATACGTGGCAGTCACATTCGATGGTTTCACAGCCGGATCATTTACGGCCGAACCTGAAGGTGGTGATGATTGCGGCGCTGTTACATGTGAAGTTGATTTCACAGGTGGTACGCTTCCAGCCGCTGTTGCCCCGGCGACAGAAACAACAGGTACGGTCACAATCCGTGCCATCGTAAAGTAAGCAAACTTACCGCTTAGATGGCCTGTTACTTCGCGGTAACAGGCCGTTTTTTTGCCATCTCCTTCGGGAGCGGGAGTTTGGGGGCTGCGGTGTGATTGGTGACCAAGACAATTAAACATATCAGCACAATAGCTGTGGCGACGACCATTTTGGTGTCATCAGTCAATTTTGCCTATGCGCAAGATCAAGGCACTGAAGTTGTCAATGTGGCTTCCATAAGCTACTCGCAAGGACCGCTGACGGGCCGGTTTTTAACCAATGAAGCTGTCTTTACCATACGGCCAACGGCTCCCGCACCAACCATAGAATTTTTCCGTAATTCACCGAGCGCGCCATCGCCTATTCTGCGAAGTTTAAATGGAACGGATTTTAGTCCGTCGGGTGACCTATCAGGAACCTTCCAACCTATTGGCGCCGCAATCACAGCGAGCGGCTTAAATGTGAAACTGGATGAAGAGATCGCTCTTATTCCGGCCACCACATATTTGGCGGGTGAACTTATTGTTGTGCGCGTTACGGATGAGCGTCAAAATACAGATCCAACCGCGATCGATAATGTCGAAATTACGGTTGAAGCCGATAATGGTGATATCATTGTTTTGCGGTTATCTGAGTCAGATGTCGATTCAGGTGAATATTTCGCTTTTCTACCATCATCCAGCCAACAAACGGCTCAATTTGATAGTACGATCTCGGTCAATGAAAATACGCAACTAACCGCGACCTATATCAACGCATTTGCCCAAACGGATGTGACGACAGATACCGCGATTGTAAACCCGATCAATCGAGTCTTTAGCTCGGTCACCGGGAATCCAGTTGACGGGGCGGTTGTCACCTTAATTAATCTTGATACGGGAGCTGAGGCTGTTGTTCACGGCGTAGACGGGTTTTCGTCATTTCCGCCAGAGGTTATTAGCGGCGAAACCGTGATCGATAGCGGCGGATTGGCCTATGAAATTGACGAGGGACAATTTCGCTACCCTGTTGTCGGCGCAGGACGTTACACTGTCCGTGTTGAACCGCCCGAAGGTTATAGATTTTCGTCTATCGTCGATAGCTCCACACTTGCGAATTTAAATGGGTCCGCCTTTGTCATTACTCCGGGGTCATTTGGTCAAGAAATTATCATTAATTCTGAGGGGCCTTTAAGGTTTGATATTCCGCTGGACCCAGAAACTGATTTGGTGGTCAATAAAGTTGCTGACCGTACCTTCGGTGATATTGGTGATTTCGTCAATTATACGGTGACTATTGATAATCGGGGTGAGGCCGCCGCGCCCGTCCTGTTGCACGATACATTGCCGGTAGGGTTTCGCTATGTTCAGGGGACATCTCGCACAGCGCTTGACTTTATTGATGATCCGCAAATATCTGAACGTGCGACGCTTTTAACCTTCCCGATGGGTATTCTTGAACCTGGGCAGTCCATCACGCTTGATTATGCCTTGGAAATTGGCCCAGGTGCTCCGTTAGGCGACGCGGTCAACGAGGCTGTTGTCAGAGATGGTAACGGGGAACAATTGTCAAATATCTCGCGCGCGGCCATCGAATTACGCGAAGACTTATTACGCTCGCGTTCGACCATTGTGGGACGCGTGAGCGAAAAAAGCTGTGATGAAAACCAAAATTGGGCCCGTCAGGTTAAACGCGGTGAGGGTGTTGGCGGCGTACGTCTTTATATGGAAACCGGGGCATATGTGGTCTCTGACCCAGACGGGTTGTTCCATTTTGAAGGCGTAAGAGAGGGCACTCACGTCGTTCAAGTTGATAAAGAGACCTTGCCGCAAGGCTATATCTTGATGGAGTGCGAAAACACGACCCGCTATGCTGGGTCTTTGCAGTCTCAATTTGTTGATGTTCAAGGCGGCGGAATTTGGCGGACAAATTTCTATCTCAAACAAGTTGGAGAGACAGCAAAAGCGGTTGAAGAAGTCGTTTTTAACGATGCCAAAGAACATAAGAAATATGATGCAGATTGGTTGTCTGGACAAACTGATGACATAGAGTGGGTCTATCCAGATACCTCGCGCACGCCGTCCAAGCCCTCGACGCATATTGGTATTAAACATGGTAAGAACCAAAAAATAAGTCTGATGCTTAATGGGCGGCCTGTCTCTGATTTAAATTACGCGGGTAAAGATGGGAATGCAGACCGCTCTGTCCTCATTAGCCGCTGGCGCGGCGTTGATATTCTCGAAGGCCGCAATGAAATTGTGGCAACGGTTCGCAATCTAGAGGGTCAGGTTCTTAAAACCCTTACAGAGGAAATATCATTTGTTAAAAATATTTCTCGCGCCATTGCGATGCCTGATCAGTCTACCCTTGTTGCCGATGGCCGCACGCCCCCTATCGTTGCCATACGTATGGAAGATGAAGCAGGCCGTCCTGTCCACGCCGGACGGATCACCACCATTGACCTTGAGCCGCCTTATCGCCTCTATGATGAGACCGGCGAAAACAGCCTTATTGAGCAAACTCATGATTTAGTCGCCCCGCTTTCAGCGCGGCGTGATTTCTCCATTGGTGTGGACGGCATATTAAAAGTCAAATTAGAACCTACTCTGCGCACGGGCAAAGTGACGGTTATTGCCACGCTTGATAATGGCCGCCGGGTGCCCATTTATATGTATCTGGAACCTGAAAAGCGGGATTGGATTTTAGTCGGGCTTGCAGAAGGCTCGGTTGGCTATGATGATATTTCTGGAAATGCAGAGGCGTTAGGGGAGCTCACCGGGACAGACGTTGTTAGAGATGGCCGCGTCGCTTTCTTTGCTAAGGGCCTGATTAAAGGTAATTGGCTGATGACTTTGGCCGTTGATACGAGCAAGCATAAGCAAACTGATGGAACAGACGGTGACTTCCTAGAAGAAATCGACCCCAATGCCTATTACACGCTTTATGGGGATCGCAGCTATCAGGAATTTGAAGCCGCCAGCCGTTACCCTGTTTTCGTAAAACTAGAAAAGCGTCAGGCCTATGCCTTATTTGGTGATTACGAAACCGATATTACCGAAGGCCGTCTGACATCTTATAATCGCCGTTTGAGCGGATTGAAGGCAGAGTACCTTGGCGATAATATTCAGGTTTTAGGTTTTGCGGCTGAGACTAATCAAGGCTTTGCCAAAGATGAGCTTGCTGCTGACGGTACCAGCGGAACCTATCAACTTTCCAATGAGCGTATTCTAGCGCAGTCCGAAGAGATAGTTGTTGAGACGCGTGACCGCTTTCGGCCAGACGTTGTTTTAGACCGTGAAGTCATGGTGCGTTACTTAGACTATACGCTAGATTATTTCACAGGGCAGCTCATCTTCCGACAACCCGTTGATGTCTCGGATATTGATTTTAACCCTAAGGTTATTGTTGTCGATTATGAAACCTCGGAAGATGCAGAGCGCAATATTACTTATGGCGGACGCGTGCAAACACAACTGCTGGATGAGCGGCTGCAAATCGGATCAACCTTTGTCCATGAGGACGGGAGTAGCCTTGAGAGTGGGTCTGAGCAAAATCAAATCGGCGTCGATGTTATCGCTCAAATCACAGAGAATACGCAGCTGCGCGCCGAATATGCCATAACAGAAAATGTGGACGCGGAGACGAACAGTACCAGCGATGCAATCTTGGCCGAAGTTATTCATACCTCTGAAAACTTCTCTGGCGAAGCTTACTTCCGTGAAGAAGAAGCGGGCTTCGGCTTAGGACAAACTGGGTCCAGTACCAACGGTATTCGGCGTTACGGCGTCCAAGGGGATTACAAATTACAAGAATTTGAAGATGAAGAAACAGGCCGGCGTGGGAGCCGTCATATTCAGGCCCAAGCTTTCCGCGAGGAAAACCTCACAACGGGCGATGCGCGCAATACCGGCGAAGTTTTAACCACTCATCAAGGCGATCGTCTGTCGCTATCTGCAGGACTACGCGCCAGCCGTGACGAGCTGGTAGACAGTGAAGACCGCCAATCTGTGACGGCCATCGCGCAAGCCTCGTTAAATGTTCCGTCTTTGGGCGCAACTGTTCAGCTCAGCCATGAGCAGCCACTGGGCGGGGATGACGAAGTTAGCGCTTTTCCGCGGCGCACAACACTTGGCGTTGATAAAACGATTGGCGCTAAAGCCGTTTTATCCGCGCGCCATGAAATTATTGATGGTCCGAACTCTGGTGATAGCAATACGACTGTAGGTATTACCGCTAGCCCGTGGTCCGGAACAACAATCACGGCCAATTCAGATCTCTTGACGAATGATACAGGACGCCGCTTGGGCGCAACCATTGGGGTTGACCAGCAAGTCAGATTATCGAAAAACTGGTCGGCGTCCTTGGGTGGGCGTAGCCGCTCTGTTTTAGACGACGCCAATGAATTTGTTGAAGTCACGCCAGACGCCGCGATTAGCCCCCTTGAAGTCAATGAAGACTTTAACTCCGCTTATGTTGGTGTTGGATATGTGACGGATAAGACTAGCGCGTCAGCGCGCCTCGAAGCCCGTGATTCCTCAGCCGGGGATACCTGGACAGCCAGCGCGGCTGTCGCACGTGAGCTGACCGAGACACTCTCTTTAGCAGGGTCCGCGCGCGGCCTATTTAACGAAGAGGCAGGGTCAGATAGAGTGTCGAGCCAGCTTGATATTCGCCTTGGCGGGGCTTGGCGTCCGCGCGATGAGGATACAATTATCTTTGACCGTTTTGATGTCAGTCACCGCAATACCGAATTTGGCGAAAGCGAGACAAAGATCGTCAATAACCTTGCAGTCAATACAATGATCGCAGACCGTCTCCAAGTGAGCGGGAATTACGGTGTAAAAAATGTTCGCACGGAAATTGCCGGGCAGAAGCTTGAGAGCTGGGTTCATCTCTTAGGCGCAGAGGCCCGCTTTGATGTGACGGAGCGCGTTGATATTGGCCTTAGAGGGTCCCTGCTGACTTCAAAAGGTACGGACTCGGCCCAATATAGTTTTGGCCCAAGCATTGGCGTATCGCCCGTTAAAAATCTCTGGCTGAGCGCGGGATATAATGTTGAAGGTTTCAGCGATGATGATTTTGAAGCCGCAGAATTTACGCGCCAAGGCGCTTATCTTCAAATGCGCTTTAAATTTGATCAAGATACAGCCCGGGGTCTATTGCGCCGTATTTCGCCTAGAGATGTTGTGGGAACTGCGCGCTCCCCGTCTAATTTTGCAACGCCGAATAATTAAACCGAGGTCGCTTGACTATTTTGCCTATCCGCAAATCTGGCGAACATGTTTGAGCGCGGCCGTTATGCCTTTAAGTGAAAACTGATATTTCACATTTGTCCCCCTAGCGCTGACAGCTTTTATATTCATCGTCGCCCCAGCTCTCATTTTGGACACAAGGCCTCGCTCCTTTGAACTGCTTTCGATAAAGGCTTCATTGGCGGCAGCGTACATGGTGTATTTAGACCCTTTTATTTGGGCTTCGGGAGCGCGGCTTGGCTTTAGGCTATATCCGGCGAAAAAACTGGGCTGTTCTTTGGCCGCGCCTGATTTCCAATTGGAGACCATGAAATAAACATCCCCGTGATTGACCGAGCTTGGCGATTGCACCTTAGGCTTTGATAGCGCGTAACAGGTTTTATTGGCGCCTTGGCCATGAGAGTAAACGCTCCAATCCGTATGAACTTTTTCGAGCCTGGGTTTTGACTGGGCCATAGCCGTCCCTGCGCCCCAAAGCGGGGTTAGGGTTATGGTCGTAGCTATCAAATAGCGAAAATATTTCATAATCAATCCGTGTCTCTTAATCTCTATAGCGCAGGATTATGGTTAAGGTTGCGTTAAATGCATATTAAAGCGCCGTCATAATTACCGCTTTTGTGAGGGTTTTTTCCAATTTTTATCAGGCCCGCCTACTTTTACGGGCCTGTCAGGATAGCCGCCCATCATGAGGGTTCTATCATATATCGTGAGCGCCGCGGCGAGGCTGACATTGACACAGAACTTTGTCGGGATTTGAACCATGAAATCACAACGCTCTTGCATGTAATCCGATAAATTGCCTTTCTCGGGGCCGAGAATATAGGCGCAATTTGTAGGATGACGAAAACTGGGAAGCTCAATTGACTCCTCGGTTAATTCTACGCCGACCAGCTGACAGCCGCGCGGCAAAATTAAATCGTCCGGCGTCTCCCATTCGTAAAAGGGCATATGCACATCTGAGCGCGAAGTATCGGTGCGGCGAACTTCTAAGGCTTTATGCGTGGCGCCAATGGTAAAGGCAAAGCTCGCGCCAAAAGCATTGGCCGTGCGCAAAACCGCGCCCAGATTATAAGACTTGGATATGCCCTCAACACCGACACCAAAATAGCCGCGCATTTAGTCCTCCGACTCGACATAGCGGCGCACTGGATTTATCGTCCGGTAGATCGCATAGGCGGCGACGATCGCGCTGCCGATAACGATCATCAAAAAGGGTGCCTTGGGCGCAACGCGCATAGCTGCCATCCCGATTAACCCAAATGTCGTCAAATTGACGAAGAGGTTTAACAGCACGGAGCCGGCGCTCATTAATTGGGCTCTAATTTTGTCATCTGAGCGTCTCTGCGCCATGGCCTGCAGAGGAACGAGAAACAGCCCATTAAAGACCGAGGCGCCAATAATTGCAGCCATAAAAATAGGCATTTGTGGATGGGCTAAAAAATCTGAGACGGGGCCAAAAGTCTCGGGGCCGCTATAGCTTGGACTTGGCAGCAGACAGAGAAGGAGCGTAAAAAATGTGACCCCCGTTATTCCCAAAGCGGAGAGGCCGACAGACTCAGGCCCCCAAATCTTCCAATGCCCGATAAAGAGCGTCAGCATAGACCCCACCAAAATGGACAGGGTTGAGCTGGTGAGCATAATCATCAAGACGCCTTCCTCAAATTTCATCGTACTGGCGACATAATCAGGGAAGGTCGTGACAAAAACTGTCGATAACCCGTAAAACCATGCAATGCCCAAAAGCGGGCGTAAGACGTCGGGATTGGCGAACGCTTTGCGCAGCACACTAATGGTGGCCGAGACGGGTTCGTAATTGACTTTAAGGTTGGGTTGAGGCGCGGGGGCGGGAGGTGTTTGTTCCGCGGCGAACCAGCCCAAAATCGCAAGGGCAAATAAAAGCGCCGAAATCATAGGCGTTCCAAATTTTAAAACGCCAAGCCCCACAACTGTACCTACAAGAAGGATCGAGAACTGAAACCCGCTCATTAAAGCATTGCCTGTAATGAGTTCTTTTTCTGTCAGCCATTGCGGGAGGACCGCATTTTTCGTCGGAGAGAAAAACGCGGATTGCGCCCCCATGAGTCCCAAACAAAGGGCCAATATATGAACATTTTTAAGCGCAAAACCCAGCGCGGCCAGAGCCATGATGAGGACTTCCGCACGCTTCACCCAGCGAAAAATAACGCCCCTGTCAAACTTATCCGCGATTTGCCCAGCAATGGCACATAAAATTGTAAAAGGCCCCGTAAAGATAAGCGCGGCGATGGGCACCCGAATGGCGCTGGGCAGGTCCGATAAAAAAGCAAAGCCGCCAAAGGTTATCATCGCGATCAAAGCGTTCTTAAGCGTATTGTCGTTAAAGGTTCCCGTTTGAAATAAGGTAAAGAGCGGTAAGAAGCGCCTTTGGCTTAGGAGTTTTCCGGCAATTTTTCCGCTCATGAATTCACCCCATTTGACGGCGTAGTGCTATTGGTTTCAGTCTCTCTGGCTTCGCGTTTGGCGCGCGCCACATCATTTTCTTCGGTCTTACCAATATCATCAGGGTTAAGGCTGCCCAAATCCTCTAAATCCAAAAGTTCAATTGAACGCGTCTCAATCATCCTCTCTAGCGTCTCCATAAATTCTTCTTTGCCAAGACCTGGCATAATTGGGGGAAGAAACTCAAGGTTTGCTTGGCCTTTATGTTTGGTCCAATCATTTTGGTTCCAGCGTTGGCCTAAATTACTTGCGAGAGGCACGACAGGACAATCAAAATCTCTATAGAGATGATAGACGCCTTTGCGATATCGGTGCTGGGTCCCGATTTTAGAGAGGTGACCTTCGGGATATATGAGGATTTTACGCCCCTGTTCTCTGACGACGGCGGCGCTATCGCTCATCTTTTTGCGCTGATCTTCCCCGCCGCAATTGTTAATCACCACCGCGTTCATCTTAAATAAGATCCGCCCAATAAAAGGATATTTGGCGATGGCGTCACCGGCCACAAAGGACAAATCGCGAAATTGGGAAAAGGCAACAAAACCGTCGCCATAACTTTGATGTTTGCCCGCAATAATAGCTGCGCCCTCTGGGATATGTTCATGCCCGGTTACCCTGACATCAATGCCTGCAATCCGGCGCATGCCCCAGACCATAAGGCGGGTATAACGTCTCAGGCTGCCCATCATGGGATTACGCCAAGGCAGCAGAGATAAGACCACGCAAACAAGGGCGTATAAAATTGTTACAGCAATGAAAAAGACATTGAATAAAAGTGAGCGCAATTTAGGTCCCTTTGTTGAGCTGTCTATTTACAAACATAGCGGCGCTATCTGCAAGGGGATATTTATGGTGAGAGATGCAGCTAAATAAAATGCTGCTAAGAACTAAGGTTTGTTAGCACCCACAATCTGGGCCGTCGCTCATCACCATAGTAATGGTGCCCGAAGGTTCACGGTAGGGGATATAGATTGTGCGCGCCGGGCCGCTTTTGATGGTCTCTTGGCTCATCTCTCGCAAGCTTAGC
>CAZJRU010000035.1:11924-14037 GCA_964548315.1 uncultured Hellea sp.
TATTTAATCGCGCTAACCCTAGCAGGTGACCCTATCCAAATTGTAAAAAATCAAGGTTAAGAAGAAACCTAATTATGCAAGTGTGAGAAGGTTTAGGGTTTTAGTATTTTTGACTCTTTTCTCTAATTCTCTAAACTCACCTCACAACAGCTATGTTAGAAAGAGCGCGTTATGGGATGGATTAAGAAAACGGCCTTGGGGCTTGGCGGGGTTGTCGTGCTTGGGGCCCTAGGCGGCTATGTTTGGTTTTGGGGCGCGCCTGTTGGCGTCAATAATTACATCAATAAAGCTTCGCTGAAGATGGTGACCGATAGCCCCGAGATGCTCACTTATATGGGGATGATTGATAATACCCCACTTGATTTTCACAGTGATAAGCTCGCCGATTACACCAAAGCGCAAGAAGACCTGTCTTTGGAAAAACTCAAAAAAGGACGCGCGGGCCTTGATAAATACGGCCCTGAGGGGCTTGAGGGCCAAGAGCTTTTATCGTGGAAAATCACAGCGTGGTTTTTCGATGATTTGCTCAACCAAGCGAAATATGAGTATTCGAGCTATCCGATTAATCAGCTCTCGGGCGCGACGGTTAACCTGCCGCAATTTCTCACCGACACCCATGGCATTGTTAGCGCGAAAAGTGTTGAGCGTTATCTCTCCCGCGTCGAAGAGTTTGGCCGTGTGCTATCTGAGATGACTGTGCGCGTGGCGGAATATCGCGATAACGGCGTTGTTGCGCCGGACTTTATTATCGAGAAAGTGCTGGTCGGCTTGCGCAGTTTCATAGAGGGCGGGGCGGCAGAAAACCCGCTTGTGAAAACCTTGCCCGCAAGGCTGGATAAAGTTGAAGGTCTGTCGGAGGATCAAAAATCAGATTACGTCGCTCGGGCGCAAGAGCTAGTTGAGGCCAAAATCATTCCCGGGTATGAAGCCATGATTGCTTTGCATGAAGAGCTGCTTAAGACGGCGAATTCTGACGCCGGTATTTGGCGTCTGCCGGACGGGGATAAAATCTACGCCGCCGCCCTGCGCTCTAATACCACCACCGATTACACCGCCGACGAAATCCATGATACGGGCCTCTCGGAAGTCGCCCGCATTGAAGCTGAGATGGACGTTATTTTAACAGGCGAAGAGCTGACGGAAGGAACCGTGACCGAGCGCGTCCAAGCGTTGATGAAACAGCCTGATCAAATTTTCCCTAATACGGATGAGGGCCGCGCGGATATGATCGCGCTTTTGGAAGACATCAACGAAGATATCATGAGTAAGGCGGGGGATTATTTCATCACGCTCCCTCCGCAGAAACTCGAAATCCTGCGCGTGCCAGAATATTCACAAGATAGCTCGCCGGGCGGGTATTACAACGGACCATCTCTTGACGGCAAACGCCCCGGGCGCTTTTATATTAACCTGAAAGACACAGCAGATAATCCCAAATGGACGCTTCCGACGCTACTTTATCATGAAGCCGCGCCCGGTCACCATTTCCAAATCAGCCGCGCGCAAATGATTGAGAAAGTCCCAATGCTGCGTAAGATGAGCCCCTTTACCGCCTATACTGAAGGCTGGGCGCTATATGCCGAGCGTGTCGCCGCGCAAGATATGGGGCTCTATAAAGACAAGCCGCTTTGGGATTTAGGCCGCTTGCAAGCTGAGATGTTTCGCGCCGTACGCCTCGTTGTTGATACGGGCATTCATCACAAGCGCTGGAGCCGTGAGCAAGCTATTGAGTATATGATTTCGAAAACGGGTATGACCGAGGCCGAAGTCACCCGCGAGATTGAGCGCTATATCGTCTGGCCTGGTCAAGCCACCGCCTATAAGACAGGGCAGCTCGCGATTTTGGATATGAGAGCTAAAGCCGAGTCGGAGCTTGGCGCTGACTTCAACCTGCGCAATTTCAACGAAATGATCCTAGAAAACGGCGCTATGCCTCTGGGAATCCTGGGCGGCGCGGTCGATGAATGGATTGAAAAGCAGCAGGCAGGGTAAAGCCGCGGCGCATCGGCTGAAAAGAATCTTAAAAATTTATTACGGTTCCTCTTGAACTCGGGTGCGCGGAGGCTTACATGCCCTCTGCTAGCACTCGCGCCTTGTGAGTGCTAAAGCTTAT
>CAZJRU010000036.1:0-13856 GCA_964548315.1 uncultured Hellea sp.
CGCCTGCGCCAAAAGCAGAGCCTACGCCTGCGCCGAAAGCTACGGCACCCGCGCCGCAAGCGGCTCCAAAACCAGCCCCCGCTGCGCCAGCAGGCAATCGTATCAAAGCTTCACCGCTGGCTAAACGCCTAGCCGCCGAAGCGGGCTTAGACCTTGGCTCTATCTCAGGCTCTGGCCCCAATGGCCGCATTATCAAAGCTGATGTAGAAACGGCGAAATCTGGCGGCACAGCCAAAGCAACTCCGCACCCAACAGCCCCAAGCGCGGCCCCTCAAACCACCACAACAGCCGTCGGCATGCCGCTGGGCGGCGGGGCTGATTACCTGACCAAGATGGGTGTTCAGGCGGGCTCCTATGATCTCATCCCGCTTAACGGCATCCAGAAGGTTGTCGCTAGGCGCCTGACCGAGTCGCACATCAATGTGCCTGACTTCCCGCTTAATATTGATTGCGAAATCGACGGGCTGCTTAAAATGCGCAAAGAGCTCAACGGCCAAGCCCCCGAAGGCGTTAAAATCAGCGTCAATGATATGCTTATCCGCGCCTGCGCCCTTGCCCTCAAACATGTGCCTGAAGCCAATGCAAGCTATACGCCGGACGGCATTGCCATGCATAAGCATGCCGATGTCGCTGTGGCTGTCGCCATTGACGGCGGCTTAATCACGCCGATTGTACGCGGAGCCGAGAACAAAGGCCTATCGACAATATCGAGCGAGATGAAAGATCTCGCGGGCCGCGCGCGTGAGCGCAAGTTAAAGCCTCAAGAATATCAGGGCGGCACATTTAGCATCTCAAACCTTGGCATGATGGGCATTAAATCTTTCGGCTCCATCATCAACGAGCCTCACGGCATGATCTTATCCGTTGGCGCAGGCGGCCCTCGCCCTGTTGTCAAAGACGGCGCTATCGCGGTTGCCACTGTCATGAGCGTAACGCTGACTTGCGATCACCGCGTTGTTGACGGCGCGCTAGGCGCAAAATGGCTCCAGCACTTCCAGCGCTATGTCGAAAACCCCATTACAATGATGCTTTAACGGCCTTTACGGACCAATATTAAAAGCAACTGTAAAAACTTCTCGCCTTTAGGGGGAGAATTCTTGCCCATTTGTTGCCATATTCTATAGTTAACCATCTGTTAAGTATTTTTGGAGGGCCGGGACGTGCTCGTAAAATCATTAGTAGCCGGAACTGTTTTGACCCTTCTAGCAGGAGGTGTGGTATATTACGGAACGGATGTAGATCGCAATACTGTCGCAATACCGTCGAGCTCGAAAGCCGCGCCTTCTAAGCCTTTGGTCAAAGAAGCTGACGCAGATACGACGCTTCATGCTGAGGCCACTTCGCGGCACCCCCACGGCAAAAAGACAAAAGCACGCAAGGCTTCGTCTGATGAAAATGATTTAAACTCCTCCGATATTCCGAGCCTTAAGTCTGATACACAGGCCCTAATCGACCCTAAGTCCGCGGCTGTTACGGTAACAGAACCCGAAGATATGCCTGATAATATGGAAGAGCTATCGGATGCCTCCGAAATGACGATCGAGACGATGGCAACTGAGAAGATGGCTGAGAATGCGGCCAGCACAGAAATTAAAACAGAGGTTAAAGAAGAGGCCTCAGAAGAAGGTTTGTCCGAAGACATTATAAAGGCCCCGCAACAAACCCCTGCAACTCCAGCGGCGCCGACGCCCAAAAAGCCTGGCAAAAAATGGATTGATCAGTATTTAAAAGCTGGCGATAACAAAAACGCTGACGCTCCAAAAGACGTGATGGAAACAAAAGCGACCGACGACGTATCAATTGACGCGGCCGTAGATGCCAAAATTGACGACTTATTAACCCCCGATGAGAGCTATGGCAGCGCCAATACCAAAGCCGCCGAAGCACCAACCAAAGACATGGAGAAGGTTTTGGTCAGCGAGGAGGTAGCTCAGACTGCTGACGCCGCCAAAGACGTCATGGAGGCTAAAGCTGCTCCCACATCTGAGCCTCACATGGCTAAGATGGAGGACACGTCAATTGACGAGACCGTAAATGCAAGAATTGACGCCTTATTGCTCCCCAATGAGAGCTATGGCAGTGCCACAACCAAAGCCGCCGAGGCGCCAACCAAACAAATGGAAAACGTCTCGGTCAGCGAAGAGGCAGCTGAGAAAGAGTCCGTAACGCTTGATAAAGATATGAAAACCCGTGACCAAATATGGGAAAACCATGACCGGATAAGAAAAGCCCATAAAGACAGACTGGCGCACAATCTTGAGGAAAAAATCGCGGAAGACGGCAACATAAAGATGGAAACTAAAACCATCGATTTAGGTGACGGCAAGGCCATGACAATCGTCGAACGAGACCAGATGGATATGCCGGCAAACGCTGATAAAGGATCAAAGCAAATCCGTATCAAGGTTATGACGGATGAAGATATTGATCTGGGTGCAATTCCTGAGGTTATCAAAATGGGCGACGGAACTAAAATTAAAATCCGCAAACAGATCATGGATAGTCAGGACGTTGATATTGATGTGAGTGAAATGAGTTCTGCTAGCGATGTTTCAAAAACAGCCCAGCTAATCATGGCGCAAGCTGAAAAAATCACAATGTCCGAATTACGTGACCGCGCCTATCTCGACCTCGTCTCTTACGCGCTTGACAATGACGATACTCAAACGGCCAATCTTGCCATGTCAAAAATTGAACAAGTCGAGCTACGCGATACCGCCCGTAACCGTATGGCAGTTGCCTTTGCGGAAAATGGACAGGCTGAGAAAGCTTTTGCAATCTTAGAGGATATTGAAGTCGAAGCCTTACGCGATATTATGCGTTTACAGGTTATTGAAGCCCTCATAGCGCCCCAAAGCCAACAGCCTTCAAACATACAATAATTACGGGGTTTATCCCTGATTTTATAGTTCAATATTTGTCTAAAACCTGTATAGAGGCGCTGATTTAAATCACGCTCTTAATAGGTGAATTCATGGCCCAAACATCTTTCGACGTTATCATTATTGGGTCTGGTCCTGGCGGCTATGTCACCGCCATTCGCGCTTCACAACTCGGGTTTAAAACAGCCATCGTCGAGAAAGAGGATTTGGGCGGCGTTTGCTTAAATTGGGGCTGCATCCCGACCAAAGCCCTTTTGCGCTCAGCAGAAATTTTCCATAACATGCAACATGCCGCTGATTATGGTCTATCGGCTTCTCCGCAATTTGATCTTAAAGCCATTGTGGCTCGCTCACGCAAAATCGCGGGGCAACTCTCTGGCGGAATTAAGCATCTTATGAAGAAAAATAAGGTCACCGTCATCGAAGGATTTGCCACGCTTAAAGCTGGCAGCGACGCCCCCCTAGTTGTCGTAGAGGGCCAAGATTACACAGCCAAACATGTCATTCTAGCGACAGGGGCGAGAGCGCGTACCATTCCGCAAGCTGGCCTGGCCCCAGATGGTAAATTCATCTGGACTGCCAAAGAAGCCATGGTGCCTGACACAATGCCCACAAAGCTATTAGTGATTGGATCTGGCGCTATCGGTATGGAGTTTGCCAGTTTTTATGACGCCTTTGGCGCGGATGTAACCGTTGTCGAAATGGTAGATCGTATCCTACCTGCCGAGGACGCTGAAATTTCCAAAATGGCGCGCAAGTCTTTTGAAAAGCGCGGCCTGACAATCAAAACGCAAACACAGGCCAGCGTGAAACCGAGTGCAAATGGCGTCACCGCGACGCTGACCTCTGGCGGAAAAACAGAAACGGCAGAATTTGACCGGGTTATCCTTGCGGTAGGTATTGTCGGAAATGTCGAAGATATGGGTCTTGAAGCCATCGGCGTTAAGATTGACCGAACTCACATCACTGTAGACGAGTTTAGCTTTACCGGCGTTAAAGGGCTCTATGCCATCGGCGATGTTACCACCCCGCCGTGGCTCGCCCATAAGGCCTCCCATGAAGGTATAATTTGTATTGAGAAAATAGCGGGCAAAAACCCGCATCCTCTTAACGCCAATGCCATACCAGGATGCACCTATTGTCATCCGCAGGTCGCGAGCGTGGGTTACACGGAAGCCCAAGCCAAAGAGGCAGGACGCGAGATAAAAGTCGGACGTTTTCCCTTTGTCGGTAACGGCAAAGCCATCGCGCTGGGTGAACCCGAAGGCCTCATCAAAACAATCTTTGATGCCACAACGGGTGAGCTACTCGGCGCTCATATGATTGGCGCTGAGGTTACCGAACTTATTCAAGGTTACACGATTGCTCAGAAACTCGAAACGACAGAGCATGAGCTGATGGAGACTGTATTCCCGCATCCAACCTTATCGGAAATGATGCATGAAGCGGTGCTTGATGCTTATGATCAAACACTCCACTTCTAGACTTCTGTCCTAGTCAAGAAGGACCGTTTTAGCATCATATGTTGGAACCTTGCGGCCTAAACGTAGGAACTTTGCAAAGCTCTTCTTTTTGGTGAGCATAGGCTTTTCAACATAGTGCCATGACAATGTCGCAAACCAATAAGTAACAGGCAGCGTTATCAAGAAAAGCGCCGCAACGGATAAGTCTTGTTTCCACATAAAGACGATCTGCATGACGCACCAATGATAAATATAAACGCCGTAAGAGACATCGCTCAAATTTTGCAAGAAGTTAAGTTTCGGAGCTTTCACATAGGCCGCCCACATAACGAAATAAGCGAGCATCATATTTGTTGTGACTTCAAAAATTTGTAACTTAGACGTCATAACGGCCAGTAAGACCATCACTGGAATTCCCAAGGCATGAAAGGATAAGCGGTCACGATAAGCAAAAATCGTCGCGCCTAAGCCATAGGCAATACCGAAACGTAGAAGAGCTTGAAGCGTGGCTGGGATATTATCGTAAAACCCTAAGCCATGTGCGAGAACCCAACCAATTGAGGGTAAAATAAACTGGGCTAACACCATCCATTTTTTCTTCATGAGTCCCAATGAGAAAATAATAGCCGTGCCAATATAGGCCAAAAACTCATAGCGCAGGGTCCATAAAGGCGCGCCTGCCATTTGCTCAGCATTAGTTTCAAAAATACCGGGGAGATACATCTCAGTTTGGACGAAACTCAAGACAGCTAAAGGCTGTTTCAAAGTCTCAATATGCGTAAAATACTCGGTCAACGGCAATGATGTCGCTAATGGACCTATTATGAACATCGCGAAAAGTACAAGAACCGCTAATGCTGGATAA
Organism: uncultured Hellea sp.; assembly: GCA_964548315.1. Lineage (GTDB taxonomy): Bacteria > Pseudomonadota > Alphaproteobacteria > Caulobacterales > Maricaulaceae > Hellea. The sequence goes on from CAZJRU010000036.1 coordinate 5,211, forward strand.
ATACGCAGAATTCTAGCGGCGGAAAACTCCGTCACATCCCCGCGGTACAGCATTGATTTTGTTACCAAAAATCCAGATGCAATAAAGAATAAGTTTACAGCCAAATAACTGAAATTATAATGGAAAAAGACATGCGGTTCAGCCCCAGCATCCTTTAAGGCAACATTAAACGTATGCCCAACGACAACAAGAATCGCGAACAATAAACGCAATGGGGTGAAGAAATTATCGTGCCCGTCTCTTATTTTTACAGCTTTTAACATATTTTATCCTGCGACCTTTAAACGATAGATGTTAAAAGAAGCAAAATATGGGCCAAATAATTGGGCTAACTGGATTGCAACCTTTCAATCATGCGCGCACGTGCGTCAGGCAGTGTTTTGTTGACCCCCCATTGAACTCGCGTCTCAAGAAAATAGCCCGTAAGTTTAAGGCCGTGAGCAACGTCTTGGGCTGTGGCAAAGGGAAGGCCCATTAAAAAGCCTGGCAGAACCAGCAGCTTATCTTTATAGGGCTCCGCGGCGCTGGCTGATACCGCCCGGCCAGAGCGCGGAGATACGTGGGTGAGGTTATCATTTACGCCTGTCGCCGCGCAGCTTTTTAGATCTAGGCCATATCCCATTGCCGTTAAAAGACCTGCTTCCCACTTCACATAAAGCGCGGGCCAGATATCAGGTTCATGCAAGTTGTCCAGTAAAACTTCAAAGGCGTTATAAACATCGATATGAGGTTCGCGCTCTGGCAGGCAAGCCCGCGCCACAGCGCAAATGGCGTTTAAGCCCGAGAGCGAAAGCCGGTCATCCATAAGCTCTGCTGCCCTCGCTGATATGGGCTCAGCCGTATAAGTGCCTAGATGTTCGGAGAGCCTCCCGCGCCAAGACACTTTAATCTTATTGCCCGGCTGGAGCACAGGGCGCGAGCGCCGGCTGACCCCGCCGCGGACGAGACCTAGATGCCGCCCCTTTTCAGGCGTAAACACATCTATAATCGCCGAGGTTTCGCCGTGTTTCTTGACTGAGAGAATATAACCTTCTGAGTCCCAATCCATAGATCGTTATCTTATTGTCTGGAAATTACACATCGAATTCCAAACCACTTTCTACGTAACGCGCTTTGTCATTTTGCCAATTGTCTCGAACTTTTACAAAAAGAAACAAATGAACTTTGCGTCCGAGCCAATCCTGCATGTCCCGCCGAGCTGACGCGCCAATATCCTTAATGGTCTTACCGCCTTTGCCTAGGACTATGGGTTTTTGACTATCGCGTTTTACATAGATGATTTGATCTATGCGAATGTCGCCATTTTTCTGACGGGTCCATTTTTCAGTCTCTACCGTTGACGCATAGGGCAGTTCATCATGAAGCCGTAAGAAGAGTTTTTCTCGCGTGATTTCCGCCGCCATCAATCGTGAAGGAATATCAGCCGCTTGGTCTGACGGGTATAAGAAGGGCCCTTGAGGCATGGCGCCGGCCAAAGTTTGTGACAGAGCGGCAACGCCGTCAAGGTTGAGCGCCGAGATCATGAATATTTCAGCATAGACTCCAAATGCGTTAAATTCGGCAATTTGTTCCAGTAGCGTATCATGGGGAATTTCATCAATTTTATTAAGCGCGAGAAAGACCTTCTTTTGCTCTCGTAATTTCAAACCCTCTATAACGCGCTGCGTATCTTCAACGGAGAGACGGTCCTGCGCGCTCCCCTCGCCGTGTTTATAGCGGTGACGCGCCGGCGCATCGACAACGTGAATTGTTGCGTCAGCATCGCCGACACCCGTCCACGCGGCATGGACCATAGACTTCGCCAAGCGGTCCTTTTCATTTGGCGCAAAAATGCCAGGCGTATCGACCAACACAACCTGCGCTTCGCCCCCGTCCTCCATATCAAGCATCGCAATGCCCCTGACTTGGAAGCGCGTTGTTTGAACTTTATGGGTGACGATGGAAACCTTCTCCCCGACCAAGGCATTAGTCAGCGTTGATTTCCCCGCATTCGGAGCTCCGATGATGGCAGCAAAGCCGGCGCGAGTTTTCATGAGGGCCAATCCTCGAGCAAGTGCTGGGCCGCATAACGTTCAGCATCTTTTTTAGATTTACCCGAACCTTTAGCTTTTCCAATTTTATCAACGGCGACCTCAACTACAAAAAGAGGACGATGATCAGGGCCTGAGCGTTCCACCACTGTATAAACGGGCTGCGCGCCGCCCCCGCTTGCCGCCTTTTCTTGCAAGGCTGTTTTGGGGTCTTTCATTGAACTGGCGGTGACCAAGGCGATTTCTTCAGCCCAATGCGTGTCATAAAAATCTTTCGCGGCGGTAGCGCCACCGTCCAAATAAATAGCGGCCAACAAAGCTTCGCAGGCATCTCCTAAAATAGAGATTTTGTCGCGACCGCCTTGTTTTTCTTCACTAGCAGAAATTTCAAGAGCGTCCCCTACGCCTAATTTTCGCGCAACCCGGGCACAGGTTTCTTTGCGCACAAGGGCGTTAAGGCGCTGCGCCATAGCGCCTTCACCGTCTAGGTTTAGCTGAAATAGTTTTTCTGCTGTCAACAACCCGAGAACACGGTCGCCTAAAAATTCGAGACGTTCATTGTCTTGAACTTCTCTGCGGCCGTCCCCGTAAGAACTATGGGTTAAGGCCTGTAAGGCCAAAGCTTTATCGTTGAATATGTATCCAACGCGGTCTTCCAAACCATTTAGCCGTCGAAACTTTACACTCATTTGATGGCTTTAAAAAAGCGAGAGCTGCGCATATTTGCCCAGGTCCAAGGTTTAAATAACGCGAAGTCATCATCAACGGATAAAAGAATAAATTTGGCTTTCCCCATCAAATTCTCAGTCGGGATATATCCAGCTCCTCCATTGGAAATTGACATACGGCTATCACCTGAGCGGTCTCGGTTATCTCCCATCATAAAATAATGTCCCGCTGGAACAGTATATATATTCGTATTATCTGCTCGGCCATTTTTTTGCGTGTCATAGATAATATGAGGCTTATCGCCAAAAGCTTCTGACCAAGCTTCGGCTAAGACTTTACGGCCAGATTGATCGATATATGACTCTTGCCCGACTTTTTGAATTTGTATGGGTTTACCGTTGATATGCAGGCGTCCCTCTTTCATTTGTATTTGATCGCCAGGTTGACCCACCAAGCGTTTGATAAAGTTTTTTGTATGGCCTTCTGGCCGAAAAACAATAATATCGCCGCGCGCTGGCTCACGTTCAAAGAGACGTCCCTTTTTCACCGGAAAAGGCAAAGGCGTAGCCGCGTGACGTCCATAGCCCAGCGAGTATTTGGTTGTGATAATATAATCGCCCTTCATCAACCCTGGCAACATCGACCCCGAGGGAATGTGGAAGGGTTGGAACAAAAATGTGCGTAAGACGAAAGCAATGCCGAGAGCCCATAGCAGCGTCGACACAGTTTCGACAAAAGGGTTTTCTACTGAGGCCTCTTCCTTGCCAATAGCTTTGTCAGTTTTTTCAGTCAAAGCTTCATCCTGAGCTAAGTCCTCGGCCTGACTATCAGGCATGGTCTTTCTTTTAAGCCATTTCATAATTACTTTCTTCGCGCTTCAATAATCGCATAAGCTGTCGCATATGGATGATCATCTGAAAGGCTCAAATATACATGAGCGGCATACCCATCAGGCGTTTTTGCATTGAGCCGCTGAAGCGCTCCTCCGTGTAAAGTCACTCTCGGTCGGCCTGAGGGGTCATTTTTAACCTCAACATCCGTCCAAGATAACGCACCCGAAGACGTCGTGGCGAGCGCTTTAGCAACAGCCTCCTTTGCCGCAAATCGTTTGGCATAGGAGCTTGCTGGATTGGATTTCGGATCGCAGTAACTTTGCTCATGCTCGGTAAAGGTTTTATCCTTAAAACGCTGCCCAAACTTCTCCAGCATATCTTCAATGCGCTTAATATCGCAAATGTCAGTGCCAATACCCAAAATCATGCTGTTCTCGCTTCGGACATAATTATCCGCATTTGTTTTATCGCGTCTTCTAACCCCATAAAGACAGCTTCGCCAATTATAAAATGACCTATATTGAGTTCCATCGCTTCGGGTATAGCGGCAATTGGCGTCACATTATCGAATGTGAGACCATGGCCAAAATGCACCTCTAGTCCGAGAGCCGTGGCCTGCTGCGCGCCGGCTTTTAACGCCGTGAGAATATCTGCAGCCTTTTCTTGATCGTCCTCGTCCAAAGCATGGGCATAGGCCCCTGTATGAAACTCTACGACTTTAGCATCGGTGCGCGCCGCAGCTTCAATTTGGTGGCTTACGGCCTCTATAAATAAAGAGACCCGAGATCCCGCCGCGTTCAATGCGCTAATGATAGGCACAAGGCGGTTATGTTGACCCGCCACATCAAGGCCGCCCTCGGTTGTACGCTCTTCGCGCCGCTCTGGGACTAAGCAAACCGCCTTTGGTTTTAACTCGAGCGCAATATCAAGCATTTCCTCGGTCGCCGCCATTTCCATATTTAGCGGGATATTTTCATTATCACATAACGCCTGAAGCCGGGTCATATCATCATCTCGAATATGGCGGCGGTCTTCTCTCAAATGCGCCGTAATACCATCTGCGCCAGATTGAATGGCTGCCCAAGCCCCCGCAACAGGGTCAGGGTGATCGCCGCCGCGCGCATTACGTATGGTCGCGATATGATCAATATTTACCCCTAAACGCGGCAATGGTTTTGGCATTATTTCAGGCCTCGGCTTCCCGGTTTAATCGCAGGGATTTTTTCGAGTTCAGGCGGAAGCTCATCAGGCGCATAATCAGGAAATTTACGCGCAGCCAAGCTCACTAAAGGCACGCCAATATCCGCGCTCCCGTTAGAGCGGTCAAAAAGACAGGCTCCTGCAATGACGCTCGCCCCCGTTTTATTCATAGACGCAATACATTCGCGCGATGATAATCCCGTGGTCACAATGTCTTCGACCATCAAGACTTTTTGCCCCGGCTTTAAGGTAAATCCTCTGCGCAATGTGAACTCCCCTTCTTCGCGTTCCACAAAGATGGATTCCAGACCCATATGGCGCGCGGTTTCATACCCAGGAATAACGCCGCCCATCGCGGGCGCGACAATAATATCGGGCTGCACATCTAGGCTCGCTTTCACTTTCTCGGCCAGAGCTTTGCACAGCTTTGACGTTAAAACAGGGTTTTTAAATATCAACGCCTTTTGTAAGAACACAGAGCTCCGCCGCCCAGAGGACAAGATGAAATGTCCTTCCAGTAGCGCGCCGGCCTCGCGAAACACTTCTAAAACTTCATCTGTATTCATGACTTCTTCCAATTCTCGCTCGGCGACTCGGCTCGCGTTCTATCAGCTGAAACGACATAGACACTTGCCCGCAATGCAGCAATGATTTGTACGATATGGCGATTATCGGTGACTTCAACATCAATAATCAAATCAAAGAAACTCCGGCTACGTGCCAATGTTTTTATATTCGTTATATTGCCTAAAGCTTCGCCCACAATTTTCGCAACATCAGCTATCGCTCCGGGAATATGTTCAAGTGTCACTGTAATTCGGCCCGTTGAATTAGTTTGGCCCGCCGCGCGCCGCCACCCTAAATCCAGCCAGCGGTCCTGATGTTCCTCAAGACCAGCTAAGGTTTCACAATCGATGGTATGAATATCAACGCCGCGGCCACTGGATTGATAGCCGACAATCCGGTCGCCCGGTATCGGAGAACAGCAATCTTGCAAATGCATTGAAACGCCATCGCGTAGCCCCTCACCTTTCACGTATAGACGCGCAGACTGATCATCGATGATGTCTCGTTTGGTATATTCTTCTTTCTCTTGATTGGCATCCCGCCCAGGAAAGACAGCCGACATAAATCTGCGAATAGATAAATCCCCGCGACCTAGCCCTTCATAAAGATCATCTGCCTCGTCAAAGCTTAGCCGCTTTAGCGCGTCCGAGAGACTGCTCTCGCTAAAGTCTTTGCCCTCACGGGCGAAAGCATGATCGGCTAACATCATTCCAATTCGCCGAAATTCATCAAGCTCGCCTTCGCGGGTCAAGCGCCGAAGGGCGGAGCGCGCTTTACCCGTCACAACCATGTTTTCCCAGCCTCGCTGCGCTTCAGGCTGTCCGCCGCGAATGACTTTGACCACGTCGCCATTTCCTAGGCGGGTTCTGAGCGGGACTTCGCGGCCATTAATAATCGCGCCAATGCAAGTATCGCCTACCTTTGTGTGAACCGCATAAGCAAAATCAATAGGTGTCGCCCCGCGCGGCAAGGCAATTAAGTCGCCCTTGGGGGTGAAGGTGAAGACCTGATCGGTGAACATTTCAAGCTTGGCATGTTCTAAAAATTCATCGGCATCCCCGCTTTGCTCCATCATCTCAACAAGCGGACGAATACGGCGTAAAGGGTCGCCCCCGCTCGCCTTGGCCATTTCAGGATCATAAGCATAGCTATTATCTTTATAGGCCCAATGGGCGGCAATCCCGCGCTCCGCAACATCTTCCATACGCTCGGTTCTAATCTGTAGCTCTACGCGGCGGTTATCCTCGGATAAAACCGTCGTTTGAAGCGAGCGATATCCATTGGGTTTAGGGACTGAAATAAAATCGCGAAACCGCCCGGGAACGCAGCGGTAGCTCTTATGCAAAACACCTAAAACGCGATAGCAATCCTCTAAGTTTTCGACGATGAGACGAAAAGCATAGATATCGGCGACATCATCAAATGAAATCCCTTGCCGCTGCAACTTACGCCAAATCGCGTAAGCTCGTTTTTCGCGGCCATAAATACGCGCGGTAACACCCGCCTCTTCCATGAGGTCGCGTAGCGCAATCGACATATCCGAAATTCCAAGTTTTTGGTCCGTGCGCCAAGTATCAAGCCGTTTGGTGATGCTCTCGAAAGCGGACGGATTTAAATGCTGAAAAGATAAGTCTTCAAGCTCGGAGCAAATTTGATCAACACCGACGCGCCGTGCCAATGGCGCATAAATCTCAAGGGTTTCGCGCGCAATACGTTCGCGCGAGGCCGCTTTGGGATGAAAATGAAGGGTTCGCATATTATGCAAACGGTCACACATTTTCACCAAAAGAACCCGTACATCTTTACTCATGGCGAGCACGAATTTCTGAAAGTTTTCAGCTTGCGCCGTCTCGCGCGTCGCATTGGGCGTTAGTTCTAAATTCCCAAGCTTTGTGACGCCTTGGACCAATTGGGCGATCTCAGGCGAAAACTCGCTCGCCAGCTCATCATAAGTCGTGTCGGTATCTTCTAAAACATCATGTAAAAGAGCCGTACAAATGCTGGCGACATCCAGATGGAGCCCTGCCAAAATTCCGGCGACCTCAATGGGGTGGGCGTAATAGGGATCGCCCGAATGGCGCATCTGTTCCCCATGGGCTTTGATTGAGAAAATATAGGCCTTGTTCAAAAGGGCTTCATCAACGGACGGGTCATAGGCCCGCACAAGGTCGACCAATTCAAATTGGCGGAGATAGCTCTGTCCCTTAGCGGGCATGACGGGCTTTATGTCACTCGTGATGTTCACAATTTCAATATAGGCAGATTAAATAATAACAGCCATAAAAAAACCACCTGTTACGGTGGTTCTTTCAGAAACTAAAATTTCGGGCCAATCATTAAAATCGGCTGGAATTATCATTATCGCGGTCGCTTTGTAAGGCGCGGAGCAAGTCTTGCTCTGACATTTCAGCCTGCGGACGCGCTTCGCCGTGTTCGATACCCAATAGAGGCGCGTCTTCCACTTCGTCTGGCATGTCATCATCTGTGATAACGCGCTGTAGACCAATCACGAGGCTTTCGCGTAAATCGTCCATATCTAGAGTTTCTTCAGCAAGTTCACGCAATGAGACAACAGGCGTCTTATCATTATCGCGGTCAATTGTTAGAGCTGAGCCAGCTGCGATATTACGCGAGCGGTGAGCCGCCAGAAGAACTAATTCAAAACGGTTGTCGACTTTCTCAATACAATCTTCAACGGTAACGCGGGCCATAGGGCTCTCCAAAATAGAATGCGGCCATAAAGCCGCTTAAATTCGAGCCGCTATATAGGCAGGATTTGACGACTATGCAAGCACTCACTCACAGATGAAAAAGGCTCGTGGACGCTCAAAGCCTGTCTATATCTACGGTATCGACCAAGGGTAGCCTTGCAATATGGTCCCAAACTCCGAGCTTGCGGACAGGGTCGGCCCAATTGGGCGCAATTTCGGATAAAGGCAGGAGTACGAAAGCTCTAGATAACATGCGCGGATGCGGGATGATGAGACCCTCTGGCCGAGATATGATGTGTCCGTCAAAATCGAGAAGGTCTAAATCTAGGGCGCGCGCCGCGTTTTTAGCGCTGCGCACCCGGCCAAATTCATATTCGGTCTCATGTAATATCGTCAGTAACTCTTGCGCGCCGCCATCAAAGCTCACCTGCGCGCAGGCATTTATATAATCTGGCTGTCCCTGACCGCGCGGCCAAGCCGGGCTTTGCCACAGAGAGGACATTTTCACGACCTTGACGCCGCGCGCCTCCAACGCTTTTTGCGCGGCAGGAAAAGTTTTTTTCGGATTGGACAGATTTGCCCCAAAGGCAATATAGATATGACGCATCACTTATCTCTTTGAACACATTTTTATAA
>CAZJRU010000037.1:0-13321 GCA_964548315.1 uncultured Hellea sp.
GCATCGCACGATGACTCGGAGGCTGTTTTCCATTCCCGTCTTTCATTTTATAGCGGTTCTTCGCGACTTCCGCCCCGACCAAAGTATGTCCGCTTATCTCTTGGGCTTTTGCATCGCTTGCTATGGCGTGGAGAATATGCCCCGTAAACTGAGGTGTCTCGGCCATAGCCATAAAGTCTTTATACTGCTCTGGGTGCACTTCTGCGGCGATGAGCGCGCGCTCCGTCAACAACGGCCCCATCCAGATAGAAACAGCTTGGACATTAAAGGGTTCCAAATCAACGGCCATATCATGGGCGAGTTTATCCAGCCCAGCTTTTTGAGCTCCATAAGCGGGGCCATGCATATAACAACTTGCGCCGAAAGATGAGCCCATACCAATAAGCCCGCTTTTTTGATTGGCCATAATTTTAGCCGCGTGCCAACTCGCGACATAGGCCGAGCGCAAACCCACATCGAGTATATTTTGCGCGTCGAGTTCTTTTTCCCAGAACGGTTTTGGTTCAATAAGTTGATGATGCATATAGGCCGCATTATTCATCAAGATATCAACTTGCCCTTGTTCATCCATAACTTGTTCAAAGAGCTTTTCGACTTGGGCATCATCCGCGCTATCACAAATAACGCCGATGCCTTTACCGCCAGCGTCCGTGCACGCCTGCGCTGTCTCAGCCACAGTTCCGGGGAGCGGCGTCCCATCCCAGCCTTTGGCTTTTCCGACTTTTTTTGTGCGGCCTGTAACGTAAACCGTCATGCCCTTTTCGGCCAAGCCTAGGGCAATACCCTTCCCCGCGCCGCGGCTAGCGCCCGTAACGATAGCGACTTTTGGATTTGGCATAGTTTCCCCTAATATTCACAATATTTCATTTTTTCTCAAACTAGCAGAGATGTAAGAATGCGCAATATTTTTGTCTGTATTTTACGTATTCTAAGACATTATAGGTCATTTTTCTTGATTTTGCGTATTTTTTGGCGGATTAACAAACAAAATATAAGGGACTGGTAATCGCATGACACCCGAAAATAAGAACTGGCACTCCGCTATAGAAGCGCCTTTAAAAGTAAGCGCGCGAGCAGAGGTAGAGTGGACATCGCAAGCCGACGTAATTGTCGTAGGCCTAGGCGGGGCTGGCGTTGCCGCAGCGCTACAATCTCTTGAAAACGGGTTAACTGTCATAGCCCTTGATCGTTTCGAAGGCGGCGGGGCGACCAAAGCTAGCGGGGGCGTTATTTACGCTGGCGGCGGCACAGCCACCCAAAAAGAAGCCGGCGTCGAAGATACGCCAGTCAATATGTTCAACTATCTTAAGCTCGAAACGGAAGGGATAATATCTGACGACACGCTTCGCGATTTTTGCAACAAAAGCGCCCCAACAATAGACTGGATTAAAAGTCACGGCGTTGATCTACGCGGGACCTTATGGCCCGACAAAACCTCTTATCCCGCGCCGCAATATTTTCTCTACCACAGCGATAATAGCCTTGTGCCTAGCTATAAAAAACATGCCGCGCCAGCTGCACGGGGCCACAGGGGATATGTTCCGATTAAGCAGGGCGCAAAAGCGACAAATCTAGGCGGTTCGATTTTTGATCCTCTCAGAGTAAGCGCGGAGGCCAAAGGTCTCAAAGTGCTTCCCTTTACCGAAGTCCGGCAACTGGTCACCGATGAGGCAGGCAAAGTCATCGGCGTCAAAGCCTTACAATTTGCGGACAATGAAACGCTCGAGAGTTACAAAAGCCTAAGGGCTAAGGCCAATAAACTTTTCGCGATGTTCCCGCCGATTATCCCGGGATCAAAATTCTTCTTTAAAAAAGCCATGGGACATCTTGATAAAGCCAAAGAGATAGCAAATTCGCGCGCGGAGGTTTTTATCGGCGCAAACACAGGCGTTGTTCTTTCGGCAGGCGGGTTTGTCTTTAATTCGAAAATGATGGCGCATTACGCGCCTAAATACACGGCGGGTTATCCGCTGGGGACAGACGGGGATAATGGGGCTGGCATAAGGCTCGGCCAAAGCGTTGGCGGGGCAGCCGATAATATGGACCGCATCACAGCGTGGCGCTTTATTAACCCCCCTATTTCCTTTGCCCGCGGGATGATAGTCAATGAAAACGGGCAGCGCTTTATCAATGAAATGGTATACGGCGCGACCCTCGGGGTCGAAATGACAGAAAACCACAATGGCCGCGCGTGGATGATTTTAGACAAAGCCCTCGTTAAGCAAGCTTTAGAAGATGTTAAAGGTGATAAGGCTCTGTCCTTCCAGCGCGCTCTGGCAAAACTCAACGTGCATTTTGGCGCAAAAAAAGCGGCCTCTGTTAGCGCGCTGGCCAAGCTTATCGGCGTTGATGGCGTTAATCTTGAAACGCAGCTTACGGACTATAATAAAATGGCGCGCGGGCAGCTCGCCGATCCATATGAGAAAACGCAGGACGACATTTCTGAAATTAATCCTGCCAAAATCATCGCGATTGAAATTAGCTTATCAGCCAAGCTCTTCCCTTGCCCAACCTTGACGCTCGGCGGATTAAAAGTCGATGAAGCCACGGGCTGCGTCTTAAACGATAAGGGCGGCGCCATTGACGGATTGTATGCTGCGGGGCGAAACGCCATTGGGGTGGCTTCGTGGAATTATGTGAGCGGTTTGTCTATCGCCGATTGCGTTTATTCGGGCCGGCGGGCGGCGCAGTCCCTATCAACTGCTTCAAGCTAATTGGGCGTATCCCTCACAATTCGAAAACCAATGTGAGATGTCCCAAAGATAAGGTCTTGCGCCTGCCGCGCGGCTGGCCTGTATCGGTAGCAATAAGACCGCGCGCACAAAAATGAGCCGCCCTTAATCACGCCAACAGGCACGTCCCCTTGCGCCGGATCAAATCCATTGGGATAGATTTTCGCGCCCTCGCCCGGTTTATGGGTTGGGTAGTAATTTGACGATGTCCACTCCCAAACATTGCCAATCATATCATGAAGCCCAAACCCATTAGCCGGGAAACTCCCAATAGGCGCAACGCCCGCGAAGCCATCTTCTTGAGAATTGACCGTTGGGAATATCCCTTCCCAAGTATTGGCTTTGTTTTTTAAGGCCGTCTCTTCGGCGTCAGCCCAGCTCATAAGCTCTCCATTAAGCCCACCGCGCGCGGCATATTCCCATTCCGCCTCGCTCGGTAATCGCCCGCCCGCCCATTTTGCGTAAGCCTGCGCGTCATCACGCGTTAAATGAACAACTGGCGCTAAAGGTTGGCTCTTGGCCTTACTGGGCCCATAAGGATGTTGCCAATTGGCCCCGTCGGTTAATCTCCACCAATTCAGGCCTTGCGGCTTTTCGGGCGGATCAAAAACAGCAGAGCCAGGCGCCATATCAACCCCGGGACCCGCATCATCTGAGGCCTTCCATCCCAACTCGGCGCGTGTTTTATGACCCGTCGCCTTTACAAAAGCCGCAAATTCAGAATTCGAAATTTCATGGGACCAAATTGCAAAGGGTTTTAAACACGTATTGGTCACAGGCCCCTCTTCGCGGTAAATGCGTGTTTCCCCCATATCGAAACACCCGCCCTCTAACGCAATCCATTTGGCAGAGCTTTGATCATTAATTTTATTGAGCTTCGCCTCGCTCTGAATCTCACTTTGGCAAGCGGTCAGAACAGCGCATAGGTATATGAATTTTAGGCGAAGCCTCATGGGGCAAGACTAAACATATTGAGAAATATAGTCACCATATTTTGCGCGAATTTTCTCTTCATCCAAACCAAAGTCACCAAGGCTATATTTATGCGCGGCGCGATGCTCACGCCGATTGGCTTCTATCCAGTCTTCCATCCCAGCCTTTATCTCCTCGCTCTGCGAAAGCCCTGCCGCGCCAAGAACCCTCAGCCCTTCTTGACTTGGCGTCTCGAGCAGAGATGTATAATTCACATCTATAAAACGGCCGCCATCTGCATTGGCCCGGACCTGCATAAAAGTATCCAACCAAGACTTTAAACGCGCCATCCAATAGGTTCCAATCTCGGTATTTGAAATATCATCTGACCCCATTTTATAAAGGCTTGCTTCCATGCTACAATAAGATGGAATGGTAGAAACAGGATCACGATGGGTCATAACTATTTTCGCGTCGGGAAAAACATCGAGCACCGTTTGAAGCCCCATCAAATGCCCCGGCGTTTTAAGCACCCAGCTCTTCCCTTGCCGTGACGGGTCTTGCCACTGAAGGGATTTGAGAATTTCAATCAAATCCTCATAGGCCTTGCGTGGGTTTTGCTCTGAGAGCCAATCCGCATAATCAGGTACGAAATATGTGCTTTCAATCATAGAGCTCGAAAACAGCTGCCCCAATATAATAACCTCTTCATCGGGCTGCTTTATATCCATGGGATGAATCGACATCAGCTCAGGGATTTTCTCAAGCATATAAGCCAGAACGCCTTTAGCCGCTTCAAGCCTTGGCGCCGGGTCAGCGCGTGTCTCGCCCTCAAGCGGGACATAATTTTGAGTTTCATACCAGCGCACACCCGTAAGGTTTGGTGCAGCGGCGAGCATACGGTGCAGCATTGTACTCCCCGTGCGCGGCAAGCCTGTTAAGACGGCGGTGACACTGACTTGCTCTTCAAGAATTTCAGGATTGTCTTTGACATATTGCACATGCCGCAAGCGCTTCACTAGTCCCGAGACAATCATATGCTGCGCGCCATAACCGCCTTCAAGGCTGAGCTTGGCCTGCTTATTCAAAGACGGGATAAGAACGTCAATATTTTTAAAAAACCAATCATCTCCAAAATCAGAAAGCCCCGTTTGCGTCTTGGCTTGCTCGATTAAATTATCTCTATTTGGAACCACCATTATGCCTTTGCGTTTTTATGAGTGATAAATACTACGCAATTTAAGTAGTTTTGGAAGATTTTAATTTATATTCGTAATTAATTGCGTTACAAATTACGCATGTTACTCAAAGATAAAGTCATCATCATAAGCGGCGTTGGCCCTGGCATGGGTCAATCCATGGCAAAAATTGCGGCCCAAGAAGGCGCAAAAGTGGGACTTGGGTCTCGCAATCAAGACTTCATCAATGAGGTTGCCAATCAAATTAAGCAAGACGGCGGACAGGCTATTGCTCTCTCAACCGACGTAACAAAGGCCGAGCAATGTCAAGCCCTCGCCAAAGCCGTTAACGAAGAATTTGGGCGCATAGATGGCCTCGTCAATAGCGCTTATAATCACGGCGCATGGGCGACATCTGATGTCGCAAATCCAGACGAGTGGGCGAGCGTTTATGACGTGAACTGTCTGGGCGCGCTGCGAATGGGCCAAGCTGTTCTACCATCGATGAAAAACAATGGCGGGGGCGCGATTGTCAACGTGTCCACCATGGCCACAGTCAACCCCTTCCCGGGCGAGGCGGCTTATGCAGCCAGTAAAGGCGGGCTGGGCGTTTTGACGAAACATATGGCGCAAGACTTTGGCGCAATGGGCATTCGGGTCAATGCCTGCCGGATGGGCTGGATAGGCGGCGCGCCTGTCTATGGATATATTGACGCCCAAGTCGCGAGCGGCCGTAGCCGCGAAGAGGTCATTGGCGAGATTACAGGACGCATCCCTCTGGGCATTATTCCGCCTGAAGAAGATTGCGCGAAAGCGGTTCTTTATTTCGTTTCAGACTATGCCAATGTGGTGAGCGGCGCGACACTTGACGTCAATGGCGGCCAGTATATGGCGCCGTAATGCAAGACACAGCGGCACTCTGGAAAGACTTTTGTAAAAATCTCGAAGCGGCAGGCGAGAGCGTCTTGAGCTCTGACTTAGCCCTGTCCGAGCTGGATAAAGCGGAGGGCGTAAGATATCTAACCCGTCTATTGCGCATCGGGCTTGATATGCATTTGGAAAACGCGAACCCCGCCTTCCCGACCTTTTACCAAGCCTCGCACGCCACGGCAAAAATCGGGGCCGACAACCCTGATAACTTTTATCAAAACGCGACAATTTCTGGCGCACATAGCTACCGTATATGGGGCAAACGGGGGTCCGTCCCTATTCTAAGCTTTGGGACCAAAGCCAATCGATACGCCATTGACGGCACAATGGCATCTACGGGTGAATTGGATATTCGAGATGTCAAAACATCGCCTGATGGCTCGTTTGAAATATTTGTCAGCCAGAAACGCCGCGGTGAAAATTGGCTACCATTAGAAGACGACTCCACGATGCTGATTGTACGGCAAACCTTTTTTGACCGGTCCAAAGAAATCGCGGCAGAGGTGTCAATCGAAGCTCTAAATGAAACCGAAACACCTAAACCGCTTGAAACGCCGGACTTAGCTGAAAGCCTGACCCGTGTGCCTGCCTTTATCTCTGGAACCTCCCAGATATTTTTGCATTGGGCCAATATCTTTCGCGGTGAGAACAAAAACGCGCTGAGTACCACAGACCAGTCCATGTTTTCCAAAGCCGGCGGTGACCCCATGATTCATTACCTGCACGGATGGTGGGAGCTTGCAGAGGGGCAAGCCCTGAAAATTACCAGCGATATTCCTAAATGCGAAGGATGGAACTTTCAGATCAATAATATCTGGATGGAGAGCCTTGATTATCGACATCACACTATTCACACCAATAATGGCCTGGCCGAGCTCAATGAAGACGGAAGCGTCACAGTCATCGTCTCTTCCAAACCACAAAATGGAAATCATATCGATACGGCGGGACATAACCGGGGCACCATGCTCTGGCGCTGGACAGGCGCGAAGACGCATCCGGTACCAAAAGTGGAAATTATAAATGTCTGATCTCGAAGCCCGCATCGAACGACTGGAAGCCGAGAGCGACATCCGTAAACTCAAAGCCCGCTACTTAAATGCCTGCGACGCGAAAGACGAAACCGCCATAAGAGCTTGTTTTACAGAAGATGCGGAAATTGAATTTCCGCCTATAGGTAGTTTTGACTTAGACGGCCTTATGGGTATCTTTCATCAAATGGCCGCCAGCACCCCAATTGTTGATGTTCATCATGGACATAATGGCGAGATTGATATCGACGGTGATACTGCAAGCGGGCGATGGAACTTAGGTTTCGCGACCTATGACCCCAGGAATAAGAGCTTTCGCATGCTCGCCAGCTTTTACGAAGATCGTTACCGCAAGACAGACGATGGCTGGCGCATTTGTTACACAAAATCGACCCCGCGCAACATCGTTGACGGGGTGCTTGCCGACACAGTGACCGCCAAATGGACAGCTGAAGATTAGGAGACCTTATGAGCGATGATTTAACCTATACAGATCCTGACGCGATTGTGGTTTCGCAAACCGTGAAGATAAATGCGCCCGCCTCATTAGTCTGGGAAATCCTGCTTGATATGCCTAAATATGGCGACTGGAATCCATTTTGTGTTGAATGTGAGTCTAGCTTAGAAATGGGCGCAGCCGTGAAGATGAAACTCAAAAGTTATGTAAATTGCGAACCAGAGTTTTTTGAAAACACAGAATATATTTGCGCGTTTGAACCCGAAAAACAAATCTCATGGGAGCTTCCCCATTATGACGCTTGGCCTTATCCCGCTAGGCGCGATCAATATATCAAAGCCACAGGCCCAAATAGCTGCGAATATTATTCAACGGACGAATTTCGGGGTCCCAACGGCATTCATGTCATGCGCTTTGCGGGGCCATGGGTGAAACAAGCCTTTGATGAGACGGCCCACGCGCTTAAAGTCCACGCCGAAAAACTACATAAAACTTAAACTGGCTCAGGCGCAAAATCTTTAGGCAAATTGTGGAAGTAACTTAGCTCTTCATGCCGAGATTGAATGCGCCACCCCTTTGACGTGCGAACAAGTTTATCGCGGTACCAAAGCCCGACAAAAAACACATTGGGATTGCCCTCTTTTTCAATAACCATGGGATTAAATAATATAGTCCGCGATGACGCTTCGTCGCCAGTAATCTTAATCATGGGAAGACCAAGCATATGCTGCATTCCGGAAAAGGGTTTAAGGGCCTTATCGAGATATAACTTAATTTCTTCTAAGGTTCCTTTTGCCCCGCCAGCCTCGGTATAATCAATGATGGCATCTGGCGTAAAAATATCGTCCAGCGCATTCCAGTTTCGGCTATCGATAGCGTCGCAATAAGCGGTCAGTAAGTCCTGAATTTCAAGACGGTCCGACATGTTTTGATGACTTAGCATTACTCCGCCGCCGCTTTATACTCCGCGATGGGTGTCATGATTTTAGCCACGCGGTTATCATATTTAATAACATCGACAACTACCGAGGTTTCCACGAGGCGCACGCCCTTAAGGTCTAGAATTTTATTACTCGCAACTTGATGAACGGCGGAAAGCCCTTCAAACAGCCCGATGGCTAAAATATCAAACCTGCCCAATAAAATAATAACCGCATTAACTTCGGGGAAGGTTGCGACCTGTTCAGCGACCTCTTTTATCATATTTTGTTCGGCGTGGATTCCAATATAGGCCAGTTGCGGCGTGTCCAAATGAGCCATATTTGTCACGGCAGTAAAGCGGATATAGTTTTCGTCTTCTAGCCGCTTCACACGTGAACGAATTGTACCCTCTGTGAACCCAAGCTGTGAGGCGATTTTCCGGTTCGAAAGCCGCGCATCTTCGGACAATAATTGTATGACCTGTTGATCTAGCTCGTCCATTTTATAAATACTCATCGCCCTGCCCTAAATCGGAGCCACGTCGAAATCATATTTAATGATATCGACAGCAAAGCTTGGATCGAGGCTGCGCACCCCTTTGACTTGGGAGAGTTTGCTCAGCAAAAAGTCAGACATTTTATCCATGCTCGATAGCGTCACCAATATTTCAATATCGTGCTTTCCGGTAACAAGCTGAACCGAGGCAACCTCTTCGAGTTTGGCGATATCGTCCGCGACATCATTAGCGCGGCGGCCTTTCACATCCACGCCAATCGGCAGTAAAACATTATAGTCAAAAGCTGAAAAATCAGAAACCGCGACAACTTTCATTGCCTTAGATTGCTCCATGCGGCGAATACGTGTAGCAACCATAGAGGTCGTCACGCCAAGTTCATCAGCAATCCTTTGATTGCTTGTCCGGCCATCCTTTTTCAATATCTTGATAATGTTATTATCAAGTTCGCTAAACTGAAAGCTACTCTCTGGCATATTGCCCCTCTTATTAACGCCTTTGCGTAATCGACTCGCCCGACGCTTCAACTCTATAAGAAAAACACGTCAAAATGCAATAATGCGGAATATCGGGTAGTGTCTCAGTTTCAAAGTGAGACACTACCGAATATCGAATTTATTTTCCTACGCATTTGCATGAATTTTGGACTTAATTCTCTTAAAATGCGTATTTTTCAATATAGGCAAGCACTAGCTACTATTGCACCCAAATAGGTGAACTCCATGCTCTGTCCTGCACGGTCGCATTCATATTCGGATTAGGCGGTGTTCCATTTCGTATCGCGTCCCATGTACTCCAGCGGCATTTCGGATTTTCCAGCACGCGCACATAATAGCTCGCCGCTTGTCCGGCTTGCCAATCTGGGTCTTGCCAAACCGTCTTAAGCTCCGCCGCCCCCTCGCCCGATGTTGCGCAGGTCGATAAATCAACGCTTGCCCCATTATCCGCGCAGCGGCGCGTCTCAGGGTTAGGAACAGAGCCATCTGCGCAGACAACATCGTAAATCTTCTCAGCGTCCGCTGTAACTTTAACGATTTGTGCGCGTTGCAAAGCTACACTCAGCGCGTCGCGCATGGCCCATACTATAAAGTCAGGCGAGGTTTCACCCGAAGACGTTTTACCTCCCATAGGCACTCCGCCCGCATAAGCTTGCTCGACCATATTACCAGATGATGTAATTGCGCTGTCATAATCTCCGGCAAAGAAACGTAGGCGAATGCGCGGCCCAGATGTCGCGAAACTCTCTTTAGTTTCCATGGCGTTGAAAATATCTTCACGCGTATTGGACTCCGCCCAAACGCCCGCCAGACCTGCGGCCGCATATTGGGAGGATGCAAGCAGCTCAATATCCTGACCAGACTTTTCCCATGTTTTAGCGCCGCTCGGCGGTATTGATCCCCGGCTTTCAATATCTAGGTCAGATGAGAACTTTCCGAAAAAATCTTCTTCCGACAAAGATGAGGCACTGACATGGGCGTCTGTGGAGCCGATAAATCCAAACTCATAAGGGTTCGCTTTCAGGTCTTCTTCAAGCTTCAAGCCAATACCTAGCGCGGGCCTGACAAAGCTCCCCGGTTTCTTTTGTGACTCCGTCGGTGAGCCAATAAGAACTTCATATAATTCATGACCTGCCCACTCATCGCGCGGGGATAATAAAGGATGTGTCTCGGACGTTCCTTTGACCTGACTGATTTCAACAATCGGTTCATTGAGCAAACGGTTCTCCGCGTATTCTTTGGTAAAGGCGCCGCCATTTGTCATGGCAATGTCAAACATCTGTCCATTAGAGCCATTAGAATTATGCGGAATTGCCAAAACATCACGGCCCGCCGCGCGCTCCGTATTCATCCAATCCCAAAGATCTTCTGGATTAGGACTAACAAGGGTGGTGAATAAGCGCTCAGGAGCTTTATCTTTGAAAACGACATTACGGTGTAGATTAATTGCGCCTAGATTAGCATCTATATCGCCGATTATTTCCATGGCCGTAAATTCATAAGCAGAAAATGTCGTAAATTTTCCAGGCTGATTATGCTTTTCCGCCGCCGCAACATTTTGGGCCCACGCACTGTCAATGAACTCACGGTCGTAAATGTCTTCAATGGGTTTACCCGTGACAATTGTTGTTCCTATTTTTATGAAAGCATTCATACGCTGCGCGCGACCACCTGCCAGCAAGCCAAAGACCGACTTAGCTGTCTCAGTTTTAGAAATCGGATTATTCTTATCACGCATCGCGGCAACGACGCCCATATATTCTCCGTGATCAGTGACGCCGTAAAAGTCAAGCGGCGGCCCAGAGAGCTTAATCGGCTGACCCGCGCCATTATCTATCGTTTGCCCTTGTGCGAAACGGTAAGCATCATCCGCCGTTGTTCGCGTCCCGACAATGAACGCGTCAAAAGAATTCTTGGTATGAACGTGCAAATCACCGAAATAGGCATTCTTCGTTGACGTGCGCTCCACGCTGGCCGTGTCAACTTTTGCAATTGCTATGTCTTCTTTGACAACGGCCTTCTCCCCGCATGCCGCCAATAGCGCCACACTTAAAGCTGCGCTTCCTAAAAATATCTGTCTCATCATAATCTTCCCTCTTAAGTTTTCTTGTTTCTAATTTTCTTGTATTTCTTTTCTGGTTTTATTTTCCTTGCCAGTTCGGCTTACGTTTTTCAGTAAAGGCGGTGATGCCCTCCATCGCGTCTTCGCTATTTCGCCATTTTATAAATTCTGGATAGCCGTCTTGAGCCTTCATAGCCGCTTCCAAACTGTCCTCAGCAAGGCCGCGCTGGACTGTCATCTTGGAGGTCTGCACAGCAATAGGCGCGCCTTTTAAAATATCTTTGCAATAGGCCGCCACAGTCTCATCTAGCTTATCCGGCGCAACAACTTCGTTGACGAAGCCCATGCGAAAGCCTTCTGCTGCGCTAACGCGGCGCGAGGTTAAAATAAGGCCCATCGCTTGTTTGAGACCTATCTGGCGCGGCAAACGGTGTAGTCCGCCGCCCAAAGCGACAGCTCCAACCAAAGGTTCTGGCAAGCCAAAACTTGCGGTATCAGAGGCAATGATAAGATCACAAGCCAAGGCAAGCTCGAACCCGCCGCCCAGCGCAAATCCATTGACCGCAGCAATGACAGGTTTTGCTAAATCAAACCGCTCAATCAGTCCCGCATATCCCCCGCGCGGGTAATGCTCGCCAATACCGTCCTTTAAATCGCTTCCTGCGCAAAAGGCGCGGTCTCCAGCGCCAGACACAACGGCAATAAGTTGCTCATTATTAGCCGCAAAATCATCAAAGGCCTTATCTAAGAGATTATGCATCTCATTGGTAATCGCGTTCATTGCCGCGGGCCGGTTGAGCCGAATATGCGTTATCGGCCCCTCATGCGTTATATCGATAACAGCCAATCAACCCGCCTTTTTATCAATCTTCAACTTGGTAATTTTCTTCGCGTCATCGCCCCACTCAGCGTAGAACTGGGCGAAGAATTTCCGAAAGGGAAGGATAGGTCCATCACCATCACAAATGCTCGGCTTAGGCATATATTTTTGGCGATCCCAAACCACCTTATCTTGATCAAGCTGTTTGCAAATTTCACGGCGCATCGCTTTGGCCAGATTTGCCATAGGCCCTTCCGCTTCTGATTTTGGCTGGGTGAAAGCAAAGCGAATATGGGTACGCTCTTGGTCAATTGGCGTAATGCCCGCAACCATCAACGTTTCAGAAATACCAGAAAACTTTGTCCAACTTTGCCCCGCGCCCACAGTCCCATAGGCGATGGTGCCGTCTACGACGCCTTTGGGTGTGGGCATTTTGGCTTCAACACTGGCGGAGCGTTTATGTCCGTCAAATTCAAAGTCATAATCTGGGAAACTATCGGTGCCGTGAATATATTTAAAGTGGGCGGCGTCTACGCCGTTCTCTGCCATATTTTGAACCGGCCCATGCACAATCCATTCGTATTTTTTATACTCCGTCCATTCAGGGTCATGGACTTGGTCAAAACTTTCAGGCTCCCATTTAGGGGCTTCATTAAAGGGATGATACCACACAAGAATTTGCTTATTGCTCTCGACAACCTTCCACTGCGCCTCGCATGGACGCGCGGCGGATGGCGGTACCTTCTTGGCATACGGCACGGCAGTCACGGCCCCTTCCTCGTTATATTCCCAGGCATGAAACGGGCACTCCAAAGAGTTCCCTTTTACGCGTCCGCCATAGCCCATATGCGCGCCTAAATGTTTGCAATAGGCGTCAATGACACGGGCTTGTCCATCTTCGCCGCGCCAAAGCACGAGGTCTTGGCCAAAGTAATAAAGCGGCTTCACCTCGCCTTTTTCAAGCTCATCAGAATAGGAGACCATGAACCATCCGAAAGGCAGGGGCAGCGCATCCAAATTACGTTCTTTAACGGTTGCGCGGTTCTCAACCGCGTTCATGCGCCATGCTGTAAGATCGTCCCCGCGAAGTCCCGCGAGCTGAGCCCAGACGGCCACATGGGCTGTTGTATTGGAGGTCATACTGCGTCTCCTAATTTAAAAACCTTGATGGCATTTTCGCGTAAAAATTTTGGCCAAACGTGATCTTTGAAGGGCACGTTTTCCATATCCTTGAAAATCCGGTCCAGACTTAGGCCCATCGGAAAAT
>CAZJRU010000038.1:0-13181 GCA_964548315.1 uncultured Hellea sp.
TTTGAGGCGATTTTAGGACGCTTAGATTAAACGAATTTAAGCTGCTCACTTTTAGACTACTTCGCGGCACGAGCGGTCGTTAGCCTTATTCTGCTAAGTTTGTATATTCATTACTCACATTCAGTATGGGAGATCGCGTTCGATCATGAGTTCTTTGACAATTGAAGTTTTCATGCGGATAGCTTAACATAATGCCAGAAAAGCGCAATTAACGTGACAAAGACTATATGCCTGATGAAATTCGAAAATCTCTTCACAATGCATATGAACATGCAAAACCTTATTGCGGTCAAGGCCGCGTTGCCGATTATATACCCGCTCTGGCCGAAGTTGATCCGTCAAAATTCGGTATGGCTGTTGTGTTACCAAACGGGGAATATTATTGTATAGGCGACGCAGATGAGCCTTTCTCAATACAGTCCGTTTCCAAAGTTTTTACCTTGTCACTCGCGCTTGAACGGTTTGGCGATGACCTTTGGAATTCTGTTGGACGGGAACCTTCTGGGTCCTCATTTAACTCAATTGTGCAGTTAGAAACAGAATCTGGAAAACCTCGCAACCCGCTGATTAATGCAGGCGCTATCGCAACGACGGATAGGCTAATAGACGGCAGGTCTTCTGATGAGACAATTGCCGAGATACTTGCCTTTATGCAGGAGCGGGCCGATGATACTTCCGTTTTTATCGACGAGGATGTTGCTTCATCAGAAGCTGAAACAGGGTCTAGAAATCGTAGTTTAGCGTATTTTATGGCGGCATTTTCAAATATGCGTCACCCTATTGAAAACAGTTTGAGTGTGTATTTTCGTCAATGCGCCATCGCGATGTCCGCGCGTCAATTAGCGCGAGCTGGGTTGCATCTTGCATGCGGAGGAACAGACCCTGTATCCGCTAAATCCGTAATTTCTACGCAGCATTGCCGGCACATTAATGCCATTATGATGGGGTGTGGCCATTATGATAATTCCGGAGAATTTGCCTATCGCGTGGGATTGCCTGGTAAAAGCGGCGTGGGCGGAGGTATTCTAACCATTGCGCCTGAACGCGGCGCGATTGCTGTTTGGTCTCCCGGTTTGAATGAGGCCGGAACCTCACTGGTTGGCGCTATAGCCTTAGAACACTTTACCAATGCTCTAAACTGGTCTGTCTTTACTTAATCTAGGCTGAAGAAGGGGCAACCATCTCAGCTATCTGCGGGTTAGCCGGTAAGTATAAACATAATTGTGTCTTGCATATTTTTAGGGGTTCACCACAATAACCCAAGTAAAGAATAGACTAGATAAAGGACATAACATGCGCCCTGATACACTTTCTGAAACTCCCAAAATTACACGACTTGCTGATTATACGCCGTTCAGTTTTGCGATTGAAAGCGTCTATCTTGATTTTGATTTAAGCCCAAAAGCGACAACGGTGAAAAGTAAACTGGTTATGCGCCGCGAGAGCGCAGGGCCGCTCGAACTAGACGGGGAAGAGATTAAATTAAAATCCATCAAAGTGGATGGACGCACGCTCAAACGGAGTGAATACCGCCTGACACAAACACAATTAATTTTGGATGATCTGCCTGATAGCTTTACCCTAGAGATTGAAAACAGTTGTAACCCCGCCGCCAATTCTATCCTCATGGGGCTTTATGTCTCTGGCGGACGTTATTATACGCAATGCGAGGCGGAGGGTTTTCGCCGTATAACTTTTTATCCTGACCGCCCTGATGTGCTCTCAGTATTTAAGGTCAAAATCACGGCTGATAAAAAACACCCATACTTGCTCTCTAATGGAAATATGGTTGATAACGGCGAACTGCCAGGCGGTAAACATTTCGCTGTCTGGGAAGATCCTTTCCCGAAGCCTTGTTACCTCTTTGCGATTGTCGCAGGGGATTTCGATATCTTAGAAGATAGTTTCAAGACGATGAGCGGGCGCGATATTCCGCTCACGATTTATGTCGATAAGGGCGCCGCGCCCCGGGCTGAATATGCAATGGACGCGCTTAAACGCTCGATGAAATGGGATGAGCAGGCTTATGGCCGAGAGTATGATTTAGACATATTCATGGTCGTTGCTGTGCGTGATTTCAATTTCGGCGCAATGGAAAATAAAGGCCTCAACATATTTAACTCCTCGCTCCTATTGGCGGACGGGGCCAGCGCGACGGATATGAATTTTGAGTTTATCGAATCCGTTGTCGCCCATGAGTATTTTCATAATTGGACAGGCAACCGTATTACGTGCCGTGACTGGTTCCAGCTTTGCCTCAAAGAAGGTTTAACCGTTTTTCGCGATCAAGAATTTTCTGCGGACCAACGCGGCGCTGCAGTTCAGCGTATCAAAAATGTCCGCGGCCTACGCGGACGTCAATTCGCCGAAGATGCAGGGCCTCTCGCACATGCGGTTCGGCCCAATTCATATGTTAAAATTGATAATTTCTATACAGCGACGGTTTATGATAAAGGGGCCGAAGTCATTCGTATGCTCAAAACGATTTTGGGCGCGGAAGAATATCGAAAGGGCTGTGACTATTATTTTGACAGCCTCGACGGAACCGCCGCCACGATTGAGCAGTTCATTGCTTGTTTTGAAAAAACATCGGGTCAGGACCTTTCACAATTCATGCGCTGGTATGAGCAAGCTGGTACGCCCGAACTTCGCGTAAGCCGCACAGCAGAGAGTGTTACTTTCGAACAGTCCACAGCGCCAACACCGGGGCAGCCAAAGAAAGCCGCTCAGATTATGCCCGTGCGCTGGCAGGCGATTGGGGATAATGGTCCGCTCGGTGAGCCGCAATTGACGATTTTAAAGGATGCAAAAGAACGCGTTGAATTGCCGAATTACGGTCAGGACTATAGCCTCTCTGTTTTGCAAGACTTCTCAGCACCTGTGATTTTAAAAAGCGATCAAACAGCTGATGATGGGCTGCGTCTTATGGGTAATGATCCTAATGCTTTTAACCGCTGGGAAGCAGGGCAAACGCTGGCCCGTGAGCTTTTAGGGGGTATGACAAAAGCCATTGAAACAGGCACATCGCCGAAGCCTGACCGCGCTTTATCTGGCTATGTTCGCGCCTTAAAACGCACACTAAATGATGGTAAATTTGATGATAATTTCAAGGCTTTGGCTCTAACGATACCGTTTAATACAGAGATCCAACAAAGTCTGTCGCAAGCAGACCCCATTGCGGTCGATTTGGCGTCCAAGTGGCTTTTGCGCGCCATTGGCGAAGGTATGAGCCCTGATTTGCTCAAGCATTATCATGCTTTAAAAGACACAGGACCCTTTAGCCCTGATGCAAAGTCAGCAGGGCGGCGCGCGCTTAAAAACCGGTGTTTGTCACTGCTCGCGTCCTGCAAAGACGCACAAGCCGCACCGCTCGCGATAGAGCAGTTCACAACAGCCACAAATATGACCGATGAGTTATCCGCGCTTTACACTTTGGATAAACTTGGCGGTCTTCGCGTGGATCAATATATGGAAGACTTTTATACGAAATGGGAAAAGAGCCCTCTCGTAATTGATAAATGGTTTGCAGTGCAGGCTGCTCGCAAACATCCAAGCGGAGTGGCCGCGATTAAAAAGCTTACAAAACATAGCGCCTTTGACGCTGGGAACCCAAATAGAGTGCGCGCCTTGGTTGGCAGTTTCGCAGTAAGTAACCCCCATCTCTTCCACGACATTAGCGGTAGTGGTTATAGTTTCTATACCGATCAAGTCTTAGACATGGATAGCCGTAACCCCTCCGTAGCGGCCCGGCTCTTGGGGGCCTATGGCGTTTGGCGCAAACTGGATACGGCGCGTCAAGACATGATTAAAGATGAGCTCAGCCGCGTCATTGCCACTAAACCATCCAAAAACGTGTTAGAAATTGCGGGTAAAACTCTAGGGTAATTAGCCTCTGTGGTTCGCGCCATATTGCCGGTTATCGCCGTAAATCTAATGTGTATGGGAAATATGGATTAATGGTTTCTGCGGCAACTGTAACTTTCCCTGGGGTATGCCCTGTAGTTTCAAATCGCGCCATCCGTCTCCCCTCGGCTTCATTTTCATTGACAGGATAAGTTTCAAAACTGCGCCCGCCCGGATGCGCGACGTGATAGGTGAAGCCGCCAGCAGATGTTTCATTCAAAAGGTCAACAACGTCAAAAACAAGCGGCGCATGAACGTCCATTTGTGGATGAAGGCTTGAAGATTGCGCCCAAGCTTTAAAGCGGATTCCAGCCACAAGCCGGTCTTCAACATTGGTCGTGCAAAGTGGGACAACCCTGCCATTACAGGTAATTTGATGGCGGCCTTTGACAAGTCCTCTAACGCTAAGTTCAAGGCGTTCTACCGTCGCGTCAACCGAGCGGCTGATACCGCCCCCAAAAGGCTCTTCGCCCATAACGGGCCAAGGCTCTAAGGCGCTACGAAGTTCCAGTGCAATATTTGCGATTTGAGCGCGGCCACATTCAGGAAAGCGGAAGGCAAAAAACGGGGTGAACCATTCAAGATCAAATTTAAAACCCGCTTGGGCTAAGGCGTCTAGAACCATAGTCATATCTTGCTTCAGGAAGTAAGGCAGCATGAATTTATCATGTAATTGCGTGCCCCAGCGTATGAGCCCGCCTTCATAAGGCGTCTTCCAAAACATCGCGAGACATGCGCGAATAAGGAGGCTTTGAAGCAGACTCATTTGTGGATGGGGCGGCATTTCAAAGCCGCGCATTTCTAGAAGCCCCAACCGTCCGCGCTCGCTATCGGGGCTATAGAGCTTATCAATGCAAAACTCCGCCCGGTGCGTATTTCCCGTCAAATCAACGAGCAGATTTCTAAATAATCTGTCGACATGCTGAGGTAAGATGTCTTCATCTTTAAGAATTTGAGAGAAGGCAATTTCGAGCTCATACATGGAATCATGACGGGCTTCATCAATACGCGGGGCTTGGCTCGTCGGCCCAATGAATGTGCCCGCAAACACGTAGGAGAGCGCTGGGTGATTTTGCCAAAAACTGATGAATGATCGCAGTAGATCCGGGCGCCTCAGAAAAGGACTGTCTTTAGGGTGAGCGGCACCCAGCACAATATGATTGCCTCCGCCCGTGCCAGTGCGGCGGCCATCGAGCATAAATTTTTCAGTTGAGAGGCGCGACAAGCGACCTTCTTCATAAACCGTATTTGTGATGTCTTTGAGTTTTGCCCACGACTCGGCGGGCTGAACATTGACCTCTATGACTCCCGGGTCAGGCGTCACGCTCATGCTCACAAGTCTTGGGTCTGACGGCGCTCTATATCCCTCAAGAACGACAGATATCCCGGTTTCTGCGGCGGTTAATTCAACCGCCTTTATCAATTCAAGAAAATGTTCGCTCCAAGCAACGGGCGGCAGGTAGATGTGTAAAACGCCATCACGAACCTGCGCACAAACCGCTGTTTTAATTAGACCATTAGGGTCTTTTTTAAAGGGTTTATCATTGGGTGTCTTATAGGCTGCGAGACGCTTTTTCAGCGTCGCGGCGCTTGGGAGTTTTTTTGCCATATCTGAAACTGCGCGTTCAGGAATGATTTCGTCTTCTGCCTCTTCTGGACTTGGCAGGCTCGATAGCGGAAGGCGCGTCCCAATAGGGGAGTCACCCGCAAGCAAAACAAGATGCCCGCTTTTGAATGTCCAAGGATTACTAATCCATTGTTCGCGCCTGTGTGAATAATGTAGCGGCAGAACAAAGCCTGTGGGGGCATTTAAATCTTCATCCATGAGTTTTTGCAAACGCTCGCGTTCTGTTTTTTCAAAAACATCCGCAACCATCATGCTATCCGCCAATGGCATGCGGTGATCTTTCCATAGATAATAAGGCGTGTCCTCGCGCGCCTCTAAAATATAAGTTTTTGGAATGCCAAGTTTTCGGCTCAGCGCCGTTATAAAGGCTTTTGCGGTTTTTAGCGTATGTTTGGCGTCAATATCGGGGTCCGCAAAAAGGTCGGGGTTCGTCCAAATAGGAATATTATCGACGCGCCATGTACAGGGCATAGCCCAGCGCGGTAAAATTTCGCCAGGGTACCATTTACCTTGCGTGAACATATGCATGGCCCCGCTCGCGAAACGGTCCTTGAGGCGGTAGAGCATATCTTTGGCGAGCGATTTTTTATCTCCACCCAGCGCGCCGTAATGCCAAGCATTATTTTCACGGTCATCGATGGAAACAAAGGTTGGCTCTCCGCCCATTGTCAGGCGGACATCGTTTTCTTGAAGAAACTCTTCGATCTTATTCCCTAAGATATCGATACTACTCCATTGTTCATTTGTGTAGGGCTTGGTGACGCGCGGGGTCTCAAGGATACGCTGTACTGACATATCATGTGCGAATTCAGTTGAAATACCGTCCTCTAAGGTGCCCGAGATAGGCGCTGCGCTTAAGGGGTTTGGTGTACAGCAAAGCGGTACATGACTTTCGCCTGCAAAAAGGCCTGATGTTGGGTCAAGACCGACCCAGCCTGCGCCTGGCAAATAAACTTCGGTCCATGCGTGTAAATCCGTAAAGTCCACTTCGGTCCCTGACGGCCCGTCGAGTGACTTCACATCAGCGGCGAGCTGTATCAGATAGCCCGATGCGAACCGTGTCGCGAGGCCCAAATGCCGTAAGGCTTGGCACAGAAGCCACGCCATATCACGGCAAGACCCTGAGCCAAGCGATAATGTATCTGCACAGCTTTGCACTCCGGGTTCCATACGAAGTGTATAGGCGACAGATTGATTTAGCGTTTGGTTCACTGCGACAAGGAAATCGATAATCCCTTTTGAGCTCGTGTCACAGTTTTCTAGCCACTGTTTTAGTTTGGCACCCGTTTCTTTGATTTCAAGATAAGGTGCAAGCTCGTCCTTAAGATTGGCTTCATACTCAAAAGGGAATTTTTCAGCATAAGCTTCGAGGAAAAAGTCAAATGGATTAAAGACACGCACTTCTGTGAGTAAATCGACCTCAACACGAAAATTAACGACCTTTTCGGGGAAATCTATGCGCGCCAAAAAATTACCAAACGGATCTTGTTGCCAATTGATGAAATGTTCTTTTGGCTCGACCTTAAGGCTATAAGATTTTATCAAATTTCTGACATGTGGCGCGGGGCGCAACCGTATAGTTTGAGTTCCAAGGTTTACCGGCCGGCCATACTTATAGTTAGTTACATGATTTAAGCTAACTGTTATGCTCATAGTCTAGGCTCCAGTTAGATTCGTTTAGTTAAATTGTGTCCACATATTCACGGTTTATATCATGAGACTTCAGCAGGATAACCGTCAAGAGGATAACTTTAAAGTGTTCAACATACCAAATTTAACCAGCAATATCTTGCTCCTTAACTTCGACGCCCCCAGTTCGCCGTCAATTGACATTAATTTGTCTCAGAATAGAGCGGGCTCAAACTCGCTGGGGTGGGGCCTTGGTTGGTATCCTGGCAATCAAGCCTCTTCAATGGTGATTAAAGACCCCTCCGCGCGTGCTACTCAAGTTTTTACGGACAAGCTGACGCATTGGTCAAACTTCAGATCTAACGTCTTCTTTTGTAAAATTCGCGGGGCTGAAAGCGATTATAAACAATCTGAAACTCAACCTTTCTCACGCAGTTTTGCCGGATCGGATTGGCTCTTTATGCACAATGGAGATTTGGACAAAAACGAGCTGATGAAGATTTATCAGGGCGACAGCCGACTTCTGGAACCTATTGGAACAACGGATTCCGAACTCGCATTTTGTAATTTATTGGCTCGTATGGAACAACATGGCGCCCGTAGACTCTCCGAAGTTAATCCTGTTGAAATATTGTCTTGGTTTCAGCAATTTGATCAATTTGGTAGCGCTGATATGTATCTTACGGACGGCCAAACCGTATGTTGCTTTCAGGGTTCACAATCACCTAAACCCATACATTATTCTCGTTTAGTTCCGCCCAATAATTTACAATCTCTATCCTCCAATTCGGTCTCAATTGCGGTCGATAACCCCCATGATACCTTCCGAACGGCGCTGGTTGTTTCATCATCACCGTTCAGTACTGGAAGCTGGACCAAAATGCTGCCAGGCCAGATGATTATGGCTAACCATGGGAAAGTGATCTGGAATAGCCAAGCCGATGATGGCCTTTGGACGCCAGAAATTAAGACAACGACAGTGTCGGATGAGCCTTATTTAAGCAGACCCTTGCATCCAAGCACGCCGCAAGACCAGATCACACAGCCCTCTCAAAAGCAGAATGTTGTGAAAAACTTTGTGACTTCGCCGAGAACTATCACGCAGACGATGGAGGGCCGCAGCCTGTCTTACCGTATGTTTGATGTTACCCATTCTACTTATTATGAATATGCTGAACCAGTCGAACATAGTACGCATTTATTCCGCCTCATGCCAACGGATGACATTGTTCAAGTTGTTTTACATTCTACACTTAGCTTGAGCTCTCAAGCCGAAAAAATTCAGTTTGAGGATGTCTTTGGCAATCAATCCGTTCACTGTGAAATCGACGAACCCTATGTGAATTTGACTGTCACGGCCAAAAGCCGTGTAAAGCTCTATGAACCTCCACCAGATGATCATGGTGTTGTTCTGCGTCAAACGTCTATACCGCTAATCTGGATGCCATGGCAGCGTCAAATGATGACGCCTTATCTGCTGCCGCCCGAGCTTCCTGAATCGCAGCTGCGTGAGCTTACACAGTACGCAATGAGTTTCGCTGAGAGAAATAATTTTAATCTTCTCAAGACAATCGAAGATATAAATACAAGTATTTATAATGACTTCGAATATGTGTCGGGGAGTACCACAAACAACACAACCCCATTTGAAGTGTACGCAAGCCGTAAGGGCGTATGTCAGGATTTTGCCAATTTGTTTATATGCTTAGCGCGCCTTCTCAGTTTACCTGCGCGCTATCGTATGGGATATATTTATACAGGCGCAAATTACGCGAACAAGATTCAATCCGAAGCCTCTCATGCTTGGGTTGAAGTCTATTTGCCTTATTTGGGATGGCGCGGATTTGACCCCACTAATGGTTGCCGCGCTAGCCAAGACCATGTGCGTGTTGCGATTGGGCGAAATTATATTGATGCGACGCCCACGTCAGGGACGATTTACAAAGGCGGCGGAGTAGAAACCCTAAAGGTCAAAGTCAAAATAACCGAAGTCATTGAGTAGCCAACCAAGGCCAGCTTATTTAGGTTTCATCGAACTTAAAATCGGGCAAGGCATTCAGAGATTTTTTTAAAGCGTTGGACCAGTTGGTTGAGGTTTTGCGAACATATTTATCATCGCGATTGAAACGTCTCTCTACGCCCAATTTCAAACTATCTGCTTCATAAGTTGTTAAGTCTAGCGGCAGATCAACGGATAGGTTCGCTTTTATGGTTGCATCAAACGAAATAATTAAAAGCTTGATCGCCTCTTCAAAACTCATATCAGGCTGTTTTTCACGGACTAGAATAGGTTTGCCGTACTTTGTTTCACCAATTTGAAAAAATGGTGAATCATCTTGGGCTTCAATGAAGTTGCCTTCGGGATAAATCAAAAACAGTCGCGGCGGCATTCCTGCGACTTGCCCCCCTAAGATAAGCGATGCGCTAAAGAGGGATTGTGAACCTTGGCCTGAGCTTGCGTATTGAATGACTTCTTTGAGGGTATTACCGACTATTCGCGCGACTTGAAACATTGTCGGCGCAGCTAGAATAGAATTATCACCGTTTTCAGGGTTTTTAGAACGCTCATCTAACAAACTTATAAGGGCTTGGGTTGTCGCAAGATTACCTGCTGTCATCAAGGTAAGGACCCGGTCGCCCTTCACTTCCCAACTATGGGTTTTCTTGACTGTTGCAATATCGTCAACACCTGCATTTGTGCGGGTATCCGACATGAAAACGAGGCCTTTATCTAAACGAAGTCCAACACAATATGTCATAGGTTTTGTCTCTTAGTTAAATTTTTTAATTGTTATTTTTTTTCATTGCTGAACCTGCACATTCACGAAAATCGCTTCGGTACACTCACCAAATGTAATGCCTAAAATAGGGGCCGCTTCAGAATAATCAAGTCCATACGCAATACGTACATAACGTTCGTCTGGAGAAATTTGATTAGACACATCAAATCCCGTCCATCCCAAATAAGGAATATAAACTTCTGCCCAAGCATGTGTTGCGTCCTGCTCTACGCGGTCATTCATCATAAGGTAGCCGCTAACATAACGTGCTGGATATCCGGCATTACGCGCGGCTGAGATAAAAATATGACTATGATCTTGGCAGACACCGGCGCCAGACTTTAAGGCATCTTCAACGGTTGTCGTGCTATCCGTTCTGCCTGAGATATATTTGACGCATTGTCCTATATCATGTGATAGCTGATGAAGTTTTTCGAGGTCATTTCCGTCATCTGTTTTTAAAGTTTTAGAGAGTTTTTTTACGCCTTTTCCTGCACGTGTAAGCGGCGTATCTCTTAGGAATAACCATAGCGGCGCATATCCCGAATGGGGACCCGTGATACCGTTCATATTTCTCAATTCAACTTGCCCTTTAGCGGTCACACTTAGCTGTTTTGAACCCGCATCAAGGCTGATTAAATTGACACTGTTTTGATTTTGATCAGTAAAGCTAGCTTCTAATTGTCCGCCGTCAAAGACGAGGTCCCATGACTTTACGATCTGCCCTTCATATGTTTGCGGCGTGAGTCTAATTTGTTGCAATCCATAGTTTGGTGCTTCGTTGAATTGATATGTAGTCGTATGTGAAATGTCTAAAATCATATCAGACGTAAAACCTATAATCGGTTTCTATCTGCGCCGCGAGCTCTTGGTTTGTACGTAGATAGTCTGTGAGGAATTCATGAAGTCCGTGGGTCATAACGCTCTCGATTGTGTGGCTTTGCAGACCGGCCAGAATATCGGCTGCAATATCGTCACTCTTGGGGTGAGTTCCATAGGCATGATTAAGATGGTCTAAGTTGCGAGTAATCTCCCATTGGCAAAATGCCAGAGAACGCGGCATTGACCGATCCAGAATAAGGAAATTGGCAATACCTTTAGGGTTGGCAGGTCCCTGATTGATCCATCTATAGGAACTATTAGCGGACACAGCTCGCAAAATGGTTTCCCATTGTACGTTATCCAGTGAGCTGCCCACGAGCGAAACGGACGGGAGTAAGACATGATATTTTACATCTAATATTCGGGCGGTATTGTCCACGCGTTCAACAAACATTCCTAATCGGGCAAAATTAAAAATATCGTTTCGCAACATTGTGCCTTGAAGAGCGCCTTGAACCAAGGCCGATTGCCGCTTTATCCGGGCTAGAATTTTGGGCAATTTTGCGGGCACGACGGGAACCTCTAAAGCCTCGCATATGTTGAGCCACGCTTCGTTTATGGCTTCCCAAACTTCGCGCGTGAGTGCGGTGCGCGCCGTTCTGGCATTAGAACGCGCCAAATCAATCATAGACCAAACACTAGAGGGATTATTTCTGTCCCGTAATAGGAAGTTGATAACCAACGGGCCGTCATAGGTTTGGTTTAATAACTCATAATTTTGTTCAACGCCTGCTGCGCGGATGATGGAGTGCCATTCGTCTTCGGCGGAATGAGACCGCGTCAATGCAATGTAAAACCCGGCCTCCGTTAGCCGGGCCATGTTCTCGCATCGCTCCATATAACGCATCATCCAAAAGAGGCTTCCCGCTGTTTTCCCTAACACCGTCTAATCCCTTAAGACCCAAGTGTCTTTTGTTCCGCCGCCTTGGCTGGAATTGACAACAAGTGACCCCTCTTTCATGGCAACGCGTGTAAGCCCGCCAGGGGTGGTAATGATTTCATTTGGAGCAACCAAAACATAAGGACGAAGATCAACATGGCGAGGCGCGAGCTGATTGTTTTTCAATATAGGTGTCGTCGAAAGAGCCAATGTTGGCTGGGCGATATAGTTACTTGGATTGTTAATAAGTTTTTTTCGAAAGCGCTCGATTTCAGCGGAGGTTGAGGCGGTCCCGACTAACATTCCATAACCGCCAGAGCCGTGCACTTCTTTGACAACCAGTTCCGCTAAGTTTTCTAAGACGTATTTCAACGAATCTGGGTCTGAACAACGCCATGTTTTTACATTTTTCAATAGGGCTTTTTCGCCTGTGTAGAACCGTATAATTTCTGGCATATAAGAATAGATGGCCTTGTCATCAGCAATGCCTGTGCCGGGGGCATTTGCAATCGTAACCCCGCCTGAGCGATAAATATCCATTATGCCTGCGACACCGAGCATAGATTCGGGCCTAAAGTTCAAGGGATCCAGATAGTCATCATCGACGCGCCTATAAAGGACATCAATAGGTGTGTAACCTTGCGTTGTTCGCATACAGACTTTCCCATCACGTATACGTAAGTCCTGACTTTCTACAAGTTCAACTCCCATTTGATCAGCGAGAAAGGCATGCTCAAAATAGGCAGAGTTAAAAATACCCGGGGTAAGGACTGCAATGACAGGTTTATCCTCACATTTCTGTGGTGCGCAGGCTTCGAGAGATTGTCGTAGCTTTTGTGGATAATTACTGACGCGCTGAACTTTGTCTCGAGTGAAAAGCTCAGGAAACATTTGAAGCATCGTTTCTCGGTTTTCTAGCATATAAGAGACGCCAGACGGTGTGCGGGCGTTATCCTCCAGAACTAAGAAGTCATCAGAGCTTGTGCGAACGAGATCAACACCTACGATATGGGTGTATACTTTACCCGGCGGAGTGAAACCAATCATTTGGGGCAAGAAAGCTTCGTTTTTCTCTATAAGGTTTGAGGGAATAATGCCTGCTTTTAGAATTTCTTGATTATGGTAAATGTCGAAAATGAATGCATTGATCGCTTTGACCCGCTGTTCGATACCCAGAGTGAGCCTGTCCCATTCGCGGGCCGCAATTATTCTTGGAATAATATCGAATGGGATGAGCCGCTCATCTGCATCTTTTTCACCATAGACATTGAAGGTAATACCGGTACGTCTGAAGACCGCCTCAGCTTCAATCATTTTACGTTTTAAGAATTGGCTGTCTTGGTTTTGATACCATTCAAAATAGCGGGCATAGCTTTCCCGAGGGAGGCCGTCCTCTAACATCTCATCAAAAAAATTCATCAACTCTCTAGCGGGCGCTATTTAAGTTCTTAACGTATTCTGAGGATTTTTTGGTTTCATG
>CAZJRU010000039.1:0-12836 GCA_964548315.1 uncultured Hellea sp.
GTAAAGAAGCCCCGCTTATTCCCGCTGATGACGCGCATCTGATTGATACGACGAAACTGGATATTGAGGCTGTATCACAAATGGCGATGCAGATTATAGATGCAGTCTTACGAAAAGATTAGCTATTCAACTAAGCGCACGCGAAGGCTTTTTGACTTTCGCCGACCATTGGATATGGTTGCCAAGAAGCTGCTAAGTGCAGCTGGTCGTATTGTTATTGTTAAATCTCCTTTTGGAAGTCTTTTATCGCCGCTAGTGATTTGCCAAAGTTGATCGTTGTTAAGCTTGATAATCCGTTTTCCATCTTCCCAATAAATTGATTCAATAGCGGCCTCGAATTTTTTAGAAACTTTCTTTGGTTTTGCCGTTGCCCACTGAGGGGTGTCTTTTTCTAGAGCCCTTGTAGAAACATCATCAACAACAATGATTTTTTTTTGGCTTTGAGCGATTTGCAATAATTCAACTTCTCGGTTCATACATTCTAGCCTAGCTGCATTTACTGTAATTGATGTACACTTAAAAAGAGCGCTCAAAGGGTTGTCGGATTGCGCGTCTTTGGCGAAACTGTGAGGGGTAAGTATTACAGACGAAATCAGTATCAACAGAAAAAAAATATTTTGCTTAACCAGCATATTAACTCCGAACTTTGCTTATCTCGTTTGTATTCTGGTATAGTATATCAAGATTATAGAAATTATCTAGCTCACTTAAGAGACTTGCCTAATAGTATCTGAGCGGATTAGTCTGACGTCATGAGCGATATGACACCTGAGCAAATTACCAAGGCCTTAGACGCGGGTATAATCACCCAAAACCAAGCTGATGATATGCGCGCGAAGGCGGGTGGCGGCGCATCAAGCGAGAGCGCCGTTATCGGCAATGAAGACGATATGCGTTTTCTGCGTAGTTTCTCAGATGTATTTATTTCGATAGGTGTGGGGCTTTTCGCCTTAGGACTTTCGGTGATTGCTAAAATTTTTGGCGGCGGGATAAGCTTTATTGGCGCGGCTGTCGTGATGGGATTTATGGCGGAATATTTTGGCCGCAAACGCCGCGCTCACGCCCCCACATTAATCACCGCTTTGGCCTTCTTATTGTTTACGCAGCGCGGCATGGCGGGCCTTATTGGTGATGTGAGCGGGATTACGACGGCGCTCGTGACCTTAGGCGCGATGCTGCTTTATTATTGGCGTATTCGTTTACCCTTTTGTATCGCCTTAATTGCCATCGCCATATTATATCTGGTCTTTGCCGTCATTAACAGCATCGCGCCAGGCCTCGTAGACGGACAGTGGGGGCTAGGGTTGTTTCTAAGCGGGCTCGGTGTTTTTGCCGCCGCAATCCTTTACGATATGCGCGATTTACACCGGACAACGCGTTTTGCCGATAATGCATTTTGGCTACATTTTCTCGCTGCGCCCATGATCATTCATGGACTAGCCCTGCAGACCGTGGCGCTCAAGAAAGATATGCTCTTTAACCTCATTCCTATGGTAAAATTGGGCCAGAGCGACGCGGCCATCATGATGGTGATTGTGGCGGTGATTACGGTTATCGGGCTGGCGATAAATCGGCGGGCCTTAATTGTGTCATCTCTGGGCTATGCCGCCTTTGCGCTAGGGTATTTGTTTGACGGGGCGGGCTTAAATTTTGGCACCGTAATAGCAATGACATTTTTGCTTTTAGGCGCGGCGATTATTTTCCTTGGCGCAGGCTGGCATACGGCCCGAGCTTGGCTCTTAAAGCTACTCCCGAATTGGAAAGTTTTTCCGCCCGCGTTTGATCCAAATTTTAAAGGGTAATGACCCGTAAATGTATGTCTTGAAACCGAATAAAAAAGGACGAGGCTTTCGGTTGCTACATAAGAAGCAACAGGTTTTTGAAACGACTCACCTCTATGATGCGCCGCCGGTTTCTTCCGTCACAATTGAGACGGATGAAATCGAAATTAGGCATTTCAAAGAAACCTCTGAAATTTTTAAAAATGGTAAAAAAATTGGCGCGATAACATATAAAAAGAAGAATGATATTTTGATCACATTATATCGCTTAGACGGCGCGAAAGATTTTTTTAAATTAAATGCCGTCGTTTTGTCACATTATACGCTCTCGACAGTAAATGAAAAATCATTGTTAAAATTCCAACATATGCTTTCACGTGTGTTCTTTTTCAATGAGTTTAAAGTTGAAGTTTTATCTGATCTATACCCAAATGAAATTCTTGAAGAGCTTATGTTCTATGCCGGTGAGGTGCTTTATAAGCGGGTAGAGGATGATAAAAATACTAAGGTTGATGATAAGATTTGGCAAAAATATCGAAGGTAAAACTAGGTCTTTAAAAATACATACCACGCGCCGCTACCTCCATGTTTGATATGGGCTTGGGCGTAGGTGGCGATTAAGGGTCTTATTTCTGGCTCACTTATCCAATGCGTAAAATTTCGGCGCAAGACGCCGTCACCGCGCAGTCCTTTGCCCGTCACGACCAGCACGCATTTGTGACCGCGGTTGGATGCGCGCATGACGGCGCGGTGCAGGGCTGGGCGCGCCATATTCTGGGTCATATCATGTAGGTCTATTTTAGCATCTATGCTCACGCGTCCGCGCCGCACTTTTTTATCTTGATTAACATCAAGGGATTGCGGGAGGCCGCGCTGGGTTGGTTTTTCTAAAGCCGGCAAGCGCAACATATTGGCAAAGTCTTGCGTGGTCGGGCCTTTGGGCGGAAGGGGTTTGGCTGATTTAGGCCCTTTAAAGGCGCGCCGAGGGGAGACCGTTCGCGCCACGCGGCCCCAGACCTGTTTTTCTTCTGGCTCTAATTTCCGCCCAGACATTTACTTCCAGCCCATGACTAAGACGTGGTCCGTAATCTTGCGGCCAAGGCTTTGGGCACGAGTATCGTCCATTTTACTGGATGTTTCATAACGCCGGCTCTATCGCCTGGCTCGTCACCTGACCCAAAGAAGAGATCGCCGCGCAAGGGGCCTTTAATCGCGCTACCTGTATCTTGGGCGCTAACTAATAGGCCGGTTTCAAGTCCGCGAAAATCTCCGCCAAATTGGGGCAAAGTGGTTTCAAGCCAAATTAGGCTTCCATAAGGATGATAACGATTATCTACGGCGATAGACCCCATA
Source organism: uncultured Hellea sp. (assembly GCA_964548315.1). Classification (GTDB taxonomy): domain Bacteria; phylum Pseudomonadota; class Alphaproteobacteria; order Caulobacterales; family Maricaulaceae; genus Hellea. Next base: position 3,135 of record CAZJRU010000039.1, read on the forward strand.
TCAGTCAGGGGAACACGCATGGCGCCGCGCGGGCCCTCGCCAAAGGTGATGGCTTGTTCTGTAAAGAAAATATAGCGGGGGTTCTCGTTCATTAAGTCACGGGTCGCGTCAGCTCCAGACCTGTCCATCCAATCGCTAATGGCTTGTTTGGAGGCTTGCTCGAGGCTCATCTCCCCGCGCTCCACAAGCACCTTGCCAATAGACGCATATTTATGACCATTATTGCCCGCATAGGCCGCGCGTAGCGCTACGCCGTCATCAAATTGAATGCGGCCCGACCCTTGTACCTGCATGAAAAACACATCAATCGGCTTACCATAAGCAATCACGCGAGAAGAGCTGGCGGTAATATTTTGGCGCGGAAGCTTGAGTGTGGTCTCGTCGGTGGGTTTGGCTAAAATGGGTTCATAGTAGACGGCGTCTGGGACGCGCCTAACTGAAATTTCGGGTTCGTAATAACCTGTCAATAAACCGCTTTTGCTCTCCTCTGTGGAGATAAGGGTCGGCTCAAAATGGGTTTCAAAAAATAGCCGCGCTGAATTGGCGTCGTCGGGAATAAAGCGGCTCTCGTCACAGGCGGGCTGCCAATCATCATAGCGGCCATATTCGGGCAAATTAGCGTTGAGTTCTGAAAATAGATCAGCTTTGGCAAAGCTTTGACAGCTGCGTTTAAAAGAGGTGAGGGCGGGGCGGACATCTGCGCCTTGCCAATGCGTGATTTTATCATACCACTTGGGTTGTTCAAAAATTTCGATAATGGGCGGCTCTGCGGCGGGCGCGGGCGGCGCGCTAATCGCCACGATAACAGGGGGCTCAGGCAATGGTGCAGCGACAATAATGGTCTCCCGATCTGACGTCACGCCCTGCGATGAACTGACGTCTTGGTTTGACGGCGTTTCTATTTGGCTTTGTTGTTGAGTTGCTGGCTGATTTGGCACGCTGGCGCATCCACTTGCCAAAAGCGCAAGAGACAACACAAGGCTATAAAGAGCAATAATGCGCGTCATTCGCTTAGGCTTTGGTATCTGGCGTTGGGTCAGCGTCTAATGTATCGCCTTCACTCGGAGCGACATCAGATAGTCTCCAATTTATATCAGAATTTTTCAAATTACGTTCAAAGGTCCAAACTTCCGACACGCTAGACAGAATATCTGGATCGCCTTGCACGACCTCGCCCTCGCTATTCATCAAGGCTGAGGTGAGCTCGGCTTCATAAAGAACCGAGATTTGCGCGGTTTTGCCTTCCAAATTACTGCCTTGTATAGCGGCGCGGCGCAGGCGTCCAAGATCTGTCACTTGTGTGAGATTATCTGCTTCGCGTGCGTCTATTGACGCCACATAAACCTTATAGACATCATCGTTCAGCAGACCCTTGAGTTGGTCGCGATCGCCCGAGGCAAAGGCCTCAAGTATCATGGAATAGGCGGCCTTGGCGCCGTCAATGAAATGGGCAGGCGAAAAATTAGGGTCCATTTGCGCGATAGCATCAAGTCCGGTTTTGGGTGTGCCGTCGTCAACAGGCGGAACGATAGCAGCTTTTTGTCCAAGGGATTTAATCGGGTCTATTCCAGACTCTGGGCCTTGGCCAACAGACTTGCCCAAGACCGTATACAGCATGACGCAGACGATGGTCGCGATCGCGGCGTAGAGAATTACTTGATACATGTCTGTCATTGGTCTTTGGTTCCTAAAATGATGGTCTTGATTTTTACACCGGACATAACCATCTGTGATTTGCAAATAGGGTGTATAGAGGCTCGTCGCAATAAGCAATTGCTTGGCTGTAGTCACTATGATAGCTCGCGCTAACAATTATACGGGAGACCGAAGATTATGGCTAAAAAGCCAACGAAAAAAGAAAAAGAAGCGGCGGCAGCTGCGCAAGCAGAGGCCGTGGCTCAAGCTGAAGCCCAAGCTCAGGCAGAAGCTCAAGCGGTCGCATCGGGACCTATGCTCAGTGTCTTGGCTCAATATACAAAAGACGCCAGTTTTGAGAACCCCAATGCCCCCGATAGCCTGCGCACTGGACTTGAAGCGCCGCAGATACAAATTGGTATCGAAATTGGCCGCCAGATGCTTGAAGGTGATAATGTCGAAGTTACGCTTATGCTCAAGGCCGAGGCACGCCGGGGTGACCAAGTTGCCTTTATTGCGGAGCTTGAATATGCGGGGCTTTTTGCTTTTAAAGGTGTTAATGCCGATGAAATCCAGCCCTTGATATTAATTGAATGTCCGCGGCTTCTTTTCCCATTTGCTCGCCAAATTATGGCGGATTTAACGCAAAATGGCGGTTACCCTCCTATTATGTTAGAGCCGCCAGATTTCGCCGCTATGTTTCGCGACGAAATGATGCGCCGCTCAGCAGAATTACCTTCAGCCTAATGAGAGCCCCTTTAGGGGCTTTTTTATTGGGTTATTATTCAACTTTGGCGGAAAACCCCAGCTCTTTAAGTGTCAAATCGCTACTTTTGAGATTAGAAAGCTGAGACATGGCCACGGGTTCTTGGGGATTAACAACAACGGATAGCGTGCCGCCATTTTCGAAAAACTCGCTTAGCGCCGTTCCCATCTCGCCCATTAAAGCCGCTTCAATCCCTGTCCCTGCAAATAGAGATGCGCCTGCAGAGGCGATCTTGATTTGGTTTTTTATGGTGTCCGGCGTTGTGCCTTGGAACTGAGCTGCGAGTTTGAGGCCGCGGTCAACAATAGACTTATCTTCCAGCCGGAACTGAACCCCGTTGAGGGTCATGGTTGATAGCGCTGCGCTCATGTCATTTTGACCGCCATTATCTTTAAGGTTTTTCTGAAGCTCGTTTAGGCCTGAAGCGGAATAGTTATAGTCTAAGTTAAATCCGTCTTTCATTGTCACGACTCCGTCTTTGACGGTGACCGTGTCTGTATTGCTATCGATGATTTGTGTCTGACTGGATTGAAAGACTAGCTCATCAAACCCGAGTTCTTTGACCATGGCAAAAGCTTGCGCGGCTTGCGGGTTTTTAGGCTGGTCTTTGAGCATAATTTTAAAAGGTTCACTCGCCTGTTTAATTGTGGTGACGCCGCCTTTCTCTATGGCTTTGCCGGCAAAGCCGGCTGTGCTGATTGATACGGAGGAACTATCAAAGCTTAAATCATCTAATTTGACTTCATCAAAATTCTTACCTGTAGACCCGAATTTTCCTAATATGGCGGTGGGGCTTCCGATTCCTTTTAAGAGATTGGAGCGCAGCCCTGTTGCTGAGAACTCACCCAGCGTAAGTTGCCCGCTCTCCCCTTGGCGGCCTTTAAGTGTCATGTTGACGTCATCGAGCAACATATCGGTCGTGCCACTTTTTTCGTCTTCGCCCCAGATTAACGTCTCAACTTTGCCGTTGAGCTCAGCAGATTTAATCGCCATATCTGTCATAGATAGCGCCCCAAAACCCATATCCCCGTCCTCATTTTCAAGGTCTAGATCGTCAATGTCTTTGATATTCGTAAGAGAATTTATGATGGATTTGGCCATCGCGGGTGTCGGACGCGCTAAACTTAGCGCGTCAAACGTTACAGTCACATCATCATCTTCGTTGTAAATTTTGATGTTGGAAAAATCTGCGCGGTCAAAGGTTGCGGTCTCCCCGTCCATATGCACGCCAAAGAGCTCGGCTTTATCTATGGTAAGGGTGCCGTCATCACTCTTTGCGGCCAGATCTGTATAATTATAATTCCCAGCCTTGCCCGATGACTTTGCCCAGCTAAGACCCTCATCTGAAGACTGCGACAGGTTGAGTTCTTTAAGAGCCCGTTTGGCCTCGTTATCGCTAACTTTGCGGTTGGGAACCTCAAAATGCTTGGCAAAAGCTTTGGGGGTTGGAGATTTCAGACTTAGCTCAGCGCCCGGAACTGATTTTTTCGCAGATGGCCCCTTGTCCTTTGGCGAGCAGCCCCCCACCATAAGAGATGTGGTGAGAATCACTGCGGTTGACGATAAGCACAGGAAGGATAATCGAATAGCTGACATGGGCGGGCTCCTCTCAAATTTTTCTAAAAGACCTAAGCGAGAGCGTAACACGCCGCCAAGCTTAGCCAAAGCGGTATTCCCTTTTCGCGATGAGGACGATCCGCGAATTGTTTATCACCTTTCCGAGCGCGCTAGACGTATATCGCTCAAAGTCAAAACATCAGACCGCGAAGTTTCGGTTGTTGTTCCAAGTGCTAGAGCGTTGCCAAAGGCACGGAAATTTGCGCGCGAACAACGTGACTGGATTGAGGTTCAGCTCGAAGGCCTACCGCCCGCCCAGCCCTTTGAACCGGGCGGGCATATTTTACTGCGCGGCGAACTTTATGCGCTGGTTTCACCGCCCGGGCGCGGGCGCCCAAAAATAGATCATGAACGGCGTATTATTAATGTTCCTGCGCCGGATAAGGAAAGCTTTCCAGGCCGTGTTCGGCGGTTGTTGATACGTGAAGCCCGCGAGGAGCTGACAGCGGCCTCACATTTCTATGCCGAAAAACTCGGAAAGAAGATAGGTAAGATATCTGTGCGTGATACCTCCTCGCGCTGGGGGTCTTGTATTACGCGAAAAGGGGAAGGCCATATTTCATATAGCTGGCGCTTAATTTCGGCCCCGCCATTTGTCCTTGATTATGTCGCGGCCCATGAATGTGCCCATATGATCGAAGACAATCACAGCGCCGCCTTTTGGGATGTATGCGATTCGATTTTTGACAATGTTGGTACGGCCAAAAAGTGGCTACGGAAAAACGGGGCATTCTTGCACGCGGTTGGCGCTGAATGGTAATTCAGGCGAATTGATGGCGTGCTCTCGAAAATAGGGGTTTTCAATCGATTGTCTCGTAGCTATGAGCGCTAATCGATGGCATGTGGGGTTATTGGGAAATGAATAATAAAATAACGCGGCGGGGGCTTTTGGGGGCGATAACGGCCACGACAGCAGCAGCGTGTACTCCGCGCAAATCAGAAAGATTTTCCGCGAAGACATCGTCCGCATCTGGACTTTTCTCACATGGCATCGCGTCAGGCGATCCGCTAGAAACAGCTGTTATTCTATGGACCCGGGTCACAGCTGAAAATCCAGCCAATGGTCCTATTGAGGTTACGTGGGAAATTGCCCGTCAAAGTGATTTTTCGCAAATCTGGAAATCGGGCAAGATCATGACACAGGCGGCGCGGGATTGGACCGTTAAACTTGATGCCCAGGGCCTAGAACCTGGTCAAAGCTATTATTACAGATTTAGCGTTGACGGCGTGGTTTCTCCAACCGGTAAAACTAAAACTCTGCCAAATGGGCAATTAGACTCGGCGCGCTTTGCCGTGGCCTCTTGTGCGAATTGGCAACATGGTTTTTTTAATGCCTATGACCATATCGCGCGCCAAGATCATTTTGATGCCTTTATTCATTTAGGGGATTATTATTACGAATATGCCGCTGACGATTATCTGGACAAAGCGGCCGAAGGGATAGGACGGCTACATGAGCCGCGCCACGAAATTGTAACGCTTGACGATTACCGCATGAGACATGGGCAATATCGTACGGACCCTGGCTTGCAGGGTATTACCGCTAAAATGCCTATGATTGCTATTTGGGATGATCATGAAACGAGCAATGATAGCTGGAAAGAGGGCGCAGAAAATCACGATGCGGATGAAGGTGATTGGGACGCGCGGCGTCAAGCGGCTCTCAGGGCTTATTATGAATGGATGCCCATTCGCGAACCTCGGCCAGGGCGGGCCCAAAGTGATATTTTCCGCAGCTATGATTATGGGGATTTATTGACGCTTCTGACAGTAGAAACGCGGCTAACAGCTCGGGCGTGTCCTATCATTATAGAAGACCATTTCGCTGACATATCCGCCAAAGGCTCGTCCGACGATTTTCAAACAGAGATTTTGCGGGATCCGTCACGAGAGATGTTTGGACAGCTCCAAAGTGACTTTATTATTGATAAGCTCAAAACGTCAAAAGCAGCTGGTAAGTCTTGGCGTATTATGGCTAATCAGGTGATTATGGGCCGCTTACTCACGCCTGACCTCTCTCCGTATGTAAGCGAAGAGGCGATGATCAACATAGAACCAGAATGGCCAGGTATTCGAGATTTCGTGGGCTTATCAAAATATAATCTTCCCGTATATCCTGATAGCTGGGATGGCTATCCTATCGCGCGGGAGAATTTTTACGCCCGGCTTATTGCCGAAGATGTGCAGGACCTTTTGGTGCTAACCGGAGACGCGCATGAATTTTGGGTTAATGACCTGACATCGGAAGCCGGAGAAAAGGTCGGGTTAGAGCTGGTTACCAGCTCGATATCATCTAAAACGCTAACGGCTTATTTAGGCAATGCGACGAGTGATTATAATTTGCTTCTGACCCAGTCTAATCCTGACGCGCATTATTATAATGCTCTACATAATGGATATATTGACCTCACTTTAACGCCCAATAAAGGTCATGTTAAAATGATGTGTGTGAGTACCGTTATCCAGAAGGATTATGAAGCCTTCACCACGGCGGAATTTACACTGCGTAAATCTGGCGAAAGCATTAAAGCGACAAGCCCAAAAGGGCTCGACTTAAAGCAACGCGCTTTATTTAGCGGATTGGGCTAAGGGAGCTTGGGCAATCCTTGCATTCCCGCCTGCTCGGGATGTTTTTGAACGAATTCCCGTTTAAGCTCTTTCGAGCCTTTTCGAGACCCATCATGGCTCCACCCTGGATAAGCAAAAATATAGCCGAGTCGATGCCTAAACTTTAGGCCAGGTTGTAAAGCGTCTTTAAAAATATTGAAGAGTTCTTTGAAGGCGACAATGACAGGATTATGGCTCGCTATCGGCGTGATAATTCCATATTTTACAGGGTCATCATCGCGTTCTTCAACGAAGGTTCCAAATAGCCTGTCCCATATAATTAAAATGCCAGCATAATTACTATCTAAATAGCGCGGGTTTGTGCCGTGATGAACGCGGTGATGGCTTGGCGTATTGAAAATGAACTCAATCCAAGGCGCGAACTTTTTAATTGCCTGCGTGTGAATCCAGAATTGATAGACAAGATTTACCGCGCCAATGAATATAACGAGAAGCGGATGAAATCCTAAAACAACTAAGGGCATCGAGAGCAAAACAAAGCCCGTAAAGTGATTATTCCATGGTTGTCGAAACGCGGTAGATAGATTGTATTCTTCAGAGCTGTGGTGCACATTATGAGCCGACCATAGCCAACGAATTTTATGTGCGGCCATGTGTTTGTACCAATAGACAAAATCTTGAGCGAGTAAGCAGGCTGCGAAAGCGCCGACACTAAACCCCCAATTAAAAATGCGGTGCTCCCAAAACCACATCATAATGGCGAGGCTAACAAACCCCATTAATATATCAGATAATAACTGACCAAACCCCATAGTCATCGAGGTAATCGCGTCTTTGGTTTCATAAGTGCCGTTTACTTTAAGGCGGGCTACCAATGCCCACTCTATGGCCATCAAAATGACAAATGCAGGGGCGGCTACCATGAGGACGGGCGGAAAGTTTGGGACGTCAAATTGCATATCTAAATTTGATGTTACAAAGCCAATATTGTCAATGGTACATTGGACCACAAAATGTCATAAATAGACGTAAACTCTCTTTTGGTGCTTATATGCGTATTGTCATGGTTGGAACTGGATATGTCGGACTCGTGTCTGGTGTCTGTTTCTCAGATTTCGGACATGAGGTTATCTGTGTTGATAAAGACCCAAAAAAAATTCAAACTTTAAATGCGGGCGGTATTCCTATTTACGAACCTGAACTTGGCGCATTGGTCGCAAAAAACAAGGCGTCGGGCAGGCTGTCATTTACTACAAACCTTGCTGACGCGATGAAAAACGCTGACGCTGTTTTCATCGCCGTCGGTACGCCGTCACGGCGCGGGGATGGTTATGCTGATCTATCATATGTCTATGCTGCGACAGAAGAAATTGCGCAGCATATGAACGGTTTTACCGTTATTGTGACGAAATCCACTGTGCCTGTGGGGACGGGTGATGAAGTTGAAAAACTCATTCTGAAACATCATAAGGCTGATGATTTTGCTGTTGTCTCCAATCCGGAATTTTTGCGCGAAGGCGCGGCCATTAATGACTTTAAACGGCCTGACCGCATTGTTGTCGGCACGGACAATCCAAAAGCGCAAGAGGTCATGAAGGCGATTTACCGCCCGCTCTTTCTCAATGAAACACCGATTATGTTTACAAGTCGGCGCACCTCTGAACTTATTAAATATGCAGGAAATTCTTTCTTGGCGACCAAGATTACTTTCATCAATGAAATGGCGGATTTGTGCGAGGCAGTCGGGGCGAATGTTCAAGAAGTAGCTAAAGGTATCGGACTTGATAAACGTATTGGCGGCAAATTTTTACATGCTGGACCTGGTTATGGCGGCTCTTGTTTTCCCAAAGATACAATAGCGCTCACCCGGACGGCCAATGAAGCTGATGTTCCTCTGACCATAATTAATGCTGTGGTGGAGGCGAATGAGGCGCGCAAATCCCGTATGGCTGATAAAATAATAGAGGCGGTCGGCGGCGATACGGGTGCAAATTTGAGCAGTAAAACCATCGCTGTGTTAGGGCTTGCTTTTAAACCCAACACAGATGATATGCGCGACGCGCCGAGCCTCACCATCATACCTCAGCTACAAGATAAAGGCGCAGCGATTATCGCCTATGATCCGGAGTCGATGACCGAGGCCGAGAATATGTTTGAAGACGTTCTATTTGCGCAGGGGCCTTATGACGCCGTTAAAGGCGCGGAAGCTGTCGTAATAATCACAGAATGGGATGAATTTAGAGCGCTAGATATGACCCGCGTAAAATCCAGTATGGCCGGAACTGTGTTAGTTGATTTGCGCAATATATATAGGCCAAAGCAAATGACAGAGCTTGGATTTGATTATGTGAGTGTTGGCAGGCCTATTTAGCATGAATAGGGCATAAAAAAAACCCGCTGGCTGAGCGGGTTAAATTAATAGAGCAGGGAGGGCTGCCCTTGTTTTTGGCCAGACTAGGCGCTCATCTTTTCTTTGGCAGGATCACGTAAGACATATCCGCGGCCCCAAACTGTTTCGATATAATGATCACCTTGTGTCGCAGACGCTAATTTTTTGCGAAGCTTACAGATAAAGACATCGATAATTTTCAGTTCTGGCTCGTCCATCCCGCCATAAAGGTGGTTGAGGAACATCTCTTTTGTCAGGGTTGTGCCCTTGCGTAGAGATAAAAGCTCAAGCATCTGATACTCTTTACCAGTTAGGTGAACGCGGTGATCGCCAACTTCAACTGTTTTCGCGTCTAGATTCACTTTGATGTCGCCAGTTGTAATAACGGATTGGCTGTGGCCTTTAGAGCGGCGAACAACCGCGTGGATCCGGGCAACAAGCTCATCCTTATGGAATGGCTTCGTCATATAATCGTCAGCGCCGGTCCCAAGACCGCGAACTTTCGTATCGATATCGCTTGTACCTGATAGAATAAAGATCGGTGTGTTGATCTTAGACATCCGAAGCGTCTTGAGAACTTCAAATCCAGGCATATCGGGTAGATTTAAGTCGAGCAATATGATGTCATAATCATAAAGCTTGCCCAAATCGACGCCTTCTTCGCCTAAATCCGTCGTGTAAACATTGAAACCTTCCGACTTGAGCATCAATTCGATGCCCTGTGCGG
>CAZJRU010000040.1:0-12705 GCA_964548315.1 uncultured Hellea sp.
AATTTCCGTCAACCGCTCCGTTCGGCTTTAATGGTGGACAGTGGTATGTCAGAGCGCGTTATAACTTCTAGGACGCTGAATAGTTAAATTAGAAAGCCCCGCATTTGCGGGGCTTTTTTTATGGCTTACCAAACACCAAGATAAGCCAGTTTCGCTCTGAGCTCAGGCGGCAGTTGCTCCGTGTCATCCAAATCAATCGCAGTCAAATCAGCGGGTACGTCTTCGGCTTTTAGATAGCGCCAACCTTGGAATGGGCGCTTCGCGGTCGGAATAACGGGAATAAGCTCAGGGACCATCAAAATTGAACATGCCTTTCGGCCATCTCTTGTCCGCGTTTCTTCTAAGGCGGCGATTTCATTGCGGCAAATCATCATGCCTTTGATGACCCAATAAATAGACCCCCCGTCAAGTAAAGCTTCGGCCTGCTTTGGAAACATTCGCGTAACATGTTCATGATAGGCGGAAAGACCCGCTTTGCGGCGACGGGCGACGACTTTCTTTTGCCAATCCTGCAAGGTCGTAATCGACTCTGACCCAACGGAGAGCTTTTGCAGATGAATAGTCATACCCCCCTTTACCGAATAAAAATCCAGTAAGGGAGTCTTAGAACCAAGAAGGTTTAATAAAGTTGTTTAAAAATTACGCTGAAAAGGCTCTGTATCAACAATGTAATTTTTGACCTTAGGGTCAAGTTTAAATGTGACAAGATCTTCTAAGTCTTCGGTTGGCACCCAGCCAGCTTTTTTGATGCCATAGCCAAATATGGATTTAAGCTGCCTGCGCACTGGAGTGGACTCGCGGTAACTAGATTCAATACCAAATTTATAGCGCAAGGTTGCATTCGCAACCATACAAGCATTCTTAATCCGGCTCTCTCGTGTCGAGTACTCCGTCGTAATCGAAACACAGAACTCTCTATTATCCACGCGGTGCGGAGAATTTAACGGCCACGTAATGGCTTGTCCTTCTTCCAGGTCAAAATATTGCGCATGTTCTTCAAAGGCCTTGGTGTAAGGCAAGTCATCATCTAAATATTTTAGCATCTTAGATTCGTAAGCGCGGTCCGGGATAAATTTTTCTTCCTGAGGATAAATATAAATACGCTTCTTTCCTCTGACGTGCCAGAGAATGATATGCGTTTTATCGAAGTGATATGGCACCTTGGCAATCGGTGATGAAATCAATATGCCGCCATTGGCATCATAAGGCTTTCTATCCATAACTTCGCCAATACCGCCATACATGGCGTCTAAGACCTCTTTATATTCTGGGTGGACATTCATAGCTTGTCTTAGGTTTATCCAAACCTGACCCGCCTTCGCCGCATCTATAATAACTTTTCCCGGGACATCACGAAAATCACCTGTACGAAACCTGTTGGGGTATACAGGGTGATTAGGGTCACCCATGGTACAAACATCCGTCAATTCGCTAGGATGCTTTTCTAATAACTGAATAAGCGCCTCGTCGGAAAACAGACCTGTTTCGTTCAAGCCATGCTTGAATGTCATTATCTCTTTTTCGAATTTTTTGGCATGGTCTTTCGACCAGTGCTTCACCATATTTACCATTTTTCACCTATTGAGCTTTTGCTCGTTTTATTAAGTCCTTCTTAGATGAAAAAAGTTTATATTTAGTTTTTAAACGCTGAGAATTATACGCGAAGATTAGAACTTTCGCTCATATGGATCCGTATCCACAATAAAACCAGGTACATTTGGATCAACTTTGAAGGTAACATAATCCGTGCGGTCTTCTTTGGCAGACAAGCCCGCTTTACGGATGACCCGTCCAAAATAAGACTTTAACTGACGGCTAACCTGACTGGAACCTCTATAACTGGTATCAATACCAAACTTGTGGCGCAGCGTTGCATTTGTGATCATTGCTGCGTTTTTCATCCCGCTCTCGCGCGTCGAATATTCCGTTGTGACAGATATACAGAAAGCCCTATTATCCACACGGTGCGGGGAATTTAAGGGCCACGTTATGGCCTGTCCTTCCTCAAGATCAAACACTTTGGCGTCTTTATCAAAACTTTTCTCATATGGTAAGTCATCTTCAAATTCGACAAGCAGGGTTGATTCATAAGCCTGGTCCGGGATGAATTTTTCGGTCTCAGGATAAATATAGATACGCTTTTCACCTCTAACATGCCACAAGATGACCTCTGTTTTATCGAAATGATAAGGAACCTTACAAACTGGCGAGGAGATTAAAATTCCGCCATTCGCAGTATACACTTTATTCCCAGTTTCCTCAGAGATACCCCCATACATTTTATCAAGCGCCGCTTTATATTCAGGGTGTAGGTTCATCGCGCGTCTAACATTGACCCAAACTGCCCCAGCTTTAGCCGCGTCTAGTATTGTTTTACCATCTACTTCTGTGAAATCTCCGGTTCTAAATTTGTTCGGATAGACCGGGTGATCTGGGTCACCCATGGTACAAACATCGAGCATATTTTTAGGGTGTTTATTTAGCAACTCAATGATTGCATCATCCGTAAACAAACCTGTCTCTTTCAAGCCATGGCGAAACGTTAAAATATCTTTTTGAAAACGTGCCGTATGGTCTTCCGACCAGTCTTTCAACATGGAACTCATAATATTCACCTATTCACGTACGAATTTTCGTATCTTTGGCAGGACAATAACGTCAAAATCTTGATATTTTATTTATGTTTGAAGTAATCTTACACGTCAGACTGGTGAGCGGGCATCTTTTTAAAGGCATAATAAAGCGCGCCTAACAACATCATTGCGCCGATTATCATCCCGCCTAAGGCGATGACTTGCCCATTCGCGCCCAGCAAGTTTTGCGCGCCGCGAAGATAAACAGCAATATTTGCCCCCAGCATCAAAGCCCCAAATATAATCATGACCCAATAAGGAAGATTTGTCGTCGCGTCCTCAACCTCAACTTCGTTATCTAACTCTATATATTTACTGGCGCTATCCCCTGCACGAGCCGGGATGTTTTTCTTATTTAAGTTACCGCTAAGCTCCTCAGCTGGTAAATCGATCTCATCGATAGGCTGCAGGTTGGTCGTCGGCTCAGAACTTGGTTTAAATTCTATGACGTTATCTTGTGTCTCATCAATCTCATTGAGTTCAGGTTCTTCCGCGGCAAGCAAGCTCTCTGGCCATTCCTCATCATCAAGGCTCGTTTGATCCGATTTGGCGTCTTCTATGAGTGCGTCCAAGCGGTCCTTCAATTTCTCTTCTTCAGCCGCAATGAGGCTTTTCGGCGGCTCTACGGCGATCTCAGCCTCAGGCTCGAGGACAAAGGATTCTTCGGTCGGCGTGTCGTCTATTTGCGTATCGTCTATGTGCGTGTCGTCGGTTATGTCTTCAAATTCAGACTGATCATAAACCTCGCTCAGTGATAAAATGCCCATTGGACCATCTGTCCGGCGTCTTTTTAGATTAGTGGCCGCGTCATAAGGCGCCGTCGCAACAATACCGGCGCTATCTTCCTTGGAGAAAACTGGCAGTCCATCTTCGGTTTTCAACAGAGCAATCGTTTCATCAGCCATTGCGGGGAGGTCGACACGCGGAGCTCCCAAAGTCCGGCCCTGCGGTCGTAGGAATAAAGCTTTTTCAGCGGTTCGGCGGCGCATTAGCGCGTCAACCACATAGGTCTTTCCGTCAATCTCTGATTTGCGCCAAATATCAAACCCATTGGCCGCGTCTAACGGACGTCCATTATTTAACGCCCGCAAAGTGTCCGAGGTTAGAAAGGCCTTCGGCCCTATACTGAAGGCAAATGAACACAAAGCGTCAAACTGGCTTTGGGTAAGCGGGGCATAGACATTTTCGTTTATCATGTCTTCAAAAGGCGCAAGATCAGCTTTTAACAAGTCTTCAGCTTCAAGTTTTGATAAAAACCTCACGTCATTGTCGAGAACTCTATGCCCATACCCAATAACGCGTTGCCCGGTCACAAGCATTCTATCGACAGGCCGATATCCTTCATAGGCTTTGATGAGCTTCAAGCCCATATCTGAAATTGAAAATTGAAAGCCCATTGCCAGTCCCATTCCGCTACAAAGATGGTTTTTTCACGAATTAGCTTGCAAAATTCGCGCCTAAACAGCGATTGGGCGATTTAATTCACTTCTTGTTAGATTTTGGGGTTTCTAAACAAGGGTAATTCTCAGGTTTCATTGCTCTGGTAGCGCCTGAATATCCCCTGGCGTTAAGGGGATCGTCAACATATCTCTGAACGCCGCCCATTGGGCATCGCGGCTATCGCCGGCGGCTTTAACGTAGCTTGCCGCCATGTCTTTTCCAATATTGTAATTAATCACATAAGCGCGGTATTTTTGTACAAACCTTAGCCGCTGCTCTGTCTTCTCGCGGCTTTGGAGGTAATATTTCTGCATAAGTCGCACGGCGTCTTCCTGACTGATTTCACCGTCTAAATATCGCCGAGACACTTCGTTACTGGCATGGGATAACTGGCCTGTTAAAGCCTTCAAATCGGCCAAGTTTTCAGCTGTATCAGGATTAAGGCCCGCCATTGGAAATAAGACCTCACGTTCAAAGGTAATTTTTTCATCTCCCGGAAAAGCCAATTCAATTCCATAATTCCCCGTGCCCTCAGCCAATGGCCCGAAAGGCCCAAATAGCGGATTGACGCTATATTCAATCCAGCCTCGATTGCGAACAAGTTCCTTCTCGATGAACAAGTTCCAAACATGGTGACCCGGGTAACCTTCATGACATCCCAGATCTACCGCTCGGTCGATTGTGATAGGAAAATCTGTATTTATCTGAATAAGGCTTTCATAATTGCCCTGGTAATAATTATATCCTGACCAGGGTTTCTCGGAGACAAATTCCATTCTGAAATTCTCTGTCGCAGGAAGGTCAAAGTAACGCTGCGTTCTAAGCTTACATTCTTCAATCGCGCGGTCGAAAATCGGCTTTAATTGCGCCTTAGGAATAGCAAAACTATTGGTGAATGCTGTCACCCGTTCAGCCGTCGTCCCCTCGCCCGGTAACATAGCGTCAATTTTAGACAAGACATCATCATAATATGACAAATCATATTTCGGGGGAACAACGTCATAAATTTCAGAAACTTCTTGATCAAACGAAACTGTTTCGCCTGAAAGAACAGCCAACCGCACACCCATCGCGCGGGATAATTTTAAAAGTTGTTGCTTGCGGATTTTATATTTTTCATCAACCTCTAATTCCGAAAGCCGGGTTTGAAAAACCGCAATATCACTGGCCAATGTCGCTTTATCGACCGCCGTATTATCTGCTGCTTCTTTCCAAACTTTAGGACCATGATAAGCGTCGACATAATCTCCGTCCACTTGCCCTAAGCGCAGCGCCAATTTGACAAAATCCGCGGCAAATGCATCCATAGAATTTTCAAAAGCTATTTCATGACCGAGCTTGGCCTGCGCGTCGACCCACTCAATCATTCCCATATTCGTCTCGCCGCGTTCATAGGTAACGAGATTGGAACCTTTATTGACTGACTGAGACTGCGAACACGCCGCCAAAAGTAAGAGAGAGGTGGTCAAAATAATTTTTTTCATAAATGCTCTATAGCAAGAAAATGGCGCCGAAGCCATCAAAGGCAAGGAGTATAAATGATATACTCATTTGCACCCGCCCGAGAATCTAGGTTTAGGGCTGACAGGTAAAAAGGCCGACTACCGGCGTTACATGCTCCCAGCCTTGCTGCGTTGTGCTAATGAGCCGTCCCGCCTTATAACGCGTGCTATTTTCTATCTCTTGAGCGTCCAAAAGTGACAAGGAAAAAATCTGACCATTTTGATCCACAAATTTACGTTCATTTGGAGCTAAAGATCCAGACGCTATCGATAAATCAACTTCTGCCCCGTCGCGGTAGAGAGAGGCTTTGTCCTGGTCTGCAAAAAGAATGAAAGTTTTTGATTGATCGGCCTTCCAGACAAATAATCCGCATTCTCCTGCCGATAAGTTTCGCGGCGATAAACCTATGCGTTGCTCGTCTACAGGGAGGCTCGTATCCAAGGTCGCGCAGGCTGATAGACCGATACATGAGCCGAGTGATATAATGAGTGATTTAATACGCATGTCTAACCCTAGCGCCATTTTCCTTCTTCCGTCAGGTAATATTGTCCATTTTTACTCTCAAACCCGTATAAAGGCAAAACAACGCCTGCCGCAGCTTCGCGCGTGCGCACAGAAAAATCAGCTCGGTAAGTCCCGTCAATCTTGATGCGTAAATCTGCTTTTATTGTTTGGGCATTCTCTGAGCCTAATAATTTAACAAGCAAATCGCCTTGATCGCAACTAATCGGTCCAGATAGAAGCGGCCCTCGCCACCGCCAACGTCCGCCATTGCGCGTTAAAATATCGGTGGCCGCATTCCCCGATGCTGATTTACAGTTCTCTTCAAATTCCATTTCCGAAATTTCAAAGTCGACCTGTCCGGCAATTTCTTTCAAACGCCCGTCAGAGGTCGGTAAATCGGCGAGTTGTCCAGAGAACTTGAATGCTTTCAGTCGGTTTTTAGAGGCCTTACCCGACATGGTCATAACGGGCGACGAGGTTTGAAATGAAAGCGGAAGCTGGCCACTCAGCAACGCTTTGGCGTCCACGCCGAGATGGATATCCCCAATAAAATCAACACCCGTAATCTGCCCCTTCCAAATCGTGCCAGAGTAGCGAATATTCTTTCCCATTTCCGGAGGTAAGATATGCGGGCCTATCCATGATAGAGGCAATTGCGTGACAGTGGCGCCAGCTATACCTAAGAGCGCGACCAAGCCGATAAAACGTTTTTGCATCGGAGCTTAAATTAATTACCGGACAAATACGGGTCGCGAGAAACATCTAAGAAGGAGTCAATCTTGGACACATCACGTCCTGACTGTCGTCTATCCTCAAGCCGCATACGCTCAAGACCGATTTGAGTGAGGGGGCGGGCATCAGATGCCGTTCGGATGATTGTGGGCCTTAGAAAGACCATCAAATTAGTCTTCACACGTGACTTGCCTTTAGATTGGAACACTTTGCCAAGGACAGGAATGTCTCCTAAAATCGGAACCTTCGCCAAATCAATCTCTTCGTCGTCCTGTAGCAACCCGCCTAAGACGATAATTTCTCTATCGTTAGCGAGCACCGTCGTCTCAATGGATCTTTTATTGGTCACAAAATCACCGGACAGAGCGGACAGGGCCCCCGATATTGAAGATACTTCTTGTT
The DNA here is from genome assembly GCA_964548315.1 of uncultured Hellea sp. GTDB lineage: Bacteria > Pseudomonadota > Alphaproteobacteria > Caulobacterales > Maricaulaceae > Hellea. The sequence goes on from CAZJRU010000040.1 coordinate 7,215, forward strand.
TGATTTCTAGCCGGATAACATCGCCCTCGCTAATTTGCGGCAAAACATCCAGCTGTATCCCGACCTCTTGACGATCAAAAGTTCTAAACGGGTTGATATCATTACCCCCGCTTAACAAGCTCTCGCCCGTGGTAATAGGTATTTCCTGTCCAACAAGAAATGTCGCGGGAACATTATCCAAAGTCGTCACAAAAGGCATAGACAAAATATTTGTATCTTCATCCGTCTCAAGCGCATTTACGACCGCCGTATAGAGCGTATCATTATCAACGCCGCCAATACCCGCAATGCCTCCATCTAACCCGACAAGAGAGTTTACGGCGGCGGCTTGTTCAGTAGCGTCAAAACCATCCGCCGCGCCCGATATAACGCCCGCTAGGCCCAAAATATTTGGGGCGGAGCGTGAAAAATTTGTCGAAAGTAAAGGCACGCTGTTGCCATTTAATCCCGCAATAGCAAACTCTACGCCGAGTTCCTTGGCAGCGGAGTCCGAAATTTCGACAATTATAGCCTCGACCAAAACCTGCGGGCGGCGCACATCGAGGCGGCGAATAATTGTTTCCAAAGCCGCCTGCGTTTCACCAGACGCACTAATGACAAGCGTATTACTACCCTGTTCATAGGCAACAGTTGGTTGGGGTTGACCTTCAATTTCATAAGCGGGCAGCAGGGTGGCTAAAAGTTCAACGATCGATTCACCATCCGCAAAGCGGAGCGGGACAACACTGACAGCGCCGCGCGGTGTTGTCGAGCCAACATCCATGCTCGAAATTATGGGCCTGAGCTTCTCAATCTCAGCCGCCTTGCCCTCAATGATTAAGCTATTGGTGCCAGGAATAGAGACAACACGAAAACCGGCCTTGTCACCGCCCAAAGACTGTAATGCTTCTTGGGCATCAATGGCGGATAAATTGGCAAGCTGAAAAGTTTCTATGCGGCTATCAGTGGTATCCAAGGCGGATATAATTTCACGGGCCTTGCGTAAATTTTCTGGGAAATCGGTGATGACCAAGACATTTCCACCAGGATTTGCTGTGAGTTGTCCTTGGCTATGCATAACCGGCTTAATGAGCCGCGCAGCGGCTGAGGCATCCGTATCAGTCAGCTTAATGACAATCGTCGCGAATTGGCCATTTACGCCTCCGCCAGAGGTAAAGGGGGCATCTTGCGCCGCGCCTTGTATCAAGGTTATCCGGTACTCACCCGTCGCCGTTCGAACAAGTGTATAGCCGTGAACACGCATGACGTCTTTAAAGACCTCGAACACTTCGCCCGGGCTTAGGGACTCTTCAGAGGAAATCGTGACTTTGCCTTGAACGCGCGGGTCAACAATAAAGGTCTTACCCGTGACAATAGACACATTATTGATAAAGGCTCTAATATCGGCCTGCTGCATTGTGATGAGATGATCGCCAGCTGCATAGCTTGGCAGGCTCACAGAGCCGCATGCCAAAATTGCAATGGAGAAAGCGCTCAGTATATTTCGTTTAAGGCCCATTAGTTGGCTCCTAGACGAATTTTGCGGCTTTGGCCATTACGCAATACGGTGACGTCAATATTTTCTTTACGGGCTGATTCTTGAAACAACGACATAAAATCAACGCGGTTTGACGTTATATCTTTGCCATCAATTTGTGTAACGATGTCGCCTTTCCTAAGACCTAAAACACTGAGGTCGACACCAGCCTTTTTCGGATTTATCGTAAAGCCTTGTAACTTTCCATCTTTGAGCGAACGGCGAAAATTAATATTTTCAAAAACAGATATCGCATCGGGGGTAATTCCTGCCTTAATGGCTTGTCGTTTTAAACTCGGCGGAGCAGCAGGAATGTTAGAGCTTAATTCTCCCGACTCCTTGCGGTCGAAGGTCAGTCTCTGTAAGTCTCCATTCACGGACAAAACAACAAAGTCTTTATTCACTGCTTTCAAAAACACATCATCTATGACTTCGTCATCAATCATATAGACCGCCTCTTTATTGTCTGCGGTTCTCAATATCGCGCTGCCCGTCTCTCCTGTGGTACGGCCTGTCATTTTCAAATTAAGGGTCGTTTCCGGGACATCATCGCCTATGATGGCCTGTTCAACGCTGCTTCCAGTAACTGGCTTGGAACCAAATGGGTCCGTGTTAAATGAAAAGTTCTGGACGGCGGAAGCGGCGTTTACAGCCGAAATTTGCTGCGGAGCAGATACGTCCCATATACTTTCAGGGTTTACAAAAGTTATGATGATACGCGTCACAACGAAACAAATCATGGCAATCAAAATCAAAGCGGCAAAGCGCAGAGGCAGATTTAATGTCTTGAACATGGCAGTCACAGCCATTCCTTTATTTTGTTATCTCGACTTATTGCACAACTCTGCAACTTTCTGAATTAATACTCATTAAGGTGCAACTCATTTATCATTAGCTCTTGCTATTAGAATAACAACGAAAGTTAATTCTTCAGCTCTCCGATAATATACGTCTTGCCAATATAGAACATCTATGCATTTAAGAACGCTCTTATTGCCCCTGATGGAGCCGAGTTATGAGCGCAACTAAAATAGACGGTAGGGCCTATGCTGAAGGGTTGAGAGGCCGTGTCGCCGTGGCTGTAAAGGCCTTGCCCTCTCAACCAACTTTAGCTGTGGTTTTAGTTGGTGAAGACCCGGCCAGTCAGGTTTATGTCGGCAGTAAGGTCAAGTTTACCAAAGAATGCGGCATGCGCAGTGTTGAGCACAAACTAGCCGCTTCAGCTTCTGAAGACGAAGTCGTCGCCATTGTTCGCGCGCTGAATAGCGACCCTGATGTCGACGGCATTTTGGTTCAGCTTCCCTTGCCCAAAGGGCTGAACTCTGACCGCGTCATTGAAGAAATTCATCCTGACAAAGACGTTGACGGATTAACTGAAAGCTCAGCTGGGCGTTTATCTCTGGGCAAAGAGGGCCTACGCCCTTGTACGCCAACGGGGTGTGTTATGCTTGCCAAAGATCAATTAGGAGATTTGACGGGCAAGCATTGTGTTGTGCTCGGACGATCTATTCTTGTGGGCAAACCCGCCGCCCTATTATTTCTTGAACAAAACTGCACTGTCACAATCGTGCATTCGCGTACGAAGAATATTGAAGAGGTTTGCCGCAGCGCCGATATTCTCGTTCCCGCTGTCGGTCGACCGCAAATGGTGAAAGCAGACTGGGTTAAACCAGGGGCTTGCGTAATCGATGTTGGGATTAACCGCGTTCCCAGTATAAAAAATCCGGGCAAGACGCGCCTGGTCGGGGATGCTGATTATAAATCAGTCCGCAAGGTTGCTGGGTCTGTTACGCCCGTTCCGGGCGGCGTTGGTCCCATGACCATTGCCTGCCTCTTAAGAAACACGGTCATCGCCGCGTGCAACAGGCGCGGATGGGATACGCCTGACGGATTAGATTTTTAAACGCCCTCAAAAGAAGGCACTTAAAATCAGGACTGCATAGTCCAGCCTTCAACATCCATAGCGGCCTGACGGACAGCTTCGGTTATTGTTGGGTGAGCATGGCAAGTTCGCGCAATATCTTCAGACGCGGCTTTAAACTCCATAGCTAGAGCCACCTCAGCGATAAGGTCACCGACGTGAGCACCAATCATATGCGCGCCTAAAATTTCGTCCGTTTGCTCATGGGCTAAGATTTTAATAAAACCGTCAGTTTGATGGTTTGCGCGCGCGCGTGAATTGGCCGCAAAAGCAAACTTACCTTTTTTATAGGGAATGCCAGCCTCTTTAAGTTCTTCTTCCGTTTTACCCACGCTGGCTACTTCCGGCGCGGTGTAAACAACACCCGGGATGACGTCATAATTTACATGGCCAGCTTTTCCGGCAATAATTTCCGCGACAGCGACGCCTTCATCCTCGGCTTTATGCGCCAACATCGGCCCATGGGTGCAATCGCCGACAGCGTAAATATTCGCGACATTTGTTTTAAAATGGTCGGTCTCAATAAAGCCGCGCTTGTCTGTCGAAACACCCACAGTCTCTAGTCCTAAATTCGCCGTGAAGGGACGACGGCCAATACAGACCAAGACGACATCTGCTTCGATGTCTTTCTCTTTACCACCAGCGCTGGCTTCCGTTTTTACCGTCAAAGCTTTGCCGGACTTTTCTACGCCCATGACCTTACGGCCCAGTTCGAATTTCATTTTTTGTTTTTTGAAAATCCGTAAAGCTTGCTTTTGAACTTCGCCGTCCATACCCGGCATGATGTGATCCAGATATTCAACCACTGTGACCTCGGACCCCAGACGCCGCCATACAGAGCCCAATTCCAAACCAATGACGCCGCCGCCAATAACAAGTAATTTCCCGGGCACAGATTTCAGCTCAAGCGCCCCTGTCGAAGACACGACTTTCTTTTCGTCTATCTCAAGGCCTGGAAGTGTGGCCACTTCTGAACCTGTGGCAATCACGATATTCTTTGTGCTCAGTTTTTTGCCGTCTACTTCAACCGTATTTTGGTCAAGAATTTTTCCAAAGCCATTGATATGTTCAACTTTGTTTTTCTTAAACAGAAACTCGATGCCTGCCGTTAAACCCGAAACTGTTTTTTCTTTCGCGCCCATCATGGTTTTGAGATCGAATCCAACCTCCCCTGTTAGGCCCATAGCTGCGAAATCTTTTTGCGCTGTCTCAAGCATTTCAGTCGAATGCAGCAAAGCTTTGGACGGTATACACCCAACATTTAAGCACGTACCGCCAAGTGTTTTTCGGGTCTCGACACAAAGGACCTTCAGACCAAGCTGGCCGCTCCGAATAGCGCAATTATACCCGCCTGGACCGCCGCCAATAACGATAACATCATATTGATCTGACATGAAAAAACTCCGCGACATAAAAAAGAGTTCATCACTTACGCGCGGCGGGTTTTAAGGTCAACAGCCTAGAGCCAAGAACGGCTCAAATGCTGCTTAGCGCAGTACGCCTCTTGCGCGCATACGGCGGGCGAACCAAATAATGAAAAGGCATTCAAGCCAAATGAAAATCATGAAGCCCCATCCTGCTGCGCCCATCAAATCTCTAAAGCGAACATCAATAATGTTCCAAGACCACCCAATTATAGCACCTGCAAATGATGCGTAGAAAAAGGGTAAGCACTGTTTTTTCCGCAGTAATAAGAGCACGGTTCCGATTAATCCGCCCCAAACTCCAACTGCGTAAGCCGATATAGACCAAGCGGGAGTCTTTCCGCGCAGCGCCGCCATCTCCGCGCCGTAAGCCTTAGAATAGGCCTCATCAGTTAAGGTCATTTCCAGCCAATACCCCCAACAAGCGACAAGATTAAGCAGAAGAAAAAGAATGGCGATAGCCCAAAACCACCACCGTACAGTTTTCGTGTCATCCGTCATAAGCCCCTCCGTTAACAAAGGGGCCTATTTAACTAGAGAAAAACACCGACGTCAAACGCGGGAAAAACCATCTACCTATCTCAGAATACCTTTATGCGCCATTTTATAGGCGAACCAGATTAGAAATAT
>CAZJRU010000041.1:0-12623 GCA_964548315.1 uncultured Hellea sp.
GAGGGGTTTTTTTATGTCTGCATATTTTTGGTAATGTTTATAGCCGCGACCCTTGGGTTGTCCGCTTGCGTTATAGGACGTCCAACAACGATATGTGATGCCCCTGCTCCGATTGCATCTCCTGGTGTTGAAACGCGCTTTTGATCACCCTTGTCTGCGCCTGCCAGGCGCACACCAGGCGTGACGATTAAAAAGTCACTTGGGACTTGATTGCGAATTTCGCGAGCCTCTAAGGGACTAGAGACGACGCCGTCAATGCCTGCCTCTATGGCTTGGGCCACGCGGCGCATAACGAGTTCTTCTGCGCTCATATAATAGCCAATATCATCTAAGGCTTGTTGATCCAATGAGGTTAGAACCGTTACGCCCAAAACCTTCAGACCGCTATTTCCTTTTCCTTTTGCAGCTGCCGCCATGACGTCAGGTCTGGCATGAACCGTTAAAAAGTCAGCGCCCAGCGTTGAAATAGACCGCGTGGCTTTTTCAACCGTTGCATCGATATCGTGAAGTTTAAAATCATAGAAAACGTTTTTGCCTTGCGCCTTGAGACGTTGGCCAAATTCAGCCCCGCCAAGCGGTAATAATTGCAGCCCTATTTTATAGCTGACAACTGTATCTCCCAGCCCATCCACCATAGCCTGTGCCTCCGAAACAGATGGCAAATCAAGGGCAACATATAATCGAGGGTCAGCTTGCATCGTCTAGTCTTTTCGAACGCGGTGAGAATTTTTAGCCATCAGGTTTTGAGCCACGCGGCTTGGCAAAGCCCTGCTTAGTAATGCCAATGATTTATTGACGCGCCCAGGAATGAATACAGCGCGGTTAAGTTCACAAGCCTGAACCGCTTGATCCGCGCATTCATCCGCTTCCATAAACATAAAGCCCGGCAATTTATTGACGGCTTGCCGGGTCCCGTTCACATCATGAAATTCGGTAAAAACAAATCCCGGGCACAGGGCGCTCACATGAACGCCGCTCTCGCTCATTTCCATATTTAAACTCTCTGAGAATTTAATCAGAAAACTCTTTACGGCCGCATAGAGCGTATGTCCCCGAGAGCCAGGCAAATGCCCCGCTAAGGATGCCACATTTATAATGCGTCCAAAGCCTTGTTTGGCCATAGCTGGCGATAATTTATACGCTAATTCACACGGAGCCGTCAGCATAAGCTGGATAAATTTGGCATGGTCTTCCCACGAGCTATCTAGATATTTGCCAGGGTGCCCATAACCTGCATTATTGACCAGACCGTCGATATTTAAGTTTTTTGCTTCTATGCGCGTTATTAAATCATCGCACGCGTCAGGAGCAAAAAGGTCTACCGAAAATATATGGCTTGTTGTTTCATATTCGGTTTTACAAAAGCGCGCTAATTCAACCATTGGCTCTTCCCGCCGGGCGCATAAGACTAAGTCCCATCCCCTTTGCGCATATTGCTTGGCGATGGCCGCCCCTATTCCAGCGGACGCCCCTGTAATTAAGCAAACGGGTTTACGGCCATCGATCATGCATCTCTCTCAAAAACTGTCTAGATTACACCGTCTGTTATCAAAGCGTCTAATTAATGTCTAACGATGATACGCGCGGTATTTAAACTTCTTATTCAACCTCTTTGCAAAAAGAGGTCTAATCACTTATCTTACTTTCGAAAGGGTCACATATATGCCTCTAATTGCTTTGCTCGCCATTCCCATCCTCATCGGGATTTGGGTTATCATCACCTTCAATAAACTCGTCGGATTGCGACAAATGGCAGAAAATGGATGGAGCGACATCGAGGTTCAGCTCAAACGCAGAGCCGATTTGATTCCAAGACTTGTATCCACAGTCAAAGGCTACGCCAGTCATGAAAAAAAGCTCTTTGTCGAAATTACCGAAAAACGTAATCAGGCTTTAGCGGCAGGAAATAATCCCATCGCGCGCGGAAGCGCTGAAGGGGCGCTCAACCGCCCTATGGGCCGCCTTCTCGCTGTGGCGGAAGATTACCCCGATTTGAAAGCCAGTCAGAATTTTCTTGATCTGCAAAATGAGCTCTCAGAAACAGAAGATAAAATAGAGATGGCCAGACGGTTTTATAATGGCGCGGTGCGAACCTTAAACGTTAAGGTCAAGTCTATCCCGTCTAATTTGGTGGCGGGGCCTTTAGGGTTTCGCGTCCTTGATTTTTTTGAAATTGACGACTCTGAAAGAGCGGCGCCTAATATTGAGTTTGATGCATGATGCGCGTCTTATTATCTCTGCTTCTAAGCCTTATATGGGTCAGCTCTGCTTGGGCGGCGGAAAAAGTAACGCGTTATGAGGTCCTGATAAAGGTCGAGCAGGACGCCGATTTTTTAGTCACTGAAAAAATAAATGTGATTTCCGAGGGCCGTCAAATTAGGCGCGGTATTTTTAGGGATTTACCTCGTTTCAAATTAGATGACGGCGCTAAGGTGCCCTATCAATATCAAATATTATCTGTCACGCGAAACGGAAAACGCGAACCTTTTGCTGAAAATAGTCAGGATAATGCCAAACAAATAAGGATTGGAGACCCAGACTATTTTTTGCCCCGTGGTCAGCATGACTACGTCATAACCTATGAAGTTAAAAATGAAGTCAGATATTTTAAGGATTTTGACGAAGTTTATTGGAACGCAATTGGGACATATTGGAACTTCCCAATTGATATTGCTGAGGCCACAATAAGCTTCCCCCAGGCCTTCACGCCAAATGAGCTCAACTGTTTCACCGGGCGTTTTGGTTCGAAATTATCCGATTGTTCTATGTCCCGAGATGGTCAAAATTTTCGAATTAAGGCTCTCAAACCGCTCAGCGCGCGTGAAGGAATGTCTGTCTCTATTAAGTTTGATAAAGGCATTATCGACCCGCCCAGCCAAGAAGATAAAACCATGTTATGGTGGTTTAAAAATGGCGCTATCGCGCTGCTCGGTTTGTCCCTCATGGGTCTCTTTGGATATTATTATCGGGCGTGGAGCAAAGTCGGCCGAGACCCGCAAAAGAACCCCGTATTTGCTAGATATAGCCCGCCAGACGGATACTCGCCAGCGGCCGTGCATCAAATTTACAATCGCGGATTACAAGGCAATAAAGCTCTCATCGCCAGCTTAATTCATATGTCAGTAAATAAGCATTTAGAACTAGACTCGTCCAAATCAGAGACTGTCATTCGCTATATTGGGGAAAATAAAAGCGGCTCTCTTGCCGCCGAACAAGACTATCTTACACGCGCGCTCTTTTCGAAGCAGTCCATAGTTCGTCTCGGGAAATCCCCAAACACGCATTTCACGGCAGCCTATAGTTCTTTCAAGAGAATGATTTCTAAAAAATATGGCGAGGATTATTATCGCCGAAATGCAGGCTCAACATTTATAGGTATTGCCTTGAGCGTGGCCAGCGTCGTGGCAGCCTTCACCCAATTTTATGGAAATAACTCTGAATATTTCTTCATCACCCTGGCCGCGCTTGCTGCCCTCAATATTCTTTTCCTGTTCTTGATGCCCGCTCCGACGAAAAAGGGACAAAACATCAGAACAGAAATAGAAGGGTTTAAGCTTTATCTTGAAACGGCCGAAAAGGAACGGCTCAACGCGCAAAAAGATGTGCTGTCAGGCCGTGAACCGCCGATGACAAAAGAGCGCTATGAAGCCTTCCTGCCCTATGCCATTGCCCTGGATGTTGAAAAACCATGGACAAAGTATTTTGAAACAATCCTGCCTGAAGTCGCTAAAAATTACAGCCCCGGCTGGGGGAGCGTTCATGGCCGCAATTATAGCTCCATCGGCGGCATTAACCGGGCAATAGAATCGAATTTAAACTCAGGCGTCTCCAGCGCAATGCCGCGAAGTTCTAGCTCATCTGGAGGCGGCGGCGGCGGGTTTTCTGGCGGCGGAGGCGGCGGAGGCGGAGGAGGCGGTTGGTAAAAGCCCCTTAAGGGACATCAGCATCTTGCCCTTGCGGGGTAAGCCCCTCAAAATCAAACAAGGCTTCGTCTAATAAATGCGAGGGGCGCACATGGGATAATGCCCGCAGCATTGTTGATTTTGTCCCAGGTGACTGGCTTTCCCACTCATTTAAACGCTTGGCCATAAGCTGTCTTTGCAGGCCATCTTGTGATCCGCACAAATTACAAGGAATGATAGGACAGCCCAGCCCAGCCGTATAGCGCGCAAGGTCGCTTTCCGCCGTCTCAATCAATGGCCTCAATACGGTGACATCCCCCGCATCATTTAAGAGCTTTCCGGGCATCGCGGCCAAACGCCCGCCCTTGGTTATATTCATCATGAAAGTAGCCAAAGAATCTTCGCGGTGGTGCCCTAGAACAATCGCCTCGCACCCTTCTTCGCGCGCCACGCGGTAAAGGATTCCTCTGCGCAAACGTGAGCATAGCGAGCAGAAGGTTTTACCCTCAGGAATTTTTTCTGTGACAATAGAATATGTGTCTTGCGTCTCTATGCGGTAAGGCACGGCGAAAGACTCAAACCAATTTGGCAGCGTTTCAGCGGGAAAGCCCGGTTGGCGCTGATCAAGATTACAGGCCAGAATATCAACGGGCAAATCACCATGCGCCTTTAAGTCTAATAATATACCGAGCAAGGCATAGCTGTCTTTTCCCCCAGACAAACAAACGAGCCAGCGCGGAGTTTGCTCTGCGCTTGGCCGCTTCACCATCGCATAGCGCCGCATCGTGTCGCCGACTTGCCGTTTTAAGCGTTTGCGCAAGCGGTTGAAATTGGTCGTCTTTGGCGCCTGTGAAAATAGCTCGCGGGCAATCGCCCCATAGTCAGGTGTAGAAGGAGACATGTTTGCGAACTATTTTAACATCCGCACTTCGGTTTGCGGCAGCGGCATTCTGATATTGTTCTTTTTCAGAATACGCCAGACAGAAAAGTTAAGATCCGAGGTGAATTTATTGGGCCCGTCATCAATGCCAGAACACCAAAATTCAATCGCAAAATTTATGCCTGATGGCCCAAATTCCCTTAACTCCAAATCAGGTTCTTCTGGTTCTTGCAAAACGCTGGGGTGATTTGATATTTCAGGAATGACAATATCTTCAAGCAGATCGATATCTGTATCATATGGAACCGTGAAATAGACCTCATATCTTTGGCGCGGATCCTTATGCGTCCAGTTTTCATAAGCGTTTTCAATAAATGTAGTATTGGGCACCATGATATCTTTACCGTCTGTGGTCTCAACAGTTGTTGAGCGCATATTAATCGCCTCAACAAAGCCTTCGCGCCCATCCTCAAGCGAGACAAAATCACCAACGCGTACAGAGCGGTCAAAAAGAATAATCATGCCCGAAACAAAATTTGCCGCGACAGGCTGTAGGCCCAGCCCAATCCCCAATGATAGGGCTGAGAAAATCATCACAAGGCCAGACATGGGGACTTTCGCCGCGCCCATGACAAGAATGAAGATGAGACCAAATAGTAATATCTGGAAAATTTTTGAAACAACCTCAACCGTGCTGCTATCCAAAGACTCCTGGGAACGAATGGCCGTTTGGCCTTTATTATTTAAAATGCCGCCGAGCTTGAAGAAGATTGTCCCAAATATGGCTAATTGCACAACCGTCATCAGGGTGATTGGCGTATCCCCCATTCGCATCAATTCCGCGCTTTTTAAGAGTCCGGTCAAATCGTCAAAATAACCAAAAACGCCCAAGACAGCGAGCGGTATGACAATCCAAGTCGCGAGCTTTCTAACAAGCTCATTTGGAATGAAGGTTTTGATCGCCTTATAAAGTAAGAAAACAACCGCTAAGCCTTGTGCGAGCTTAACAAGCCAATCTTGTCCAGCCGCAGGAACGGACTTCACCACAATCGCGAATAAAGCCAAAAGCGCGACCAACATGACCGCCTTGAGAAACTCCCGTGATCGATAAACATAATCACGGACAATTTTTAATTTCACGTCTTGTCCGGGCACTTGATTGAACAGAAAAACCTTTTTACGTAAAATGCCGGCAATGAGCGGCGCTAATAAATATGCCATGACGATCGCGCCGATTTGCGCCAAAAATGGAATACTGGTGAGTAATTCAATGACTTTATCGAGAATTTTCTTACCCAAAATTTTGACATCTTCAGCCGAGGTTGGAATCAGGCTTTTCTTTGCGGGCAATTCGCCGAGATCAGAATTTTGACTCTCCTGATTCTTTTTTTGCGCGGCAACCGCCTCCGCTATGGCGCGGTCTGCTTTCTGCCGCGCCTCTAATGCCTCTATGAGCGCAGGATCATCCATGTCGATCGTTTGCGGCTGGGCCACTGTACCTAAGTTAGATTCTGAAAGCGCCGTGTTTGTTCCCTGCGCTAGGGCTTGCGTAGTCTCTTCGCTTATTTCTGCCTTGGAAGGGTCAGCCTGCGCTGTTTGCGCATAAGCGGGCTGGATGGCTAGACATAAGACGGCGCAACACAGCGTCACCACCATGCGCATTAAAATTTGAAATCTCTCTCTCACATTAGTCCCCGTCATTTAATAGCTTTGTTACGCCAAAAAACTATCTTTTGTAAATCTTTTTGCTGTATAGCCGCGAGGTAATTTTGGAGTGCTCACAATGGCTAAACCTAAAAAAGTCGTCCTCGCTTATTCCGGCGGGTTAGATACATCAATCATCTTAAAATGGCTACAAGAAGAAAAAGGCTGCGAAGTCGTCACTTTTACCGCCGACCTTGGACAAGGCGAAGAGCTTGAACCTGCTCGCCGTAAAGCCGAAGCTTGCGGCGTCAAAGAAATTTTTATTGATGACCTACGCGAAGAATTCGTTCGCGATTTTGTTTTTCCTATGTTTCGCGCCAACGCGCTTTATGAAGGGCTATATCTCCTCGGGACATCCATCGCACGCCCGCTCATCTCTAAGCGCCAAATTGAAATCGCTCATATGGTCGGCGCTGACGCAGTCTGTCACGGCGCAACGGGTAAAGGTAATGATCAAGTCCGGTTTGAGCTTGGCTACTACGCCTTAGACCCAGACATCAAAGTCATCGCGCCTTGGCGAGAATGGGATTTGAACTCGCGCACAAAACTTATTGAGTATGCTGAGAAACATAATATTGAAATTGCCACAGACAAACGCGGCGAAGCTCCCTTCTCTGTTGATGCAAATCTGCTCCATACCTCATCTGAAGGCAAAGCCCTTGAGGACCCGAATGAAGAAGCGCCCGAATTTGTTTATCAGCGCACCGTAAGCCCAGAAGAGGCGCCCGATAAATCAACCTATATCGAGGTTGGGTTTGAACAAGGGGATGCTGTCTCTATTGACGGCAAGGCAATGTCACCCGCAACGCTGCTAACGAAACTAAATGAGCTTGGCGGAGCTAACGGTATTGGCCGTCTTGACCTTTTAGAGAACCGCTTTGTCGGTATGAAATCGCGCGGCATTTACGAAACGCCGGGCGGAACAATTTTGCTAATGGCGCATCGCGGCATTGAGCAAATCACGATGGATAAAGGCGCGATGCATCTCAAGGACGAGCTCATGCCAAAATATGCTGAGCTTGTGTATAATGGTTATTGGTATTCGCCCGAACGTGAAATGATCCAAGCGGCGGTTGATAAGAGCCAAGAGCTGGTCACAGGAACTGTGCGGCTGAAGCTTTATAAGGGCAATGTAGATATTGTCGGACGTAAATCGCCATACTCACTCTACTCGCAAGAACATGTGACCTTTGAGGAAGACGATGTTTATGATCAGGCCGATGCGGGCGGATTCATCAAAATCAACGCCCTTCGCCTACGTCTCTTAAAAGCACGCGACCGCAAAGCCGGCCGCAATACTTAAGTGTATTTCAAGTTAAGGCTGTTTACCTTGGCCTGCTTGGCTATCCAAAAGCATCTTATCCGTTAAGGCGGCATGAGGCGTCTGCTCGGCCCCCGCTGGTCCAAACTCAGACGCCGTCACAGTTGCGCGTTGAGGTTCTTCGCCAGAGAACATCATTATCGCACCTATAGTTCCAAGAACGCCTAAAACTAAGCCGCCGGCAAATCCCAATAAAGGTGATTTCATCTTTTTCTCAAAGGCACCCGCGTTTGGAAGGTGCTCTGGAAGACCCTTGAGCTTGGTGCGTTTAAATAGCCCTTTTTTAGCCTCCATGGATTGTCCTTGAACAGGCGCTGGTTGAAGGCTGTGTAGACCTTGAGGCTGCATAGCTGGTTGATACTGAGCCGCTTGGGGTGGTTGCTGATATTGACCCGCTTGCGGATAACCCTGCTGCGCGGGCGCGCCGTATGGCGCGGACTGCGCTTGGTTTTGAGGGTATTGAGGCATCGCTCTATGCGGGTTAGGCGGGGGCGGAGGGGCAAGCTCGGCCGGATAAGCTTGCACAGGCAGCGGCATCGTAACCGCAGACGGCATTTGAGGCGCAACTGGCACTTGAGGCGAAGGGTGGCTAGGTATCCCGCCTGTTTGATTTTGCGTCATTTGTTGGCGAAAAGCCTCTGGATTAAATGGTTCGGCCATAATCAGTCCTCTAAATTTAAGAGGACAGTATAACCCAATAGTCTAATATGAGATTAAAGCGGCGTTAACCAAGTTTTTAACATTCACAATGAATGTGAATATCAAGCCATCCTCACAAAGATTTGTGCGGTATAACCTAAAAATTGGAATGTTTTTCCACCTTAAAAGAGATATCGGCGCATAACCCCTTAGGAGACCCAGATGAGCATATCATCCGCGAATGAGCTTAACTTCAGAGATAGTGTAGATTTAATGTTCAATAGAGCCGCCAGCTTTATGGACATCTCGCCCAAATTAATCGAGAAAATACGCGTCTGTAACGCCACCTATATTGTCAGGTTCGGCGTGAAACTTCGCGGGGATGTTCACACCTTTACCGGATACCGATCCGTGCATTCCGAGCACCTGGAACCTGTTAAAGGCGGCATTCGTTACTCGCCCCATGTTAACCAGGATGAAGTCGAAGCCTTAGCCGCTTTGATGACCTATAAAACCGCTCTGGTTCATGTCCCTTTTGGGGGGTCAAAAGGCGGGCTTTGCCTGAGCCCGAAAGATTGGTCTGAAGATGAGCTTGAGCGGATCACGCGGCGCTTCACCTTTGAACTTGCGCGCCGTGATCTCATTCATCCCTCGCTCAACGTTCCGGCTCCAGATATGGGCACGGGCGAGCGCGAAATGGCTTGGATGATGGATGAATATCGGCGCCTGAATAATACTGACATTAATAATATTGCCTGCGTGACAGGAAAACCGGTTCATCTGGGCGGCATTTATGGCCGGGTAGAAGCGACTGGCCGCGGCGTTCAATATGCCTTACGTGAATTTTTCCGTCATCCCGATGATAAGAAAAAAGCAGGTCTACGCGGCGAGCTCGACGGCAAAAAAATCGTCGTCCAAGGCCTAGGGAATGTCGGATATCACACCGCAAAATTCTTATCAGAAGAAGACGGCGCAAAGATTATTACCGTAATTGAACGCGGCGGCGTTGTCAGAAATTCCAAAGGCATCAATATTGAAGAGCTCAAGCAGCATATGTTGTCCGGGGAGCCCCTCGCTGATTTTAAGGGCGGGAGCGTGACCGACCCCGATCCTGAAGCCATTTGTGACAGCTGCGATATTCTCATCCCGGCGGCGCTTGAAGGCGTCATCCATATGGACAATGCCCATTCCATAAAAACCAAATTAATTATCGAAGCCGCCAATGGGCCCGTGACCGCTAAAGCGGACAAGATATTACGGGATAAAGGTGTTTTCATCATTCCCGATATGTATGCCAATGCCGGCGGCGTGACGGTCTCTTATTTCGAATGGGTCAAAAATATAGGCCATATTAGGTTTGGTCGTTTGCAGCGCCGTAACGAAGAAGCCAAAAACCGTAGTCTCATTCAGGCCCTCGAAGATCAAGGCAATCTTAACTTCACGAAAAACTTCAAAGACGATTTCATTGAAGGCGCGCTCGAAATTGATCTTGTTCGAGCCGGATTGGATGACACCATGCGGGCGGGCTACAAGGCGATTAAATTAACCCTAGAAGAAAACCCTGAGCTGGAAGATATGCGCACATCCGCCTTTTATAAAGCCATTACAGACATCGCGCTGCATTATCAAAGCATCGGGCTTTAAGCGGGTTAAAACCGCCTAGCAGCTCTAATAACAAGCAAAACTAAAACGACTTACCCCTTGCAATCATCTGACTCCTCGCTATAAGCCCGCATCCCTGAGTTTAGGGAGCAGCGCTTTAGGCTAAAGGCATGCCTATTCGCTCAAAAGGCAGCTACCCACCTAGGTCTAGGCGGGCGGCATATTTAGGAGACCGAAATGCCCAAAATGAAGACCAAGTCAGGCGCTAAAAAGCGCTTTAAATTGACGGCTAGCGGTAAGGTGAAAGCCGGACAAGCTGGCAAACGCCACGGTATGATCAAGCGTACCAATGACCAAATCCGTAAATTACGCGGGACAACCGTCCTAGCCAAGCAGGACGCCAAGGTCATTAAGAAAACATACCTGCCCAATGGCAAGAAAAAGAAATAGGAGCGAGTTATGTCACGTGTAAAACGCGGTGTTACGAAACACGCCCGCCACAAAAAAGTTATCGACGCAGCCAAAGGTTATCGAGGCCGTCGTAAGAATACATTCCGCATCGCTAATCAAGCGGTCGAGAAGGCCGGACAATATGCATATATTGGCCGTAAGCTTAAGAAGCGCCAATTTCGTGCCCTTTGGATTCAGCGTATTAACGCGGCTGCCCGCCTTCACGGCATGACATATGGTCGTTTCATGGACGGCTTGAACAAAGCCGGCATTAACCTAGACCGTAAAGTCCTTGCCGATATGGCCGGTAACGAGCCAGAAGCGTTTAAAGCTTTGGTCGAAACCGCCAAAAAGCACGCCTCAGCCCCGCATACTGTTGCCGGCGGCGCGCCAAAGCCCGCTGTGGCCAAACCCGCACCTAAAGCGAAACCTAAACCTGAACCTGAGCCTAAACCTAAGGCAACGAAGCCTAAGCCAAAGGTTCTTTATACAGATGGTCCAACAGACGGAGACCCCGATGATCTTAAGAAGATCAAAGGTATTGGTCCCAAGTTTGAAGGGGATTTGAATAATAAGGGTGTCTATTACTTCCGCCAAATCGCGGCTTGGAAAGCCAAAGACATCGAAATGGTCGACAAAATTATCGACTCTTTCCCTGGCCGCATTGAGCGCGATGAATGGGTTAAACAGGCGGGTGAGCTCGCAAAGGATTAATCCTAATTATCTACAAAGTTTAAAAGCGGGCTTTCGGGTCCGCTTTTTTTTACGGAAATACCTACGATATTTAATTACTCAGGCGAACAGCCGCGAGCTCTTCTCCGATATCCTCAAAGGCATTGCTAAGCTGACTCGCATTTGCGGCTGTATAAAATTGCGAGGGATTATTGGCGCAATTTTGCAAAAGATTGAGTGTATCCGCGTCCGTGACTTCAAAGGCGATTGAATAGACTAAAATATTTTCATTTTTAATATTTTCGCATAAGGCCGATGTGACAGTATTCGCATCCTCAACATCCGTGTTCCAATGATATAGACCATTCACTCCGAACGGATTGGATGGCCCAGAAAGAGATTGCGTGTTTGCGCCATCGCTCATTAAAACAAGAACGCTTTTACGTTCATTAAAATCAGCTGTGTTCGCCTCTGTCAAAGGCGCATTTGGTGAGAGGCTTCGCCATCCCCAAATCAAGCCCGCCGGCATATAAGTTTGGCCCTCGGGGAAAATCGCATCAATCGCATTTCTCGCCTCATCCATATTTGTTGTTAAGGGCTGAATTTCCGTACTGCAACTACCGCCCGCTGCATAACCTTGTAACCGGCGACCATTCGTAAAATCTGCAAGCAGGTGATCGGGTCTGTGCCGCGACGTCACACAACCATCATAGGAGAGTTCTACGCACTCTTCCCTTTCAACAAAAATATCGCATTGATAGTCCAGCTCCTCATTTTCATCAAAGACTGGGTCATCCAAACAGTTTACAGATAGATCTCTATCAATCGTTGGGAAGCAATCCAACACATCAGGCGCGATTTCAAGCCAAGGTTCATTATCAAAGGCCCGAGAGATACGTGTATATCTTGCAAAAGGAACCACGCTAACTTGCACCTTATCATCCTGGTTATCCAATGTATCAATGAGATCATTGGCGGCCATTCGAAGCGCGGTTATCTTTGACCCGCTCATTGACTGCGTTGTGTCTAAAACTAAGGCTAGGTTTAGCGGCGAGGTTCCTTTTGGCGGCGCATCCGCAGAGGCCATCATATTTACCGCGTCATGCCTAAATAAATCCATAATTATCAAAGGTTGCACGGCCGCGACATTCACTCTCACAGAATTATCTGGCAGGATTTCGAGTGAGGTTGTTATATTTAAGTCACTCTGTGAATTGTTACTCTCAACAATTATTCGCGCCACCTCCTCTAGCTCAGCTTGAGTCTGCAGTCCTGATGAAGCCGCGGCCAGAACGCCCATATCGGCGAAACTTTGTAACTTCGCCCGCGTTTTATATAGGTTAGAATTATCAACCGAGGCGCCAATCGCCAGCAATAAAATAAACAGGGTCACAGCAAAACTAATTGCAATATTCCCGTCTTGATTAGTTTGAAATTTATTCCACATGAATTG
>CAZJRU010000042.1:0-12388 GCA_964548315.1 uncultured Hellea sp.
AGTAACCAAGCCTTATTTAATAAGCTTAAGATTATAGGTCCGCTTGTCTTTTTTGTCGTGATTTTTGCCGCGCTTTATAAAGTTGCGGGTCTTGGGTTGGGGCTATCCGCTTTAATAGCCGGTATTATCGCAGTTCTTGATTATTACCTCCTGATTATCGTGATGAAAAAGGCCGGGCAGTGAAACTGCAAGAAGGCCCTTTGTTTGGCGCGCTGATTATCGGCTTTGGGGTCGGGTTTTTGACCTTTAAAAAAACAAACAATATCGGTATGGCGGTTTTGTTGGGGCTGGCGGTGAGTATCGCTGATTACGTCTTGATTATGGTGATAAAGGCCGTCACAAAAAAATAAAACCAAATGAGAGTAAGATATGTCTTTAAATATCGGTAAGTCGCCATCTGTCACGGACGCGCTAAACACACGTATCACCGTAAGAGATTTTTTGGATACACCCGTTCCCGAAGACATGCTTCAATCCCTATTTACCACCGCGCAGCGCACAGCCTCTGGCGGCAATTTACAGCCCTGGCATGTCCATGTTATGACAGATGATAAACTTGAAACGTTTAAAAAGGACGCTTTGGCCCGGGCTCAGGCGGGCAAAACGGACGTTCCCACCTATCAAGCTTATCCCAGCCCCTTATGGGAACCTCAGCGCTCTTGGCGCTATAAGCTCGGAGAAGATATGTATGGGCTGATTGGGATTGAAAAAGATAATAAAATGGGCCGTTTGATGTGGCTGATGCAAAATATCAAGTTTTTCGAAGCTCCCGTGGGCATAATCATCACAGGGGATAAGCGCTTAGAAATGCCGCAACATCTCGATGTGGGCATATATGTCCAGTCTTTGATGTTGCTTGCCCGAGAAGCCGGACTGCATACGGCCCCGCAGGGATGGTGGCGTAACTGGCACAGCGTGTGTCACGATCATTTAGATATCGCTGAAGAGGATGAAGTCTTGGTGGGCATGTCATTGGGCTATGCTAATCCCGACGCGCCTGTAAATAGCCTCTATGCGGATCGCGCAAGCCTAAATGAGAGCGTGAAATTCTATAAGTAAGAGGCTTTGGTCTCATGTTTTAGATAAAAGATATGTGCCATTTTGAAAAAAATGACATTTATGTGCACTTATTTTAAAAATAAATTGGCTAATTTTCTGATTTTATACTCGTGCTTTATTTGAAACGTGCATCATTTATACTTCAAATTTATAAGTATAGTTGATTGTGTAATCTAAATTTAACCGAATTTAAACTTGATATTAATGTGTGTTTACTTGTTTTAAGACAGATAAAACTTGATTAATCTTTGTATTTTTTAACCTTATATTTATCTGGCCACGTCAGGTTTCATCTTAAGCGCTGAGGACGAAGCTAATTTTCGCCCAGTCGCTAACTTCGTTAGCAAGAGCTGCCGAAGGTGTTAGGTGAATATAGGGGGAGGCCATGGCCTTTACTGAAGTGGAAGTACAAGAAGCGGAGGCCGCGATTGTGGCTGGTGCAAAAGTAGAAGATCTGTTCCGATTAGGATTGATGTATTCGACAGAGCTAGAAGACCGCGGGGTCGATTTTATCGAAGCGCATAAGTGGTTTAACTTGGCCGCCTTGATGGGCTCACTCCCAGCAAAAGCCTATCGTGATGAAATCAAAGCTGAAATGAGCGTTGAAGAATTGACGATGGCGCAAAAAGCAGCGCGCGGATGGCTCGCTGAAAACCGTGACTTGATAGAATCCGAAAAAAGAGAAGTGGCTTAAGCCTTAAGCTTAAGCCCTTTGATGAGCTGATTACGGTGAGATCACCGTTGTTCCGCCATTATTACTACCAAATTGGTAACTTAAGTTGAAGTCAACGGGTAAGGTATTACGGAAGTTTTGCACCCAAGTGCCGACTTCTGCGATATTTGACTGAGGCACAAAGATAATATCGCCGCGTCGAAGCTGCATATTATCATCATATTCCCGAATATTAAGAAGACCGTTTCGAATATTTACGGTTCTCATCATCATGCCGCCATTTGGTGCTCGGCGTAGGATCGCTACGCTGCGTGCCCTGGCTGTTGGCCGCATGCCGCCCGCCATAAGCAAACCTTCTAGAGCGCCGATGCGTCCGGGAAGCGTATAAGTTCCTGGCTGCCCCACTTGTCCGCCGACATATATTTGTTCAGGCGCATAGGCCCGCGGCGTTACGGCTATTGTCGGGTCTCTAAGCTGGGTCGCGAGTTCGGCAGATAGCTCCCTTTGAATCTGTTGAAAGGTACGACCGGCGGCCATAATCGGGCGGCTCATCGGCATCACAACACGGCCATCTGGACCGACAGTTAATGTCCGGGATAATTCAGGCGCGCTTGAGACAACAATATCTAGCTGATCCCCAGGGTGGAGTTGATATTCAGGTTCCCAATTGATCCATTGTTGAAACATACCGGGGCCAGGGTGGGGGGCGCGTCTTTGGTAGGCGATATGCTTTTCATCTCTAAGGCGCTCCAAAAAACCTTTATATTTTTTAGGTGGCTCAGGAAAACCAGCCTGCTTATAAATCGGATTATGGTTAATGAGGCCTCGATTAAATTTAACGCCGGGGTGGTTATGGTTAACGCCAAACGGGGTATGGTTAACAGCTTTTATCACGTTTTGATTCGTTTTTCCGTACCGACTTTGCGCAAATGCGGACGAATCAGTCAGGAAAATAAGCGCTATACCCCCCATAATTCCTGATAATATCGATGATTTTCTATGTTTTTCCATGAAATCTGCCTCAATGCGGATGTTTTTCGGTTTTTTTCAAGTGTTAACAAGAATGGATAAGGAATTGTTAAATTTTAGAGGGTCTTGTGCGTTAACGGATTCGTTAACGAGGATATCTCATGGCTAATATGCGCCGAAAGCATCCAAATACCGGTTCTGGTGGGGGAGGTAATTATACCAACTACTCACAAGGGTCAGGGTTTGGCGATTTGACAGTTGGGGATTATGCCAATGGCATGCCCAATATCCGTTTGGCGGAAATGTTCAAATCCTTTGGACGTCAATTGCGCTGGCTACTGCCACTGCTAGTACTGGGAATGATTTTGGCGTGGTTTGCGACCAAAGACTTCAAAAGAGTCTATACGGGCGAAGGCCGCGTTCTGGTACAGCTCGGTGATGAATATGTTTATCAATCCGCAACCGGTCAAAATAACCAAGTCGGACTTCAGCTAACGCCAGATACGATTGTCCTTAATGAAGTTGGGATTATCAAAAATTCTGAAATCATCGACCAGGTGATCGGGGAAATGACAGCGACGCAAGAAGATAAAAAGCTTTTTGCCAAAGAGGCTTTCGCGGCCATCGCCAAAGCTAAAAACGAGGATGAACGCCAAGAGGCTTATATGGAGCTTCGTAAAGAGGTGGGAGACTCTTTTGTTGTCATCCCGCGTCCTAAATCCTCAGTCGTTGATTTGGTTTACAAACATGAGAACGGCGAGGTCGCCGTCAAAACCCTAAATGCCTTTATTGATGCTTATATGTCTTATCGCCGTCAGATTTTTGTTGAAGGGTCGGGCGACATTATTAAAGAGCGCCGCAAAGCAACGGAAGATCAGCTGAAATCAAATGAGCGCGCGATTGCCAGATTTTTGGGCGGCAATAATATCTCCGACTTTATGTCTGAACAGGACGGTGCCCGCGAACGGACCGAAGAATTAAGAGCGGCATTAAATTTACTGCGCGCAGAAATCGCTGAAACCGAAACAGCACTCAGCACTGTGGAAGGTCAATTGCGGGGGACGGATCAGAGTATAGATCTTTTCATTGACGACAGAGCGTCACAACGCGTGGCACAGGCCGAGCTAGAACTTAAGCAATTACTCGCAAGATATTTGCCAACAAGTAACCCCGTGCGGCAGAAGCAAACTGAACTGCGGGAGCTAAAGTCTCTGCAGACATCAAATGGGGGCAGGGCAGCAGGCGGCAGACGCGTTGGGCCAAACCCTGTTTTTCAAGAGCTCGTCACGCAAAGAAATACTTTGCAAGCTTCAGCGGATAGTTACCGCGAAAAAGAATTTACCTTACAGCGACAGCTTGACGGCGCAGATTCGAAAGTTCGGCGTCTGATGTCACTAAACCCTAGCTATCAGAACCTTTTAAGGGAAAGAGATACGCTCTCGACGCGTTTGGATACTTATAACTCTAAAGAGCAAGAAGCTCTAATCAATCAAGAGCAAGCAGAAGCAAATAGCGAAAATATTCGAATTATTTCCTATGCGAAATATCCGATCAAAGGCCGCAATATGCGGATCGTCATGTTTCTCTTAGCCACTGTGGCATGGGGCTTTACGCTCTTCATGATGGCTCTGCTGAAGGTCTTCCTTGATCCCAAACTATACGTCAATCCTGGACCTACAAATCGGGCCGCGATGGCCGGAGCAGGGGCCGGGTATGCGGGTATTGGAGGTCAAGTTCCTGAACCTGTTGCGCCGGCAACGCCTTGGGCAGACCCTTATATGCCTGCGGCCCAACCTGCCGCCGCGCAATATGAAAGTTATGCGCCTTATCAGGCAGCCGAATACCAGGCGGGTGAATACCAGGCGGGTGATCAAGGGCAATATGCTCAACAAGCTCCATATGCCCAGCAAGACTATGCTCAGCCACAACAAGAAACTTATGTTCAAAATGCTCAGATGCTGCAAACACCGCAAGCTTATGTCGATAACGGACAGTATGTCGATAATGGACAGGCTTATGCTGATAATACGGCAATGGCTTATACAGATGGCTCTGCAGCCTTACAGTTAGATAATCCTTATTTGACGGGTCAAATTCAAGCCGGAGCGATTAACTCAGACCCGAATTACCCATCTGAGGTATAAGGTAAGATTGTACCGTGGTCTCAACTATTCATTCTGAGGGAAGCGCTGCCCAGCGGGATTTTGCAGTAAAGTCCCTTTTCTCAGGTTTTGAAAGTACCCTGTATATTATTCTGATGCTCTATTTTACTGGGGCCGTGGGCGGTATACTTTTTACAGATTTAAATGACCTTGAGCGCGATTTTCCTATGGCGCGCCTATTATGGTATCCGATTTATGTTGGGATTGGGTTGCTGGCGCTGCGCTGTTTCCCCCAATTCATACGTATGTCTGTCTTTAATATGATGCTTGTTGTCTGCGTCATGATTTGCGGCATTTCGGTAATTTGGTCTATTGACCCGGCGATCACAATGCGCCGCTCTGTCGCTCTGGTCATGACAACAGTTTTTGGCCTTGTGATTGCAGCAAGGTATGATTGGAATGGCATGGTACAGCGCCTTGCGCTCGTCTTTGGGATTTTGGCAATATTCACCGTACTGCACGGTATTATAGATCCTGTACGGGCCAAACACACAGAACTTCATGTCGGGGCGTGGCGCGGGCCTTGGGTTCAGAAAAATTATCTGGGATCTCAGATGACACGGGGCTTCGTCGTTATGATGTGCGCTTTCGCGATGCGTCCAGACCGGGCGTGGTGCTGGGTTCCATTAGGCTTATTATGTTTTGCTTTGGTGCTGCTCTCGACATCCAAAACGTCTTTATTGGCCTGTGCTCTGGCGATTGGATTGTTTTTAGTTATAAGAGTGTTCCGGCGGTTTCCATTTTTAAGAATACCAGTCGCCTATTTCTTTATTGCTGGAGTGGCCGCATTTATGGCGATGGCCATATTAATTCCTGAGGTCTTATTGGGCGCGATTGGTAAGGATACGACGCTGACGGGTCGAACCGATATTTGGGATGCTCTATTTCGGAGTATTAGAGAAAAGCCCTGGCTTGGATTTGGCTATGGCGTTTATTGGGTCGAACAGCTCGGTCCCTCATATTATGTTAGACTTCAATTGGAATGGGGAATTCCAACGGCGCATAATGGATGGATAGAAACGTGGCTCTCCGTTGGACTGCTTGGGGTTTTATCCATGGCTATGTTGTTTTTTTGGTCAAGTATACTCGCCTTTCAGAGAATTCGCCGCGGCGGCGTTGAGACCTATTGGGTCATTCTCGTTTTGGCCGTTTTCTTCATTTTCTCATTGTCAGAAAGTGCGCTGCTGCAACAAAACGATTTTAGTTGGGTTATATTTGTAGCAACAATTGCCAAGTTATTTGCCTTTGAAAAACCCTATTGGCGCAATAAGCCTCGAGAAAATTACTTCACGCAAGTTATACCGACATTTATCAAAAAGTGACCTGTTACGCGATGCTGGTCGTCGCGTTCACGCCGTATAGTTTTTGCTTGAAGTTATTCCACCAGAAAATTTTTCCAAGCGCTTGCGCTGTTCTATTCTGAAAATGAATATAGGCGGGTTTATCAAGCAATTTTAGAACAAGATAAGCGGGTGAGAATATAAAAAATTGAAAGAAACCGACGCACATCCATTTGATTATTCCGCCAAGTCCCGCAAGACCTTTGTCAGCTTGCTCCTGGGTCGGGCCTTGCCCAAAGGCAAAATTACGTTTCCACATATACTCAGGTGTTGCCCGCGATAGAGGAACGATTTCATAACTTTCCGCTTTAATTGCCCACGCCACCTTGGCGCCTTTATTTGTTAGATGATGGAACAGGGCGTCGTCTTCTCCCCCTGTTTCATTGTGGATGGGATCGAAGGCCGGGGAGGGCATACTGCAAAGTGATAGATCGAGTAAACATCCGCCGGTTCCCAAACACTTGGTAATATAGCCTTCCGGCGCATCAGCAATGCGTGAGAAGAATGGTTCCATATAAGGGTTTAAGGGGTCGTTTTTATTTGGCATGACCGCAATCGCGGGCCCAAATGTGATCCCAGCCTTATATTTTAGAGACGCCTTTACAAGCTCATCAAGCCAGCCAGGCAAAGCTTTCATGTCATCATCGAGGAAGGCAATAAAACGGCCGCGGGCGACGCTTAGGGCGCCGTTACGTGCATTTGAGACGCCAGGCTGGGGTACATGTTTGTAAATAATCTCAATATTTGAAGTTTTAGCAAACCCTAGAACAAAATCTTTGGCACTGGCCTTAGGGTCATTATCAGCGACGACTATTTCCAAAGCTCTGTCTCCAGCTTGTTGACCTTTCAAGCTCTCAAGCGCGTCCTTTATGCCGTCTGGTCGTTTGTAAGTGGGAATAACTATGGATACCCCTTCGTTCCAATCAGCCATCTTTCCCCTCCAAGACATTAATAGCATCGATAACGGTCATAACGTCTGCATCTATATTTTTGACGGCCTCAACCACGGCTTTAAACTCGTCAACCGTACAGCCGAAATCACTCGGGTTGTCTCGGACATCATGCGTAAAGATTGTTAACCAGCCAGGATTTTCCGTCAGTTTAGTAATATCTCGCATCAAATCTTGAAAGCTTTGTCCTGAGTAAAGTCGGTTTGAATTAAGTTGGTTTAAATCGGCACTGGTGCGGTGAATACGGCTTTTAATCCCGCGCGCGCCTTTAAATTTGCGGTGGACGACACGCTTGGAGCCTGCATCCAATTGGCCAAAGGGGTAGGCAAAGGTTTGACTTGGCGGCAAACCGAGCGCGTTCATACGCGCCTGATTTTTTTCGATATTTGCGCTAAAAAGCTCGGGCGAAACCGTCGTGGCATCTATATGATCAAATGTATGATCCGCAATTTCGTGTCCCGATTTATATGCTGCGACGACATCGCTTTCAGACATATGTAGCCCAAGATGATTTGTTGTACCGCAGAGCCCCATGGCCATATATATGGAGGATTGCCAACCATATTTTTCGAGTACAGGCAGAGCATCATCAACAACAGACTTAGGGCAATCATCAAAGGTAAAACTAATTAAGGGCCTATCTAAATTTATATTTAGATTGCGTTTTAGCCTAAAGGGCATGACGGCGCGGTTGACCTTGGCTGGAAAGGATCGGCTGGGGGCATAAATATTCATGACACAGCCTCATCTGAAAAGGCTTGAGCATACCAACTTGCGCGCCACATTTTTAAGGCCATTAAACGAAGTTTAATCGGGAGTACATTTTGCGAAACAGCTGTTTTGAGAAAAGGCCGCATGACTTTTTGCCCCGGAATTTTGCGAAGTTTCTGAGATATCTTAAAGAGGCTTAATGTCTTTGCTAGGTCAGGATGTTTTTCTGTGAACAGGACATAATTGGGTCCGCTTGTGCGAAACCGTCTTAACAGCGTTTCAGTACTCTCAAGCCCGAGATGCAAGGCAGGGATATCTGCATGAATTAAAGAGAACCGTTTTGCAACGCGGGCCGCCCATTCGCTATCTTCCCAGCCCCATCCTTTAAAATTATTATCAAATCCTTCTTGGAGGAGAATGTCTTTGCGCACGCACAGATTTGACGAGGCCACGAATTGTGGTCCGGCGGCTTGACGCGCGGCCAAGGTTATACAGTCTGAGACCTCTGAGAGGGCCCGGTGAAGCTCATGATCTGGCGTTTCTGCAACTTCAGGAACCGTAAATCCGCCAAAGATTATTTCGCCGACCTCTGTATCGATTAAATTAATATAATCTTGCAGAAAATGATTTGTTTCGGGCCGCATATCGGCATCGAGGAACAGAACCCAATCTGCATTTGAGTTTTCTTGTAAGGCATTGCGGGCTGCTGACCGGCCTAAATTCCTATCAGCAATGAGAAATTCGACTTGTCTTGTCGCGGATTTAACAATGGCGCTCACCTTTGCATTTAAGAGCGGGTCCTCGGAGCCGTCATCATATATCAAAATTTCACAAGTTTCGGTGTCACCTGTTTGAGATAATAAGGCCTCTAGCAGGTCACAGGGGTTGTCTTTGTAAAATGGAATTAAGACCGAGAGCTTAGGCTTAACCTCTAGCTGTTTGATACTTTTGATATGTTTAAGGCTTGCGCTCATGATATCGCCGCCTTCGAACGCAACCGACGGTCATGCAAAATTTTACGCACATAGGTCCGGCAGTCAGCCGCATTTATCGTAAGGGAAGTAAGCATATACGTCAGCGCGCCAATGCCTGCTTTTATGAATAACGCCACGAAATCTGGTGTTGAAGATGGAATGTTGATGGCCCTAATAACGATGGCCATAGCTGAGCAACACAAAGCAATTTTTAAGAATCCGATAATAGGGAAGGGCAGGGGGTAATATCGCCGGCCAACAATCATCGCTAATACAAACCCAAGGGTGTAAGAGATTAAGGTTGCGTAGACGGCTCCTATAAGACCCAGTTTAGGAATTAGCCAAAAATTCAAGGCGATGTTTAAAACCACCGGAGGCACCATAGCCCACATAAACATAATGGTTTTACCGGACAGCATGAAAGACCGCTGAGCGTAGTAACTAATTAAACCGTTTAAAACGCCAGCAAAGGCAATAAGAGGCATAATAGACACGGCGCCTTCTCGGACAGACTCGCCTAACACGAATCCCAGCTCATTTGACACAAGGGCAATACCGGTCGCGGCGGGCATCGTTATCCAAAGTAATGTGGCGCCGTAGTCGCGCATGACAATGCGAGATTTTTCTAAGCCTTCTTGCTCTAACTTAGTTATAGCAATTGGCGTAACCGCCATTGAAACCCATACGAAAATCATCTCAATTGTTCTGTTTGAAAGATTGTATCCGGCGTTATACTGCCCCGCAGACGACTCTCCCATAAGTCCGGCAATAATATACATATCTGCCGAATTAAGCGCATAGGCGAGCAGAAGAGAGATACAGATTGGCATGCCGTAATTAAAGTAGTGTTTTATTTTCTTATGCTGAACCGCTCCGCCCTTCATCTTGTTGAACATGAAAGGGAGGTCAATTATCAGGGCTAAAATAAGACCTATCATAATGCCGATAAAGGGGGCGACCTCTCTGAGCGGTGTGAATAGAATCAACAAAATGCCGACAGAAAAACTGAAAATCGTTTGTGATGAGTAGGCCACGCTATAGCGTTTAATACGGTGAGCCGCCTTGTGAGCTTCCATGCCCAAATTCATGAAAATTTGTATAGTCGTAGCTGTCATGGCCGCAACCAGAATGAGCTTCATCGTTGGCTCCAACGGTATTAGGGCGAGGGTTACCATGATAAAGCTAATGCCCATGAGGGCGGTTATACCAGCGTAGCTATAAATTGTGCGCAAGTGAGAATTGACGTCGTTCTCTTTTTCCGCGCGGGCCTGAAAGCGTGCCATGGCGGCTTCTAACCAGGTGAAGAGAGCCATGTGGGTGAAATGCATGGAGACAACAGCCAACGCATATCGACCAAACTCTTCGCTATTTAACAGGCGTGTTAAAATCACAATGGTCCCGAAACTCACAAGTAAATTTGCGAAGTTTACCGGGATATAGGCCAGCATGGAGCGGCCAATCATGATGCCGCCTTATTATAGTCGGCCTGACGATTAAGATATGATGTCAAAGAGATCACTTATCTGATGTTTTCGCTATCACCGAGTAAACAAGGCAATGTCTTAATCATAATGACCAAGTCAAACATGGCGCCGCTACGGTCGATATATTCCATATCAAGTTTCACCCGGCGCTCGACGTCGGCCGCGTTGTGCAATGGACCTCTTGATCCATTTATCTGGGCCCAACCCGTCATACCAGGTTTAACCTTGTGACGATGGGCATATTCTTCGACCAACTTATAACTTTCAGTCTCTCCAGTTCTCATGCCAACGGCATGTGGGCGCGGACCCACAAGTGACATTTCGCCTCTGATGACATTGATAAGTTGCGGTAACTCGTCGATGCTGGTTTTACGTATGATCCGGCCGATTTTTGTAACCCGGGCGTCGCCTGCAACGGTTTGCTGCGCGGCTTTTAGGTCTGCTGCGTCATTGCGCATTGACCTGAATTTATAAACGTCGAAAACGCGGTTGTTAAACCCGTGACGGGGCTGTTTGAACAATATAGGCCCAGGACTTCCTTTTTTAATCAAAAGACCAATTACAAGCAAGATCGGGGACAACAATACAAGCGCTAGTGAAGCGATGGACATATCCATGATACGTTTTATAGCAACATGGCGTCCGCTTTTAGGTTTGCCTGAAACATCTAACATACCGACTTCGGCGATTTGCGTTAGGCGTTGCTGAACATGGTTTAAATCTTCAAATTCATCGACAACAAAGGCAATTCGATTAGGGAGCAATCTAATTTGCTCAACAAATTCCTTTTTTCGTGCCTGAGCGATTTTCGGTAGGGTCACAACTATCTGATTTATATAAGGAAGTTGGTCCCAATCGAGTAAGTCGTTAATTTTGCCAATAACGGGCACGCCGTGAATATTATGCGGCGCTCGAGCCAATCTCTCATCAAAAATCGCCAAGATATTAAGATCCTTAGTCTTGGCATTTTCTTCAATAATTCGCCGGGCAGATTCGGTTGCGCCCAACATGACGATGGTTGGCGCAAGAGCGCGTTTGGCGTGTAAGCGTTTAATTTGTGTATGATAAAGCGTGTGCAACACAACGAGGACAGCCGTAGCGCCTAATCCAGCTTTGGCGAGGGCGTCGGGATAAAACGTATCCGGACGTACAATCAAAGCGATTGTCAACCAAATGCCCAGCGCACTAAATGAGGCTATTAATATGGTTTTTATGTGTTGGTATAATGTTTCAGCGGGCGCGAACTTATGCGCTTTGTTTAAAAACAACATTGAAATAAAGACGCTCATACCCAGCAGGGCCGCCGCGACTGGCGCGATGATGTTCTTATTATTTACCCCGATGTAAGCGTTCCACACGGCCACGGCTATGATGGTGGTTATCCAAAATATATCTGAGACCCGCAGAACAAAGCGCAGGGCGCCCATGTTACGTTGCTTTTGCGGAACTTGAATGTCCGCAACGGTTTTTCTCTTGCGGCGTCTGTCTTTTTTGGGCGCTTTTTCAGGTGCCCTAATAGCTGCGCTATAGGTTTCAAGTTGCTCTAAACGCCGGCCATCCGTTTTACGTTTGCGATCACCCGCACGCGCGACAGTTTTTACTGTTTTTTCATGGCTATGGCTGTCTTGAATATTTTTCTTATCCAGCATCGAATTATTATCCACCTAATTTTTTTTACAGTTATAAGGGGAATCCACGAATATCTCGTAAACGCGGCGCGTTTTTTAGATAAAAACTATGTACCAGATTGATACAAAAACAGCCGTTAGGGGGGCATGGGGCCGAATTATGGTTAAGGTTTGGTTATTTGGAGGTGAGGGAGAAAATAATTTCTTAAGGACAATCTTATCAAAATAAAGTCCTGACTTTAGGCTTGCTCTTAGGGGCCGTATTCGCTAGTCCCGCCAACGGAGACGTGGCCGAGTGGTCGAAGGCGCTCCCCTGCTAAGGGAGTATACCTCAAAAGGGTATCGAGGGTTCGAATCCCTTCGTCTCCGCCAGCCGCCTTCACATTTAATCAGTTCTTAAACTCGCCAGAAGATTCAATATATGGTGTCAGGCAAAAG
>CAZJRU010000043.1:0-11969 GCA_964548315.1 uncultured Hellea sp.
TTGCAAATCCGTGTACCCCGGTTCGATTCCGGGTGGTGCCTCCATTAACGCCTTTAAGTAATTGTTT
Source organism: uncultured Hellea sp. (assembly GCA_964548315.1). Lineage (GTDB taxonomy): Bacteria > Pseudomonadota > Alphaproteobacteria > Caulobacterales > Maricaulaceae > Hellea. The sequence continues at coordinate 68 of CAZJRU010000043.1, forward strand.
TTACTGAGTTTTTCAAAATTATATTTTTCATTCCTACTTTTATTCTCACTTTTGTATCGTCGATATTTTCTGTAAATTTGTACTTTAATCAACCAACCAAATATGTATTTTAGTTACTAACACGACTCTGTCCGTCGTCATATAAAATGGCACGGATTACGGTTCGGGCTAAGAGAGACTTTGCTCACCTCTTTGGTTGATATTAAGCGACAGCTTTGCGGTATTGCAAGCGTCGATGTTCGATAGTCTTTTCCTTGATCCTTTCTCTGCGGTTTAAAATGGATTGGGCACGGCCGAAGTAGACATCGGCAGGCGTCACGTTGCTTAGGCTTTTGTGGTAACGTTCGTGATTATAGTGCTCCACAAAGCTATCGATTTGACGCTCTAAATCAGGCTTTTTCACGTTAATGCCAACTTTCAGAGAAGTTGCTAAGACCTAGAGATGAAAAGCTCAATCTACTCTCGCCATCGCTTCCATCCGGATATCATTCGTCGAGCTGTTAGGCTCTATTTCCGATTCAATCTGAGTTTTCGTGATGTCAAAGAACTTATGGTCGAACGCGGCGTCGATGTGTCTTATGAAACAGTCCGAAGGTGGGTTGATAAGTTTGGATCAACATATGCAAAACGAATAAAATCGCGATCAGAACCTCCCTCACCTGTTTGGCATTTGGATGAAGTCTATACCAAGATAAATGGCAAGATGGTTTATCTTTGGCGGGCCGTTGATGATGAAGGTACTGTTCTTGATGTCGTTGTTCAACGCAGAAGAAACACAAAAGCGGCCACGCGTTTACTACGCAAACTCCTTAGAAACCAAGGGATCAAACCTACTCGAATTGTGACTGATCGCCTTGGCTCTTACGGAGCTGCCCTCAACTATTAGGTCTAAAACATCTGCAAGATGTCGGCGGAAGAAAGAACAATCGGGCCGAATGTTCACACGTTCCCATTCGGAGACGAGAACGAAAAGCTCAAAAATTCAGATCTGCGAGGAACGCTCAAAAACTGCTTTCAGCCCACGGCCAAATTTACAATCTCTTCAATCACCGACGTCACATAAACATAAGAAAGAAACTTCGAAAATTCAGAACTAAATCTCAATACGAATGGAACGTCGTGACGGCGGCAGTTGGCGCCTAAGATAACAGTTAATCGGAAATAGCGGCTCGTTAAGTTAACGTGACAAAGCCACTCTAACTAGGACGCTTGCCAGAGGCTTACATCGCACACAATAAGCCGTCGCGAGAGGTTTAAAACGCCTGAATAAAGAGCATAAGGGTCGCCACAAGGCCAATCGTCCAAACAAGCGTCCTCGCCCAGGGCGTCCCAAACCAATAAAGCACAGCATAGGCCACACGCGCACCGACGAAGATTTTCGTCCATAAAACCGTCGCCTCACTTGAGATACCCGCCGCGTTCAACACAAGGACAATCGGAACAAACATAGATAGCGCTTCAATATGGTTTCGCACCGCCCGTGTGGCGCGGCCATGAAGAACCGTCGGTTTCGCCGCTTCGTCCCGGGCGCCTCCGCCCCATTTCAAACCATTATTTAAAAGCCCTACACCGCCTTGTACGCCAATCATAATAAATAGCAGAACAGCAGCATAAACCACCATTGTTAATTCAAGTGTCATAAGTCTCATCCCGATTTTATATTTTTATCGACATTCTAATAGATCATCTCGCAAGAAAAGGACACTGAAAATGCGATTAAAGCAATAAATCGGCTAACTTGCCTTTGTGGTAGCGGGCATCGCCATATTGCGATGCATTGAATATTGCGCGGCGGCGATAGAGCTGGGCGTCGCAGTCATAGGTAAATCCAAAGCCGCCGTGAAACTGTATCGCGCGGTCCGCCGCAAAGGACATCGCTTTATCCGCCTGAGCCTTTGCCATGCGTGTTGCAATTTCACCCTCGCCTTGTTTGTCAAAACTATAGGCCGCTGCGTAGAGAAGAGAGCGCGACTTTTGATAATCAACAAAGGCATCCACAGTTGGATGTTTGAGCGCCTGATAGCTCCCAATGAGCTTACCAAATTGCTTGCGCGTTTTTAAATATTCTACAGTGTAAGTGATGCATGATTGGCACCCGCCTGTCAGTTCAGCCGCGCTGAGCAGATTTGCCGTTAAGTGAATATGGGTAAGCGTGGCTAAGGCTTTATCCATTTCCATAAGCGTGTCTGCGCTCACCAATAAATCGTCCATCGTTATTTCATAAGAGCGCTTGGTTTCATCAATCACTGTTTCGCGCCGGATAGACCCGCTCGGAACATCTGACGTCGGAACACAGAACAAAGCCATATCCCCGTCAAGCTTGGCGCTGATGATAACCCATTTCGCGCTTGGTAAATCCATGACAAATGTCTTAGTCCCATGCAGCTGATATCCATCTTTGTGTTTAACCGCGTGGGTTTTAATATTGGTAAGATCCCAATCTGCATTTTGCTCAGATAGGGCCAAAGTCGCGGCTTGGCCTTGCGCAATTAGAGGTAAGACATCTGCTTTCTGGCGTTTTGTTCCCCCGCTCATAAGCGCCTCAGCGGCTAGTGTGGTCGGCGTAAAAGGCGTTGATAGCAAATAGCGGCCAAGCTGCTCAGCGAGGGGCGTAACCTCTGTCATAGATAGCCCCACCCCGCCAAATTCTTCGGGGATAGCCACCGCGAGCCAGCCCAGCGCGCCCATCTCTTTCCAAACCGCTTCATCATAGCCGAGTTCAGTTTCCATCAGGCTTCGAACTTTATCTATCGGTGATTTCTCACGGCAGAAGTTTTCTGCAACCGACAGCATATCAATCTGAGCTTCGGTTATTCCTATTTGGCCATATGCACTCATAACCCGGCCTAACGTGTCTTTGGCAAGCTAAGCGCATGCTCGCCAATAATGTTACGCTGAATTTGAGACGTTCCCCCGCCAATGGTTGCGGAGAAGGCGTTCAAATACCCCCGGTGCCAATAGCCGTCATCAACGGCGTTTTTCTCGCCGACATAATACCCGCTTTTCGATCCCTGTAGTCCGAGCGCGAATTGATTTATCTCTCGCATATATTCCGTCATGACCAATTTTGACATGAGCGGAATGGCCTGCGGGCAATCCTGATTAAGCGGGGGTAATTTAGCGCGTTCTCCATTGAGTTTAAAGGCCTGCGCTTGGATCATAAAATCAACGAGCTGCTCTCGGATAACGGGGTCCTCTAAGACGGGCTTACCGCCGCGCTTGGCTTTTCGGGCCAGTTCTAAAATCTCGAGAGGATTAACTTCGGTGATCGAATAACCGCCCGCCTGCCCGCCTTTTGCGTTACGCTCATACATGAGGGTTTGCATGGCTATTTTCCAGCCGTGACCTTCTTTGCCCATCAGGCCGTCAGCCGGAATTCTCGCATCCGTGAAGAAGGTTTGAGTAAACCCGTGCTCACCTGTGAGCTTACGAATTTTGACAGTTTCAATGCCCTCGACCCGCATCGGGGATAAAAAGAAACTCAGCCCGGCATATTTGTTTGGGGCATCTTGATCTGTCCGTGCGAGCAAAATCATATATTTTGCATAATGCCCGTGGGTCGTCCAAATCTTGGAGCCGTTGAGTACATACTTGTCGCCCTCTCGCACGGCCTTTAACTGCGCATTGCCTAGGTCAGATCCATTTTCAGGTTCAGAGAACCCCTGACACCACACGTCTTCTGCGTTTAATATGCCCTTTATATATTTTTTCTTATGGGCTTCAGAGCCAATATCTAAAATAAGCGGGCCGGCCCATCCAAGGCCGATTGTATTAAACATAATGGGCGCATTGTATTTGCGCATGGCCGCTGTTGCCGCGTCTTGATGGGCTTGCGTTAGTCCGCCTCCGCCGTAAGTTTTGGGCCAAGCCGCGCCTAGATATCCTGCCTCATAAACCTTGCGCTGCCAATCGCGCAGGAACTCAAATTGCTCATCTGTCCCCACTTCCATAAAGGTTAGAGGCAACATAAAATCAGGTTGGGCCGGTGTATGCTCCCCGAACCACGCATCCGCATTTTTTGCAAATTCTTTTAACTCTGCACTCATGACGTTCCTTTTGCGATCATACTTTCTAGCCGCTGGGTCGCCACTTCTAGCCTAGATGTCAGGCCGCTCATTTCTCCGCCCTCAGATTTAGACTTTTCTTTATCGACTAAAATCAAGCCCAAGAGATCATCGACAAATATTTTAATGTCTTCATGGCGGTTCTTTATCATCATGGTTTTGAACCCATAATCCATCGAGCCAAAAAATATGTCCCGCAATATCCAAGGCGTTATATTCGCTTTAACCTCGCCCGCAGCCTGCCCCGTCTTGGCAATTCTATCAAATATCACGACGTAATTCTTATTGAGATCGAAGAGTTCGCTTCCTCCGTAGGAATCCATATCGCTATTTATCAGAGGCAACAACTCTATTATCCGGCGCTCCTGCATGATACGCTCTAAATGATGCGTGGCTAAAAATCGTAATTGCTCCGCGGCCGTGCTTAACTCATCGACGCCGCTTTGAGCGCTCCTGGTAAGGCGCTGATAAAAGTCAGATACAACTGCGCGGGCAAGGTCTTCTTTATTCTTGAAGTAAAGATAAACAGTCCCATCCGCGACCCCCGATTGCCGCGCAATTTCTGCCATTGTTGTTTTTGCAAAACCTCTATCCGCAAACGTTCGTCGCGCCGCATCGATAATTGCGTCCTCTCGTTGCTTGACTTTCTCACGGCGAGTCGATGTTTTTAACTTTTGCAAAACTTGACAATCATAAAATGAGCTATATTCATAAATTATGATTATTATTCATTTTTAGACTTTGTCAAGCGAGATAAGCCAGCAAAAATGTCAAACAAGATTATAAAAATCGGCGGTGCGAGTGGGTATTGGGGTGAAAGCGCCATGGCAACGCCGCAGCTCTTACAAGCGGGCGGGCTTGACTATCTCGTCTATGATTACCTTGCCGAAATTACCATGTCGATTATGGCCCGCGCTAAAGCCAAAGACCCCAACCGTGGTTACGCAACAGATTTTGTCGACTTCGTTATTAAACCTTTCCTGCCGCAAATCGCGAAGAGCGGCGTTAAACTTATCGCTAATGCCGGAGGAACCAACCCGCAGAGTTGCGGAGAGGCCGTGCGTGCGATCATCAAAGACGCGGGGCTGAATTTAAAAGTGGCGATTATTACGGGTGATGATCTTTTAGATCAAAGACATGACATCGCTGCGGCTCGCCCCAAAGATATGTTCTCTGGAGCAAGCTTTCCCGAAGACGATAAAGTCGCCAGCATCAACGCCTATCTCGGCGCCTTTCCAATTGCAAAAGCCTTGGCGCAAGGCGCTGATATTATTATCACGGGCAGATGCGTAGATAGCGCCGTCACCCTCGGGGCTTGCATCCATGAGTTTAAGTGGAGCGAGACAGATTGGGATAAGCTCGCGAGCGGGTCTCTCGCAGGCCATATCCTTGAATGCGGCCCGCAAGCGACAGGCGGCAATTTCACGGACTGGGAACTCTCAGGCGACATTGCCAATATCGGCTACCCTATTGTTGAAATATCGGAAGACGGATCTTTCGTGACAACCAAGCCCGAAGGAACAGACGGCATTGTCAATGTGGGGACTGTATCCGAGCAAATGCTTTATGAAATCGGCGACCCGCAAAGTTACTTACTCCCCGATGTTACTTGCGACTTTTCAGAGGTTCAAATTACGCAATCGGGGAATAACCGCGTTCAAGTCTCGCCGGCCAAAGGACGCCCAGCGCCGAAATCTTATAAGACTTGCCTCACCTATATGGACGGATTTCGCGCGGGCACCTATCTGACGTTTTACGGTATTAACGCCGATAAAAAGGCAGATAAATTTGCCAAGGCCGCGTTAGCGCGCGCCAATAAAACACTTCGCCTTTTCAACTTAGGTGAGTTTACAAGTGTTAGTTTTGAAGCCATTGGCGCAGGTAGCCAAATGGGAGTTCCTCACCCCTCAACAGAACTGATTTTAAAAGCAGCTGTTAAACATCCAGATAAACGCGGTGTTGGCATATTCTTGAAAGAACTTGCGGGTATGGGACTGGCGACCCCGCCCGGATTGTCAGGATTTACAGGCGCAGGCCGCGCACGGCCATCACCTGTATTGCGCCTCTTTTCTTATCTAACGCCCAAAGGCCAGATTACGGCGACAATTGACGTGGATGGAAAGACTCTAACCCATAAAGATAAGAGCCCAACTAATGTACAAACCATTAATCGCCCCTCACCTCCTGCTAGCGTTAAAGACGCAACGGTTAAGGTGCCTCTGATAGATTTAGCTTGGGGGCGCTCCGGCGATAAAGGGAATAAAGCCAACATCGGTATCATCGCCCGAAAAGCGGAATATCTTCCCTATATATGGGCAGGCCTGACCACGGATTTCATCGGCGAGACTTATGCCCATTTCATGGCACGTCCCGCGGCAATAGAGACATTTCTTCTGCCAGGCTCCAACGCGCTCAATATCCTCATCGATGATGTGTTGGATGGCGGCGGCCCAGCCTCTCTTAGAAATGACGCGCAAGGTAAAGGCTTCGCACAAATATTACTGGCCAAGACCATTCCTGTTTCAAAAGACATCGCAGAGAACTTATAATGGCGGTGTTTAAATCAAAAATAAATATCAACTCAGAGAGTTTCAAAGAAAACCGCGCCGAAATGCTCACGCTCATCGATAAACTTAATGAGCTTAATTCACGCGCACCAAAAATCTCAGCGTCCAAGAAACCTAAATTTGATAAGCGCGGACAAATCCTGCCGCGCGAACGTCTTGCCCGCCTCCTTGACCCTGGCATGCCGTATCTTGAGATTGGTAATATCGCGGGTTATATGCTGGACACCCAGGATGAAGAAAAATCTATCCCCGGTAGTACGATCATGGCTGGCATTGGATTTATCGCAGGCGTGCGCACGGCGATTGTTGTCGATGATAGCGGCATTAAAGCAGGCTCCCTCACCACGGCGGGGGGCTACCGATTACAGCGTGCACAAGAGATTGCGCTCAAGCAAAAGCTACCCTTTGTGCATCTGGTCGAAAGCGCTGGCGGTGATCTGATGAATTATACCGTCGAGGGCTTTGTCCAGGGCGGCACCCTTTTCGCCAATCTCGCGCGGCTGTCTAAAAAAGGTATACCCGTTCTGTCTATTCTGCACGGCTCATCCACTGCTGGCGGCGCCTATATGCCGGGACTTTCTGATTACGTTGTCGGCGTAAAAGGCGGGGGCAAAGCCTTTCTCGCAGGGCCTCCTTTATTAAAGGCAGCCACGGGCGAAATCGCAAGCGCTGAAGATCTTGGCGGGGCAGAAATGCACGCCAATGTGACAGGACTAATTGAATATCTTGCTGAGAACGATGGCGAAGCTGTTATCATGATGCGCGAAGTAGTCGCGCGCTTGGGCTGGAATGATAATTGCCCTACCCTGCCAAAACACCTCTGGACAGAACCCATTTATGACGCAGATGAAATCGCGGGTATCGTGCCAACAAATTACCGCAAGCCTTATGATGTTCGCGAACTCGTCGCGCGTATCGTTGACGGCTCTGATTTTTCAGATTTCAAACCCAGATACGGCGTTTCGACAATATGCCTGCAAGCCGAAATTTTTGGGCAAAAATGCGGTATCATTTCGAATAACGGACCGATTGACCCTGACGGGGCGGCCAAAGCTGGGCAGTTCATTCAGCTTATGGATCAAGCCGATACACCTCTTATATTCCTGCAAAACACAACGGGCTATATGGTTGGTAAGGACTATGAACAAGGTGGGATGATAAAGCACGGCTCAAAGATGATTCAAGCGGTCACCAACACATCAGTGCCGCGCATTACCATGATGATTGGCGCGAGTTTCGGTGCCGGTAATTACGGCATGTGCGGGCGCGGTTATGACCCAGACTTTTTAATGACATGGCCTAATGCAATGACAGGGGTAATGGGCGGAGACCAAGCCGCAACCGTCATGGAAATTGTCGCAAACGCGCAAGCGAAAAGAGCGGGCGTCGAGATAGACCAAGCTCGCGCTAAGAAACAGCGAGACATGCTCACCCATATATTCGACAGCCAGGCTGGGGCCTTTTATACATCTGGGCACCTTTGTGATGACGGCATGATTGACCCCCGCGATACGCGGCAAGTTCTTGGTTTCCTTTTGGGCACTGTCTGGGAGGGGCGCAATCGGACGGTCAAAGAAAATAGCTTTGGCATCGCGCGGTTATAAGGCAGAGATATGAGCAAGCTTCCTAAAACAACAAAAATCATCAATGAAATAAACGACGGCTGGTTGACCATTTGGTTTAACTCGCCTGAAAACCGCAATGCGCTGAGCGAAACATTAACCCAAGACTTCACCGCGACTTTAGAGGCGGTCAAAGGTGATCGCAGCATTCGCGGCATCACCATACGCGGCAAAGACGGCGTATTTTGCGCAGGCGGTGATTTAAAGAGCTTCAGTGCCACTCAATCAAACAGTAAAGAGGCAGAAGATAAATTCTTTAAAATGAACCGCAGCGCGGGTGATTTATTCGACCTTGTTATGGCCATGCCTCAAGTCGTCATCGCCTATGTCGAGGGCGCGGCAATCGCAGGCGGCCTTGGTCTCATGTGCTGCGCGGATATCATCGTCGTCGATAAAGACGCGAAGTTTTCCTTAACGGAGACAATGATTGGCATAGCTCCCGCGCAAATCGCGCCAATTGTCGTCGCCCGAACAGGCATGCCTATCGCGAGGCGCATCATGTTGACGGGCGCGAGATTTACGGGCGAGCAAACACCGCAATATAATCTCTCCGACTACGTTGTTGAGGGCCCAGAAGAGTTTGAAAGCGTAGAAGCCTCAATTAAAAAAGGTGTTTTAAAATGCGCGCCGGGCGCTATCGGTATCACCAAAGAAATTCTCATCGCCACGCAACACATGGACCGCGAAGAACAAAAGGACTTTGCCGCTCATAAATTCACCAAATGCATCACATCCGAAGAAGGCATTGAAGGCATTTCTTCATTCGTTGAAAAACGTAAACCTAATTGGTCTAGCTAATGGCCGAGACCCTAACGCCATTTGATACCATCCTAATCGCGAACCGGGGCGAAATTGCGTGCCGCATAATCCGTACCGCCAAAGCCATGGGCCTTCAAACAGTAGCCGTTTATTCAGACGCCGATGCCAATACACCCCATGTTCAAATGGCGGACCAAGCTGTCAATATAGGCCCCGCGCCTGTTGGTGAGAGCTATCTCGTTATCGATAAAATTTTAGCCGCCGCCAAAGAAACCAACACCGGCGCTATACATCCTGGTTATGGGTTCTTGTCGGAAAACGCTGAGTTTGCCAAAGCGTGCAAACAACAAGGTCTGGTGTTCATAGGTCCAGAGCCTGACGCAATTGACCTCATGGGTAACAAAGCAAAATCTAAACGCCGCATGATAAAGGCCGGCGTGCCATGTATCCCTGGCTATCAAGGCAAAAACCAAGGTGACAAGACACTGATTACCGAGAGTAAAAAAATCGGATTTCCGATTATGGTCAAAGCCGCAGCAGGCGGCGGCGGGCGCGGTATGCGCTTCGTAGATGATCCAAAACGGCTGCCAGATGCGATTAAAGACGCTCGCTCAGAGGCCGCAAATGCCTTTGGTTCTGATGTGCTTATTCTTGAGAAGGCCATCCAGCAGCCTCGGCACGTAGAAATCCAAATCTTCGCTGATAAATACGGCAACACCATCCATCTTGGCGAGCGCGATTGCTCCGTACAGCGCCGCCACCAAAAAGTTCTCGAAGAAGCACCTTGCCCCATCATGACCCCTAAGCTGCGGGAGAAAATGGGAGCAGCCGCCGTGAAAGCCGCCAAGGATATCGGTTATGTCGGCGCGGGCACTGTGGAGTTCATGCTTGAAAGCTCAGGCGAATTTTACTTCCTTGAAATGAATACGCGCTTGCAAGTCGAGCACCCTGTAACTGAGATGATTACGGGTCTCGACCTTGTTGCGCTTCAAATCAAGGTGGCTCGCGGAGAAACGCTTGGTCTGACGCAAGACGATATCAGGCTAACAGGTTACGCTATAGAAGCGCGCCTTTACGCCGAAGACCCCGCGCAAGACTTCCTGCCCGCAACAGGCCCCATCAACCTCTGGGAACCCGCCAACACAGACGGCATTAGAATAGATAGCGGCATTGAGACGGGAGGTGAAGTTTCGCCTTTCTATGATCCCATGATTGCCAAAATCATTGCTTATGGCCCGACCCGCGAGGAGGCACGGCTCAAACTTATTACGGCTTTAAAAGACACTGCGCTCTTCGGCGTTAAAACCAATAAAGCCTTTCTCATAGACGCCCTCGCCCATCCTGTCTTCAAAGCTGGCGAGGCGACAACCAGTTTTATCAATGAACACTTCCCCCCAAGCTCGCTCATGGAAGCCGAGCTCTCTCATACAGACGCCATAACGGGCGCAATTACGCAATATCTACTATCGCGAGACGACAGCCTCAGACAGGCCCTCCCCGTCCCGGCCCAGCTCCTGAATTGGTCGAGCGCCACAAAAATCGGAACGCCCTATCAATATGGTGATATGAATATCCTCATCACGCCCCAGCGCGGCAGTGAGTATCTCTCCGCGATTGAGGATAAAAATTACAAAGTTTCGCTGATTGAGCACGGAACAAACCACATCAAACTCATGATAGATGGCAAACGTGTAAGTGCTAATTTTTATAGCCCAAACTCCGCAGAGCTTGATATCTCAATTGGCGAAAAAACATTTAGTTTGACCAACGCTTATGCGCTCATCCAGCGCCCCGAGGATACAGCAGGCGCAGGCTCTGTTATTGCCCCAATGCACGGCGCTCTATTAGAGGTCTTTGTGAAACGGGGTGAAGATGTTATCAAAGGTCAACGTCTTGCCATTATCGAGGCTATGAAAATGCAACATGAAATTCTCGCCGAAATTGACGGCAAAATATCAGACATTCTCGTTGAGGCTGGCACACAAATAGCTGCAGATACACTCATGATTGAGATTGAGGAAAACACGTAATGCAAGAAGCCCAAGACTTTAGAGATGAAAACCTATCAATAGCGGCCCTGCTCAAAGAGCTTGATGATAACGCCTATGATATAGCGACGCTTTTCAAAGGTTGGACGATTTATGATATCCTCGCCCATCTTCACCTTTGGAATATGGCCGCAGACTGGACGTTAAATGAACCGCCTAAATTTGAGGCCTTGATGGGCGACGTTATCCAAGTCTTCCAAGGAGGCAAAACGCATCAGGATTTACAGCGCGGTTGGTGCCACGCCCAAGGCCTGGAGACGGGCACAAAGCTCTATGCGGCTTGGGCCGAAGGTTTTGAAAATCTCGCCGAAAAATACTCAAGCGCTGACCCAGAGGTGCGAGTAAAATGGGGCGGACCAGACATGTCAGCACGGTCCTGCATCATCGCGCGCCAGATGGAAAGCTGGGCTCATGCACAGGCTATATTCGATGTCTTAGGTCAAACCCGCGTCAATGCAGACCGTATCAAAAATGTCGCCCATATTGGGGTGACCACCTATAGCTGGTCGTTTAAAGTCAAAGGCCTAGAGCCCATTCGCCCCAAACCTTACGTTCGGTTAACAGCGCCAAGCGGAGCCATATGGGAGTGGAATGAACCACAGGACGACAATAAGATTGAAGGCCTCGCGGAAGAATTTTCTCAGGTCGTTACGCAATGCCGCAATATCCAAGATACCTCGTTAGAAATGATCGGCAAAGCCGCGAATAAATGGATGGACATCGCCCAATGTTTTGCGGGTAATGCCGAAACGCCGCCAGCCAAAGGCCAGCGGCACATTCAAATTTAGGTTCAAACCGTCTTTCTAAGATTTCTCGGAGCGGCAATACCCGGTTTTCTGTAT
>CAZJRU010000044.1:0-11815 GCA_964548315.1 uncultured Hellea sp.
TGTCCATGACAAGACGATAGAAAAGCTTCTCATTGCGGTCTTGGAGCGCGGAGAGAAAAATGTATTTCTCAATGTCATAGGCTTTGCGGCGCAAGTTTCCGAGGGCGCGCTTTTTATGCGTGTCTTGCCCGCTCACATTATAAGGCAAAAGCCCGCGTAGCCCTAAGGCTTCGCGCTCCTCTAATGTAAACGCCGTTGATTTATTGTGTTTGCCGCTGTCTAAAAGATGGGACCCGCGCAAGTGGCCATAGGCTCCAGCTAACTTATCTTTATCAATCATTTTCCAAATTATCTTTTATCAACCCTGTAGGGGCTGTTAACAGATGGTGCGCTCACCGCTCACCTCCTAACAAGCCCATGTCTCAGATTAATCACTAAGACAATACAAACAGATTTATAAATTATTGCGCGCTTTGGCTTAACAGCCTTTATTTTGCCCTACGGTCTTAAGGTAGGAGCGGCGAACACCCGCGTAATCAGCCGCTTGAAGAAGCTTTTTCTCATGCTTACTTGCACCAGAGGCAAAACGAACAAGTCCTCCGTAAGGCAGGACGGCATCGAAAAAGTTTCCTCTTTTTCCGCCAACTTTACTATAGTGGTTGGGCGAGTCCCAATCAGGACCTAAAAACTCATCAAGCTGCGCAACTTCAGAACGGATATCGGCGCAAGACGTACTATACGTACGTGCATAAGGGTCGTTTGCGTTCTTGAGGTAATCGGGAATTTTAACGTTTTTTAAATTCAGCGCTTTTGCTGGAGCATTCGCGAGATCACTGGGGGCATTTTTCGCTTGCGTTACCGCGCTACCCTTTACACCGCTGCTTGTCGAACATGCGGACAAGCCCATAATACCAATTAAAATTCCGATTGATGCTTTTTTTATCATTGTTCTCTCCAAGCTAATTCTTTGTCATTCGAAATTAGTAACATATAACAAATTTATTTACCATCAAATTTACAATTCCAAACTTTCATTTCCACCCCTATGTAACAAAATAAATCAGCATTTGGTAAAATTCTATAAAAATGGTTATCAGGGAATGTACTAGGATTTACCTTGGGTGCAGCGACAACCTATTCATGTAAAACTTTACTGATGGGCATATGAATATCCGCAAGGTAGCTTAGGACGCTTATGTGTATAATTAAAAGGGCTTTTTAGATGAGTGCAAACTATATTTCATTGACAGGCTATGAGAATTTGAGTGAGGGCCAGATGCAAAGCCGCGCTGAGGCTGTACTGGAAACATTATCTAAGCGGCGCACTATTCGAGATTTTTCTGACAAGCCTGTCCCGCGCGCGCTTATTGAAACTTGCATTAGGGCGGCAGGGACGGCGCCGAGCGGGGCTAATCATCAGCCTTGGTATTTTGTTGCGATATCTGATTCTCAGACCAAGCGTAAAATCCGTATTGCCGCGGAAGCTGAGGAACGAGAGTTTTATGATAAACGGGCCTCTGGTGAATGGCTTGATGCGCTAGCGCCTTTGGGAACAGATGCTAGCAAACCTTTCCTTGAACACGCGCCGTGGTTAATCGCAGTCTTTTCGCAAAAACGCGGCGGTGAAGCGGCCGGGCAAGATAAGAAAAATTATTATGTCACCGAATCGGTTGGCCTTGCGACTGGAATGCTGATTACGGCTTTGCATAGCGCTGGATTAGGGACTCTCACCCACACACCTGCGCCAATGGGGTTTTTGCGAGATATATGCAAAAGGCCTAATGGCGAGAAACCTTTTGTGTTGATGGTTGTGGGTTACCCCGCAGACAATGCTGTTGTTCCGCAGCACGCCTTAATTAAAAAAGATCTTTCAGAAATTACGACCTTTATTGAATAGTCCGCGCATGGAAGTCTTGTTTTTCTAGGGTTTAAGACACACCCCGACATAGCGCCCCTGCAATATTGCAAAGCCGTTCTGCAACGTTCAGGCTTGCGTACGGGAAAAGACAGGCGTAGCGACGTATAAAGAGAGCTTCGTGAAAAAAAACACCAAACAGCGCAAAATAAATACCGTTGCCAATTCGGCTTTACCGATGCCGCTATGGGAATTCGTTTGCATGGTCGCCTCGCTGATGGCGTTAAATGCTTTTGCAGTTGATATTATGTTGCCTGCAATGGGCGTGATTGCCGATTATTACCAAGTTTTGGGCAACCAACAACAATGGCTCATATATTCATATATCATAGGGTTTGGGGTTCCCCAGCTCTTCTTCGGCCCCATAACGGATAGGTTTGGGCGGCGCACATTGCTACGAATATGCATCGCGGCCTATATTGTCTTTGCCTTCATGTGCATGGCAACAACGTCGTTTTTTGTGCTGTGCTTTGTTCGTTTTCTACAAGGCATATTCGCGTCGGGCATTCGTGTTATAGCGGTCTCTATCGTGAGGGACTTAACAGCGGGCAGAGCCATGGCCCGGGTGATGTCATTGGTGATGACAGTATTTATGATTATTCCGATTATTGCGCCAGCCATCGGACAAGGCGTGATGATGATTGCGGGATGGAAATGGATGTTTGGCGTATTGGGTCTTGCCGGTATTTTTCTTTTGATATGGGTTCATTTTCGGCTGCCTGAAACGCTTAAACCTGAAGACAAGCAACCCCTGGATGTGCCCAAGGCCTTAAGCGGGTTTGGGCAAGTTTTAAGAACGCGCGTGACCTTGGGTTATATGGCGGCTAGCGGCGTTATTTACGGCGCGCTTTTTGCCTTTATTGCTTCGGCGGAACAAATCTTCCGAGACGTCTTTGAGGCTGGAGATCGTTTCGCGATATGGTTTGCGGTGATTGCAGGCGCGCTGGCGATTGCTAATTTCATTAATAGCCGGGTTGTGGAGCGTTATGGTATGCGCCGAATGAGCCACGGAATTCTGCTGGCCTTTATCGTTTTATCGGTTGCGAATTATACCGTTCTCCAAATCGGGGGAGAGAAATTAGTTTACTTCTTGCCGTTATTTGCTCTGACTTTTGGGTGTTTTGGTATGATTGGGGCTAATTTCTCCGCCATTGCGATGGAACCACAAGGCAAAATTGCCGGTACGGCCAGCGCTTTATATGGGTTTGCAACAACCACGGTCGCCAGCGGATTTGGCTATCTGGTCTCCAGCCAGTTTGATGGGACGGTCTCGCCAATCGTATTAGGCTTTGTCGGTTTAGGCGTTTTATCGCTCGTCGTTGTTTTGATAACGGAGCGCGGTAAACTTTTCGAGGTTGGAGAAGGAAAGGGGTAAATTAATCAATCAGCGTTTTTAATGACCTGCTTGATCTCCTGAGACAATTGTTCGTCAAATGGTCTTAGGAAATTTAACCGTCCTGGCTTTCCTGTTAATGGAGAATTCAAAGTCCAAATATTCCCGAGGTGGAGGCCGATAAGCCTGTGAACGCCATTTTCTATCCGGGTTATGGGGGAGCCTGATTGCCCGTCTATGGCTTTACAATCATGACTTACAAAGGGCTCGCTTTTAAAAATATCGGTTTGAAGGGATATTAAGGCTAAGCGGCACTTTTGAGTATTGGCGGGAAGACCGCGCGCCTGCGCAAATGAAATTGTTTCATTATCGAGCATTGATAGGTCGCCAAAATAATTTTCTATGTCGTATCGCTTTATATGGTCTCCGGCGAATGAACGAAATGAAACGACTGCCCAATCAGAGTTTGTGCCGGCCTTGTAATTGGGTGCTAAGTGCAGGCTTTTTACTTGGCGCGAGTGTCCTTTAAAGTCTTCTACGTAACATTTCCGAGTTTCTTTGAGGCCATGCCCCGTCACTAACGCAAATTCATGTCTGGATTTCTCTAAATATCGCGGCAGTTTAAGTATGACCCCTTTTGATTGTAAGGACCTTTTTTCGTCAACATCACATTTGAGAAAAATAGCATGATTTATCGCGTTATTTGAGTTTTTAACTTGAGGCTCATATCTTGGTGTTAGCGTTGCAGCATTCGCGATGCTTGTACTCAAGCTCAAATAGGCGAAAACTAAAACACTCTTTAGCGCGCTTTTATTGTGCCATAAGTTCAAAAGCGACCTCATCGTGTTAGCTCGCCTTCATATATTCGTCTTTATAAATTATCTTTAACTCGCGCTTGAGGATTTTACCTGTTGCGCCGAGCGGTAACTCTTCTTGGAAGACGATTTCATCAGGGAGCCACCATTTTGCACATTTTGCTGTGATGCATTTTTTAATTTCGTCCTTATCAGGCGTTTTGCCTGGAACAGGCTGTACAATGAGGAAGGGGCGTTCTTGCCATTTCTCATGCCGGATGCCGATGCAGGCCGCCATCGCGACATCGGGGTGATCAGAGGCTGCGTTTTCAACCTCAATTGAGCTAACCCATTCACCGCCCGATTTGATAACGTCTTTGGAGCGGTCTGTGATTTCCATAAATCCATTGGGGTGGAGCTTGCTGACATCACCTGTCGCAAACCAACCATCATCGGTAAAGGCGTCCGCGCCAGCGCCTTTGAAATAAGCGTTTGAAACCCACGGACCGCGAACATGGAGATGCCCTTCAGCCTTACCGTCTTCGGCCAAGATATTGCCTTCATCATCGACAATACGCATATCAAGACCAAAAATACGCCGCCCCGCCAAAAGTTTGTCAGGCACTGTGCTGTCGTAATTAGTTAGGTCCGTATCGGGATGAGCGGCGTAGGTTGACCCGAGCGGGGAGGTTTCTGTCATGCCCCAGCCTTGCTGCATTGGAATGCCTAGGTCTTGTTCATAGGCCCGTAGTAGGGATTCTGGAAGAGCCGAACCTCCGACAAGTGCCTTTTTGACGGTTGGTAAGTCAATGCCATTGGCTTTGGCATGGTTATATATGCCAAGCCAAACCGTGGGGACGCCAGCCATTAAGGTGACTTTTTCCTGGTTGATCATTTTGCACATATTAGCGCCATCTAGTCCTGGTCCTGGCATGACAAGTTTCGCGCCAACCATTGCGGCGGAGTAGACGAGGCCCCAAGCGGAGACGTGGAACATCGGAACAACGGCCAGAATCACATCACGGGACCCCGCGCCAATAACGTCATTAAAACTCCCTGCCATCGCATGAAGAATTGTTGACCTATGCGAATAGAGAACGCCTTTAGGGTCGCCCGTCGTGCCTGAGGTATAGCAAAGCGTACAAGCGGTATTTTCATCAAAGCGTGGCCAGTTAATTGTTTCGCTCGCGTCAGCGATGAAGCTTTCATAATCTTCGACGTCAGTTTTATAATCAGGAAGATCAGCCTTACCCGTCAGGCAAATCCATTTCTTTACGCTTGGACACATCGCGGAGACACCATCAATAATTGGTCCAAATGTTGTATCAAACATAAGGAACGTGTCTTCCGCGTGATTGATCATCCATGCGACTTGTTGGGGCTTAAGCCTTGGGTTAATCGTGTGCACAACCGCGCCGATTGACGAGACCGCATAATAAATCTCGATATGGCGGTAACTGTTCCATGCAATCGTGGCAACGCGGTCACCTTTTTTGATACCAGCTGATTTCAGTGCATTTGCAAGCTTACGGGTACGAACGGCGCAGTCAGCCCATGAATAACGGTGCTCGCTCATATCTGCATTTAGCGTATAAATTTCGCGGTCCTTGTGTACTTTTGCAGCATGCTCGATCAAATCGCTGATCATTAGCTCTTGTTGCATCATGAGGCCTTGCATGGACATCTCCCGGGTAATTTTATTTGTTTTCTTGCCTCTCTATTTCCATCTAATAGGGTGAGCGTCAACCAAGCTTATGCAAAGAGTTTCATATGAATGAACGTCCGACCTACCTAGATGTGAAAAAGGCCGCCCAAAGACT
The DNA here is from genome assembly GCA_964548315.1 of uncultured Hellea sp. Lineage (GTDB taxonomy): Bacteria > Pseudomonadota > Alphaproteobacteria > Caulobacterales > Maricaulaceae > Hellea. Next base: position 5,803 of record CAZJRU010000044.1, read on the forward strand.
CGAAGGTCATGCGCGTCAAACACCATTATTGCGCTCGGATGTGATAGACCATATGACGGGTAAGAAGGTTTGGTTTAAAGCAGAATGTCTTCAGAAGGTAGGGGCGTTTAAATATCGCGGTGCCTTTAACCGATTATCAGTTATGAGCGATGCGGAGCGTAAGCTAGGTGTTGTGGCTTATAGTTCCGGTAATCACGCTCAAGGTGTGTCGCGCTCCGCCAAGGAACTTGGAATTTCGGCAATTATCATCATGCCAGATGATGCGCCAGCCGTGAAAGTTGCAGGAGTTCGTAAAGACGGCGCTGAGATTATCTTTTATGACCGTATGTCCCAATCGCGCGAAGATATTGCCAGAGCTATTCATGAAGAGCAGGGCCGCATTATCATTCCAAGTTATGATGACCCTTATATTATCGCGGGGCAGGGCACTACGGGGTTGGAAATTGCCCATAGCGGTATTGGATTTGATGCCCTTGTCACTTGCATGGGCGGGGGCGGCCTATGTGCAGGCATAAGTCTTGCCATGAATATGTTATCACCAAAAACTAAAATTTTCGGCGCTGAGCCAGAAAATTACAATGATCATCAACAGTCTTTAGCTGCAGGAAAACGAGTAAAGCTTTCGTCAAGTCCGCCGACGCTTTGCGATGCCTTAATGACGCCAGAGCCTGGTGAGTTGACATGGCCGATAAATCAAGAGGTTCTATCGGGCGTTTTTGGCGTGTCTGACCTAGACTGTTTAATGTCTATGGCAATTGCGAAACGTGAATTAGATGTGCAGCTTGAGCCAGGCGGGGCCGTGGCGATGGCCGCCGTTTTATCAGGAGCCTTGGCGCAGGCAGATGAACTCCAGACTATCTGTGTGATATTATCGGGCGGCAATGTTGACCTAGAAATTGCGAAAAGAGCAGATCAGATATTGCTAAATTAGGCTCGTTTAAATAGATGCGCTACAGCTAAAGTTAGCGACGGCGACTGTCGCTGGTGAAATGTCACTTTTACCTGCCAGCTCAAATGAAGGCGTGACTTTATTGACATCGATGCCCTGGCTTCGAATGTCATTTTCCATCATCATATAGGTATAACCTTCGCCCAATATTTGCACATGAGTCGCTTTGTCTTCTGAGCAGGCAACGAGCCGTTTTTCAAAATATGGCCCAGCGCGAAAATTTTGCCGGGTAACAATAATACGGTTGCCGTTCTCGCTCTCCTTAACAGAGGCAGCGTAAATACGCGCTGAACGGTCACCAGAGACTTTTATGCGTTTCAAGGTAATATCATTGCCTAATGCCGTGCGCCAGTAATTACGTCGTAGCGTATATTTATCATATCTGGCCCAGGTCACAGGGGTATTAGTTAGATATTCGACATTGACCCATTTGCTATTAGCCGTGTTTTTCGTAATACGGATCCAGTTTTCAAATTGTTCATAAGCCTTGATTTTTTGGCCGAGCTCTAACATGCCGATGACATCCCCTGCGACAGGGTTATCACGGATGCTCAATTGTTCAGCGTCAACCCAATAAGGCACGGGTTCGACATTGCGGATTACCTTGCTTTTTTTGAGCGGTTGCGTAGAAATAATTTCTACAGGTTCAGATACGGCGATATCTTGGGCGTGCAGGAGCTGAGGTGAGCTTATGAGCACGCTGACATAGATGCTAGTCAGTTTTTTTGACATAGATGGCTCTTACGTCTTAAAATCCTCGTCGCATCTAACTATCCCAACATGGTTAAATTTATCTTAAATGCCTTTGTTTTGACACAATCACGCGATGTAATGTAGATGAATGGCGTATTAAGATGCGCATCAGATTAGGTTCAAAATTAAAAACCTATTAAGCATATATGTCAGTGAAGAAGCTTGAGAATATAGGATTTTCGCTTCGCTCGATATTTGGAGGTTAGTATGAAACGTCTTTTACCCATATCAACATTAGTAGCTGCGCTTGCGTTTGCGCCAGCCATGGCCAGCGCAAATAGTAATGCACATGAGCGATGTAAAGCCGATGAGGACAACAGACAAATTTTAGGCGGTCTTGCTGGCGCTGTACTTGGCGGCGTGCTTGGTTCACAAATCGCAGGACGCGGCGCGAGAACTGAAGGAAGCTTTATCGCGGGCACGATAGGCGCGCTTGCAGGGGCGGGAATTGCAGACAAATCGATTGATTGTGACCCTGTCTATGCACCGCAAACGGGTTATTCTAATGATAGCTATTCCAATAATACTGGGTACACAGGGGCCTCGACCTATTCTTCGCCGGCTCCGACATATCAAACTAGCACGACGTCCGTGCCTTATAGTTCGTCGTCATATGGTAGCGGGCAAACCTATTCAGACCGTGTGACTGTTTCTAACCATCCCGTTTATTCTGACCCGACTTACGGAGCAAGTGCATCCCAGAGTACAACTTACAGCGCGCCAACGACATATTCGGCGCCGGCAACCAGTTATGCGTCAACGACTTATGCGTCTACTGCGCCTATAACAAGTTATTCATCGACGTCCCCGGCTTATGTAAGCCAGCCCGTCGTGACGCGGCCTAGTGCCCATTACTCGCCAAGTTATTCGTCGCACGACCCTCAATTTCGCAGGGTGCGTACAAGTGCGACTTATCCACGCCGCCGCAATTCACGGGGGGCACATTTCCATGGCCGTCATAGCTGCGACGTTTTTCACTAGATAAGCAGCATAAGTTATTACAAGACCTTGCGCCCGCGCAGGGTCTTTTTTTGTTTTGCGGTCGGTTCTAAACCCAGAAATTAAATTAAAATTGGTTTTGGCCCTGCAAAATTATGTTAAGGGAGATTCTTATGTCTGAAATCAAGGATACATATCTCTTTCGTCCGGTTCAAGCCGATGACGCGCTGGCTTTGTTGTCACTCATAGAGCAATCGGCTGGAGGGCTTTCGAGCTTACAGCCCAGACTGGCTTTTCTCGAAGATTATATCGAAACGTCTATCTCAAGCTTTTCTGGAGAAAAAGACCTTGAACATGCCCATAAATATTTACTCGGTATGTTCGAAGTCAGCACTCATCGGTTAATCGGCTGCGCGGCCGTTAAAACTCAAATCGGCATTGAGAGCCCCTTCATAAATTTTGATATTATTGGTGACGGAACCGAACAGGTCCTTAAAGCCTCATCACGGTTTCGCGGCGCGAGCGAGGTCGGCTCTTTATTCCTCCATTCAGATTTTCGAACGGGCGGTTTAGGCCGCTATCTGGCTAAAGTTAGATATTTGCTTATCGCCTCAGAGCCTTGGCGTTTTGGCGAAAGCATTATTGCAGAACTGCGCGGAATTTGCGGGCCTGAGGGAAGCCCTCTTTATGACTATCTGTTCGAAGATAAATTGGAGAAAAGCTTTTTGCAAGCTGACGCCGAATATTTTGACCGCAATCCAGACGCGCTGGGAGACATTGTGCCTCTGGGAGAAATTTCTACCCTGGACTTTCCGCTGGACGTCAAAGCCTCTCTGGGGCAGCCCCATGACTCAGGCATTGCCGCCATGCGGCTTTTACAATCTGAAGGCTTTATCTTTTCAAGCACGATAGATCTATTTGACGCTGGACCTATTATGTCTGTGCATAGAGACACGATAAGGACCATTATGAATAGCCAAAAAGGCACTGTTTCAGCGCAGCTCAGCGATTTACAAGGCCCGGCGACCTTAATCGCGACAGGCAAGGTGGCTGATTTCAGAGCGGTATTGACGCCGTCAAAGCTTAACAAAGACGGGCTGCTTGTTATGCCAAACGCGTTAGACGCGCTCCAGCTAAGGCAAGACGCACCGGTTAGCTACTGGCGGCAAAAGAAACGCCCCTCTAAGCATAAGACAACTCTGGTCAAAGCCCATGCCTAAGTCTAAGTTCTCCTAAACACTCAAATATAAGGACGCCTTATGGCTTCTGCGCCAACTAAAACCCATAGATGGGACGATCCCTTATTTCTTGAAGACCAGCTGTCCGAAGACGAGCGCATGATACGCGATAGCGCGCGGGCCTATTGTCAGGATAAGCTCATGCCCCGCGTGCAAAGCGCCTATAGTGAAGAGCGGTTTGACCCAGAAATTTTTACAGAGATGGGCGAGCTTGGCTTACTGGGGGCTATGGTTGATGAAGCTTATGGGGGCATCGGGGCTAGTCATGTCGTCTATGGACTTGTCGCGCGTGAGGTTGAACGGGTCGATAGTGGTTACCGCTCGATGATGAGCGTGCAAAGTTCTCTTGTGATGTACCCGATTGAGGCCTTTGGGTCAGAGGCGCAAAAACAAAAATATCTACCTAAGTTGGCCAGTGGTACTCATATTGGCTGCTTTGGCTTAACTGAGACAGATGGCGGCTCTGATCCGGGCGCTATGCGGACAACAGCCCATAAGGTGGCTGATGGCTATCTGCTCAACGGATCCAAAATGTGGATTACCAACTCGCCCGTCGCCGATATTGCAGTTGTGTGGGCCAAATTGGACGGAGCAATACGCGGCTTCATTGTTGAAAAAGGCACCAAAGGATTCTCAGCGCCAGAAATTAAAGGCAAGCTCTCACTGCGGGCCTCCATCACAGGCGAGCTTGTTTTCGAAGACTGCGTTATCCCTGAGGAGAATATTCTGCCAGAGGTCACGGGCCTTCGCGGGCCCTTTAGCTGCTTAAATAAAGCGCGCTACGGCATTGCTTGGGGCGCAATGGGCGCGGCTGAGTTTTGCTGGCACGCTGCGCGCGATTATGCGCTTGAGCGTATTGTCTTTGGAAAACCTATTGCCGCCACGCAATTGGTGCAGAAAAAGCTTGCCGATATGCAAACCGAAATTAGTCTCGGCCTCCAAGGGGCTTATGCCTTAGGCCGCGCGTTAGACGAGGGGGCGTGGTCTCCTGAATCAATATCTCTAATGAAGCGAAATAATTGCGGCAAGGCGCTCGATATTGCCCGCGTCGCCCGCGATATTCATGGCGGTAACGGCATTAGCGGCGAATATCATGTTATCCGACACGCTATGAATTTGGAGACGGTCAACACCTATGAAGGCACACATGATATCCATGCCTTGATATTGGGGCGCGCTCAAACAGGTATTCAGGCCTTTTATTAGGCCTTAATTTAGTCATATCCAGACTTTACGCAGGGACAGAGTCGGGCCATAACGCTGTCAGGAATTTGAGGCTGATATGTTATTTATCAAACGTATATTTACTTGGTGGAATGGGTCTACATTTGGAACCAATCTACAAATCTCGCGTAAAGGTGAGAAAATCGGCGAAGATGCTTATGGCAATCGCTATTACCAAGAGCGCGGGGAGGGCTATGACGGCCGTGCGCGCCGTTGGGTCACTTATACGGGATATGCCGACGCCTCACGCGTCCCGCCCGAATGGCAAGGCTGGCTAACTTACACAAGTGATGAGCCGCCCAGCGACGAAAATCACAAGCCTCATTCTTGGGAAAAAGAACATATCCCTAATCTGACGGGAACTGTCCACGCCTATAAGCCTCAGGGCAGTCTAGACCGCGGCGGGAAACGTGCGAAAGTCGCTTCAGATTATGAAGCTTGGACACCTGATGGCTAAGCAGCGTCTAGGCATATCTCTTTTCGCGCTGAGCTTTTTAACTCTCGCAACCCCGGCGCAAGCGGATAATTTGAACGGCACAGCCGTTGTTCTGCGTGCGCTCGATAAGGTCACAGCGACAACCAAAGATTACACCGTAGAGGTTGGCGATAAGCTCACTTACGGATCTTTGACAGTGAATGTAAGACACTGCGAAAAACGCCCGCCGGAAGAAATCCCCGAGACTTATGCCTTTTTGCAAATCGACGATAAAAAACTCGATGGTAAAGGAAGGTCTCCAAAGACCGAACGGGTATTCTCAGGCTGGATGATGGCCAGCAAACCTGCAGCCTCCGCATTAGAGCACGGCGTCTATGATGTCTGGGTTCTAGATTGCGAAGTGCCCGAACCTGAACCCGAAATTGACCCCACATTTGAACTCGATGAGCAAACAGGCATTCCGAAGCTACGCTA
>CAZJRU010000045.1:0-11481 GCA_964548315.1 uncultured Hellea sp.
GCCAAATCTTTAATGATCGTATCCAGCTCTTCGATCGGCGCGACTCCCGCTCGGTAATGTAAACGGCGTGCACGCCTGACGGCGCTTTTATCTGAAATAATTTTGACCAATGCTTCAATATCACGAAATGCTAAACTCCGCTCTTCAACGGATTTGGAAATATCATAAGCAAGGAGCTTAATCGGATTTGATTGAGGGTCACTTTCAATCCGGTTTTCATGCAAACGTAGATCGTTGGAGAGAGTTTCCAACCAATCGGCTTCAGTTTTACGGCGCAATTTAGGCTCCTATGGCAAGTTAGTGTTCCCTGTATCACAAAGACGCTCTATGTACGAGAAAAATATGACAGCGCTGTCACGACAGTCAGTTTATTTTTGAGCTATGCTAATCGATAAAAGAAATTTCTTTACGTTAGAATTTATGTAAAATATTGCTGTGCAATGTCAAAGACAGATCAGACATTACGACCCGATGAGGTTGATGAGCTACTTAAAAGCTCGTTCCGTACAACGGCCTTATTCGAACTATTGGCAAAATCAGAAAAGGCTCTGACAATTGGTGACATTTCCGCCAATATGCAGATCCCTCAATCTAGCGCATCCTCTCTCGTAAAATCCTTACTCGACACAGGTTATGTTCAAAAAAATCAAGCCAGCAACACCTATCATTTATCGGCTCGTCTTGCTTTTTTAGGGGCGACTTCGCTCCCCTCGTTTCCCGATGTTCCTAAACTATTGCAAAAAATTGATGAGCTTAAATTTGAAATAGAAGAGACAATCGTTGTTGCTATGCGGCGCGGTCTCCACTCTCTCTATATCTATGTTAACCCCATTCGCGGTCAAGATGTAGACAAGCATGTGGTTTTAGGCTCAATGCGACCTTTATTATGTTCAGCCACGGGACGCGCAATGCTAATGAACGCTGAAGATGACCTTGGCAAACTCGTCCGTACAACATGCGCAGAAGTCCATGACCCTTATTGGATTCAATCAGCAAAAGGCGCGCCAGAAGCTATTGCTGACGCGCGGTCTAACGGTTACGCTTTTTATAGGGGGCCTTCAGGTGAAGGAACATCAGGCCTAGCTTATCCTCTAAATCTTAAAGGTATAATGGGGCCAGCCAGTATAGGGATTGCTGCTAGGGAGCAGGATATCATCAATAAAAAGGACTTAATTATTTCAAATTTCAATTCTTTAAAAGAGAGTTTTTAGTGCAAGGGCGAGACCAACCGACATAGCTGTTAATGATCATGACCTGGGTTCACTCGGGCAAGTTTTCTCATTAGCCCTGGCCAAACAAGGTTATCGCCCATCCCTGGAACAAAAGCTGCCGCGCCTTGCATATAGACTTTATCTCCCATGTGTTCGGGTTCTTCTATTAAATGCTCTTCACCGCCCACTGATTGTGCAAAAATCTGCGCCTTGCAGGCATTTTCCAAAAAATACATTCGTAAGAAAGCCGACCCGCAGCTTGGTCCAAGCGTCAAGGTTCCATGGTTGCGCAGCATAAGAAGGCTTTTAGCCCCAAGATCCTCAACAATACGTTCCCGCTCATCCAGTTCTAACGCTATACCTTCGTAATCATGATAAGCCAGATCATTATAGACCTGCATGGCCATTTGCGTGTAACGGCGAAGACCTTTTTTCTGGGCGCTTACCGCCATGCCATAAGGCGTATGCACATGAATAACACATGCCGCGTCTTGACGCGCCATGTGAACGGCTGAATGAATAGTAAAGCCAGCTGGATTTATAAAGTAAGGCGTATCCTGACAAATGTTTCCTTCGGTATCTATCTTGACCAAAGATGACGCTGTCATTTCATCAAACATGACGCCGTATGGGTTTATTAAAAAGCGGTGTTCCCCATTTTCGTCAGGCAGACGCGCTGAAATATGAGTGAACACTAGGTCTGTCCAGCCATGTAACGCACATAGTCTGTAAGTTGCCGCAAGCTGTTTGCGAAGATTCCATTCGACATCACTGACCTTACCTTCAAGGCGCGGGACAGATAATGGGTCAGGAATATTAAATCCAGGATCAACGGTAATGGTTGGCGTATCTGGCTGGGCGTTCATAAGCGGTTCCTATTTATATGCAATTATGCGCATATAAATAGGCCTGACAAGAGGCATAAGAAATCTACTGTCTAAACGCAGCTTTCCGCCGCCACATGGTCAAGGCCCAAAGCCTCACCAACAGCGGCATAAGTTAATTTGCCCTCGCAAACATTCAAGCCATTAAGTAAATGCGGATCAGCCTTCAACGCAGATTTCCAGCCAAGTGACGCAATTTTTTTCGCATATCCTAATGTGGCCGCGTTAAGCGCATATGTTGACGTCCGTGCAACAGCGCCAGGCATATTCGCGACGCAGTAATGCACAACGCCGTCCACGATATAAGTTGGGTCAGCATGTGTGGTGGCTTTCGAGGTTTCAAAGCACCCCCCTTGGTCAATGGCAACATCAACCAGTACAGAGCCGTCCATCATTGTTGAGAGCATTTCGCGAGTTACCAGCTTTGGCGCTGCAGCCCCAGGGATGAGGACAGCGCCAACAACCATATCCGCGGTTTTGATTAGGTCCGCCAAAACAGCGGGCGTTGACCGAACAACTTTGGCTTTTGAACCAAAGTGGTAATTCAGTCGTTCCATGACCGTATTGCTGCGGTCAAGAATTGTAACATCAGCCTGAAGTCCGACAGCCATTTGTGCCGCGTTAAAGCCAACATCACCGCCGCCAATTATCACAACTTTAGCAGGAGAGACACCAGGAACACCGCCGAGCAAAACGCCGCGCCCACCGCCCACTTTTTGAAGCGCCGTTGCTCCAACCTGAATGGCAAGGCGTCCCGCAACCTGACTCATCGGTTTTAAGAGCGGCAGATCACCCGCATCATCGGTCACCGTTTCATAAGCGATGCAAACGGCGCCTGATTTAATAAGGTCTTTTGTTTGCTCCGGGTCTGGCGCAAGATGAAGATAGGTATAGAGAATTTGTCCCGGCCTTAGCATGGCCCGTTCGCCCGCTTGTGGTTCTTTGACTTTTATAATCATTTCAGCGCGCTCAAAAACTTCGGCTGCGCTTGAAACTATGGAAACGCCTAAATTTTGATAAGCTTGATCTGAAGCGCCAATCCCCGCCCCAGCTTGTGTTTCAACAATAATCTCATGGCCAGCCTGTATAAGCTCGGCGGCACTTTCGGGCGTTAACCCCACCCGATATTCGTGGTTTTTAATTTCCTTAGGGACACCTATCAACACCGCATATTCCAATCATGGTAGTTAGATTTTACTTATACCTCAAAACCTAACGTCAGATATTCGAAATAAACTTGCTAAATCTCTTTTTTGCCGTATAATTTACGTTAAATTATAAAAAATACTGAATAATATTCTACTATGGATGAGATAGACAGAAAAATACTCCGACTTCTTCAAGATAATTGCCGACTCTCTATTGCAGATATTGGTGACAAAGTTGGACTCTCTGCGTCAGCCTGTCACCGTAGGATTTCGCTATTAGAAAAAGACGGGGTCATTGAAAATTACACCGCACGCCTAAATGGTGAAAAATTAGGATATAATATGACCTTTTACGTGGAGGTCTCACTTGAAAGCCAAAGTGATGCTGTCTTGAGCGCCTTTGAAAAAGCCGCATTAGGCCGCCCCGAAGTGCTGGAATGTTACCTCACAACTGGCGAAGCCGATTACCTTATAAAAGTTGCTGCGCCCGATACAAAAAGTTACGAACGCATTTATAAACGCACCATTGCGGCCCTCCCTCATGTGAGTCGGATTCAATCCTCTTTGGTTATGAAAACTGTAAAACGCTGGTCTGGATATCCGACGCAGCCTTTATAAAGGCCTACGCAGTCTAACCTGACTGCATTTTCATGAAGTGAAGCATAAAAAGCCTAGGATTCACGTAGACGTACCATGGCGCATTGGCTATGCCAGTGCTGGGTTCATAGGGGAACTAAACAGGGTGAGGGTCTTGAAAAAATCTGTTTTCAAACAGGCGTTATTGCAAACGACATTACCACTGTCAGTGATGATTGGCTTTATAGGTACAACGTCGCCTGCATTTGCTCAAGTTTCCTTGTCTCAATCCAATAATAATGATTTGGCAAAAGATAGTCCGTTTCGAGATCCAGATATAATTTATCTGGAAGCCGACGAGTTGATTAATAATGAAGATCTTCAGACACTAACCGCAGTAGGTGAGGTTGAAGGCCGTTATCAGAACAGAACGCTTCGGGCAGATAGCGTTCTGTATAACCTTGCAACGGGCGCTGTCACCGCGACGGGTAACGTTGTCCTCGTAGATTCAACCGGGTCATCTCAATTTGCAGACAAGCTAGAGCTCTCGAATGAATTAGAAGCGGGTACAGCGTCTAATTTCACAGCCCGAATGGCTGGAGGTGGAGTTACGTCCGCTGCCTTTGCGACTCGTACGTCCGATGAAGAAATTGAGTTATTTAATGCTTTTTATACGGCGTGTGAACCATGCCAAGAAAAAGGTAAAACTCGTAAGCCAGCTTGGCGGATTAAGGCGCGTAAAGTCCGTCAAGACAGCGAGTCACGGACAGTACGTTATAATGATGCGGTTTTTGAACTTCTGGGATTGCCTGTATTTTACACCCCCTATCTAGCTCATCCTGACCCCAGTGCCGATCGTGCAAGCGGTCTATTATCACCTCTCATCGGTATAACATCTAATAAAGGTTTGGGTGTGGGCGTACCTTATTTTTGGGCCCTTGATAATTATACGGACGTTACTCTCACGCCACAAGTTTACAGCAAGGTCAATCCGCTATTGGGATATGAAGTCGCGCGTAAATTTAACACGGGCCAGATTGATATTGAAGGCAGCTTTACTTATTCGAGCTTTTTTGATGAAGATGGAGACCTTTTTGATCCAGCAGAGTTTGTCAATCCAGATGATGCCCCGCTAGGTAAACGACTCCGATCTAATATTTATGCCAAAGGGTTATTTAATCCAAATGAGACTTGGACATATGGTTTTGGCTTGCAGCTTACGACCGATGACAATTACCTAAATCGATATGACCGGGAAGAAAACCCAGCCTCCTTTGGTCTTTATGAAAGCGAAAGTCGGCGTAACATTTCCCAAGCTTTTCTAGTCGGACAAGATGATAGTTTTCGCTTCACAACATCGACTTTTGGGTTCCAAGATTTGCGGACATCTTTCGTCCGGTCTGAAGCAACCGATCTCATCAGCGTGTTCTCTCCAAATGATCGAGAATTACCGATCATTGCTCCAAAAATCGAATTCGAAAAATATATAGATGACCCGATTGCCGGCGGACGCTTAAGATCCTTTGGCGATGCCACCATTTTAACGCGCGATATTGGTACGAATTACGCCCGTCTTACAGGCGGACTGGATTACAACAAAACATTCATTGCGCCGGGCGGTGTCGAAGTAAAACCCTTCGGGAATTTGCGCTATGATTATTTCGATATTAATCCCGAGGATCAGATTACCAATGCCGACAACTCTTTGGCATTTGATGATGTGAGTTTTAGCCGGACCTTAGGACAAGTCGGTGTCGACGTCCGCTACCCATTCATAAAAAGCGGAGCGAACGTAGATTTTATTATCGAGCCTCGAGCGCAAGTCACCCAAAGCTTTGGGGATGGAAAATTAGACGAATTTACAATTAATGATACGCAAGGAAACGAACTCTCATTGTTCCAAGACGGCATCAATGTTGACTTTGATCAGGCGCTCCTCTGGCAAACTAATAAATCGACCGGGTTTGATTTTTGGCAAGAAGGGCTTCGCGCGGACGTCGGAGCCTCTTTTATTGCTGACTGGAAGAATAGCCGGGCTCAATTTTTCTTGGGTAAAAGCTTCGCCTCCGATATAAGCGATAGTTTCGCTATCGGGTCCGGCCTCGAAGGTACAGAGTCGGATTTTGTTGGTCAATTTGAACTCGACCTGAACCGAAAATTTAAATGGACCACCCGCGTTCGCTATGACGAAAAAGATAACGACTTTCGGCGTATCGACAGTGGATTTAGCTATAACAGCAAATGGCTAAGCACAAATTGGCGATATTTCAGGCTTGATGCATCAGCAAGCGAATTACTCGATAATCCTGGCGCCCCTCAAGAAGGAATTAATGGAAGCGCGAGGTTACGCCTCACGGATCGTTGGGGTCTGTCCTACAGAGCTTCTAGGGACATCGATGCGGGCGTCACGCAAGTCCAGTCCCTTGGTTTAGCATACCAAGACGACTGCACGCTAATCGAACTTCTTTATACCCAGAATAACTTTGCTAGCGACAATAACCGGGGGTCAGATGGAATTGGAATTCGGGTATCTCTCCTGACGTTAGGAGAGTTTGGAGGTTAACTAACCTACGAAAGATTTTTCGACCACAAATTCGGCTGGCTGAGAATTAGACCCTTCATTTAGACCAAATGTCTCAACCAAAGCTTTGGTGTCGTTGATCATATCCATGGACCCACAAATCATGACCCGATCTTCTTTAGGGTTAAGCGGCGGTGTCCCGGCATTCTTAAATAACTCACCAGACTTAATCAGCGTCGTAATGCGTCCCATAAGAGGGTATTCTTCTCGCGTTAATGAGGCCACATGTAATAATTTATCGCCAACCATTTCGCCAACCAGGGGATCGTCCTTTAAATCGTTAACTAATCTTATCCCGTAAGAGAGCTCTGCTTTTTGGCGGCAGGTATGTGTGAGAATAACTTGGTCATAACGCTCATAAGTTTCGGGGTCACGAATGAGAGACGCAAAAGGCGCAATTCCTGTACCTGTTGAAAACATGTAAAGTCTTTTACCAGGCAGGAGCGCATCGAGCACCAAAGTCCCAACCGGTTTCTTTCCAAGCAATATCGTATCGCCTTCTTTAATCTTTTGAAGGCGTGAGGTTAAAGGGCCATCTGGAACTTTAATAGAATAGAACTCAAGCTTTTCATCCCATGCAGGACTTGCCACTGAGTAAGCGCGCAAAATGGGTTTACGCTGATCTTCTGTCTTAGGCAACCCGATCATAATAAATTCGCCTGACCTGAAACGAAAGCTCGACGGACGCGTAATTTCAAACCGAAATAATCGATCCGTAAAGTGCTCAACAGATAGCACTTTTTCTTCTGTAGGGGCGTTAGACATGATCTTCCTAATACTAAGTTTCGAAGCCGTATAAAGGCGAGATAAGGATTAGTGAACCAAAATACAATATCCTATATATAAAACAATCGTTCTTTTTATGAAACACACAGATATGAGTCGTCAGACTAAGGAACACTCACAAAGAGTCACTATAAGCTATGTCTAGAAACACTCTATTTTGCCTAACGGCGAGAGATCCAGCTATAATTTAACGCAATGTCGGATTTTAAATTATTTTGAAGCGCATTAATAAAGGCCTCATCAACTACTTTGCGTGTCCGTCTCAAAGTCTGGATATCGAAAACCAAATCAGATTTGCTGCGTTTAGCCCCGTATAGGATGTTTATTTGGTAGGCTGGAGCAGACCTTTTACTAAACAAGCTTTGATGAGATTGTCCAAGGCAATAACTTAGTTCAGCAGAGATAGGGTTTTCAAAAATCGAAATCCGACAGAGCGTAAAGCCGTCTACCTTAAGCGACGACAGATAATTGTGAAAAGTTGCGCCTAATTTTACCGTCTCTTTAAAAACTATACCACCAATTGCGACGATATCCGACGAAGGTTTTTCACGATTAGCGTTCAAACCAAAAAGGTTCGTAGGTGATATAGAAGACAAATACGACACAGCTTTAGGATGAAATATATCCTATGAGTCAGCAAAAATTGATAGGAGTATTTGTCCTTAACTATCAGTTTAAAACCAAAAATCTTATATTTGAAGACAGTAAACACTTAACAAGGCCCTCAAATCGTAAAATGAGTACACTATAATATACTATGCGGTGCGCAGTCCTGCTCCCCATTATGGTGGGGAGCAGAGATATATCTCTAACGCTCTAATCATCTATGTGATTATGGCGTATATGTCTGTTCAGACATTGTAAGTAACTTTTTTTGGCTTAAACTAAATCTATGCCTGATTTGAAACTTACGCAAAATTTTTCCAAAGTCACCGAAACAGATTGGCTTGCTCTTGTTGAAAAAGGGCTTCGCGGGGCGAAATATGAAACGCTTTTGAAACCTACTGATGACGGCCTCATTCGCGGCCCGCTCTCTAAGGCCAATGACGCGCCGCAAGACATTGCGCCGCTGCCGCGCGCCGGCGCGCCGCTGCTTGATGGCCGACCTTGGCATATCACGGCGCAGGTCTGTGATCCTGATATCGCGCACGCCAATAAACAGGCTCTTGAAGACCTAACTGGCGGGGCAAGCGCTTTGCGGATATCTCTTTGCGAGCGCGGCGTTCAAATCAAAGATAAAAACGAGATGAAGCGTCTGCTTGACCAAGTCTATACAGGCCTTGTGCCGCTCATTATTGGCCCCAATAGCAAAAGCTCTAACGCAGCCCTGTTTGAAGATTTCAAAGACGCACATATTTGCCTCGGCCTTAGCCCTCAATCAGACGGCCTCGAAGACCTTGCTCAAGGCCTGCCAGATAGGTGGAGGCTCTTAACGATAAACGCGGCGCGCATCCACGATAGCGGCGGTACGGAATCCCAAGAGCTGGCCTATTTTGCGGCCAGCACCGCACATGCCTTTCGCCGTTTAGGCAAGGACGCTGCCAAACATATCGGCGCAGAGCTCAGCACCAATCAGGACGGGCACCTCTCTATCGCGAAGCTCCGAGCCGCGCGGCGTATCTATGCCCGCATCGCCGAGAGCTTTGGCGTGCATGACGCCCCGCTCAGCCTTCACGCTGTCACCTCCACCCGCATGATGCAAAGCACCGACCCGTGGACCAATATGCTACGCGTGATGAGCGCAGGATTTGGCGCGGTGATAGGCGGAGCGGATTTCATCACCACACGCGCCTTTACGCACACGCTGGGAACGCCGACAGAATTTGGCAACCGTATCGCGCGTAATATGCAGCTCATGATGATGGAAGAAAGCCATCTTGGCCAAGTCCAAGACGCCGCCTTCGGGAGCTATTTCCACGAACGCATGACAGACGCGCTCGCCCAAACTGCATGGGCAGAGTTCCAACAGATCGAAGCTGAGGGCGGGATTGATAATGTCGCCCCGTTTGAAGCTCGTATCAAAGCCGCCGCCAAAACCCGCGCCGACAAGGCCGAGCCTATCCTTGGCGTCACCCTTCATCCGGCGGAGAACAGCCGCGAGGCGAAAGTGCGGTCGAAATATAAAGTGGGGGCTGACTCATGAATCCCGACTTCACCAAAATCGACCTCGGCGCGGCCAAAGACACAAACCGTTCAGGCAAGCCATGGGCCTCCCCCGAAGGCATAGACGTCAAAGCCGCTTATAGCCCCGCAGATATGCAAGGCCTTAAGAACCTCAACACCTATCCGGGCCTCGCCCCCTTTATTCGCGGCCCTTACCCAACGATGTACGCCCAGCGCCCTTGGACAGTTCGCCAATACGCAGGCTTCTCCACCGCCGAAGATAGCAACGCCTTTTACCGCCGCAATTTGGCGGCAGGCCAAAAAGGCCTCTCCGTCGCTTTCGATCTGGCCACCCACCGCGGCTATGATAGCGACCATCCGCGCGTGCCGGGCGATGTCGGCATGGCGGGCGTCGCCATTGATAGTCTTTACGATATGCGGGTTTTATTTGACCAAATCCCGCTCGATAAAATGTCAGTCTCCATGACCATGAACGGAGCTGTGCTCCCCATACTCGCGCTCTATATCGCGGCGGCCGAAGAACAAGGCGTCAAACAAGAGCAGCTCGCAGGAACAATCCAAAACGATATCCTCAAAGAGTTCATGGTGCGTAACACCTATATCTATCCACCCAAACCGAGCATGAAAATTATCAGCGATATCTTCGCCCATACCTCGGCCCATATGCCCAAGTTTAACTCCATCTCTATTTCGGGCTATCACATGCAAGAGGCAGGGGCCTCCGCCGATATCGAGCTTGGCTACACCATCGCCGACGGGCTTGAATATGTCCGTACAGGCATCGCGGCGGGCATGGATATTGATAGCTTCGCCCCGCGCCTCTCATTCTTCTGGGGCATAGGCATGAACTATTTCATGGAAGTCGCCAAGATGCGCGCCGCGCGTCTTTTATGGGCGCAGCTCCTAACCCCCTTCGGGCCCAAGAACCCGAAATCGACCATGCTACGCACCCATTGCCAGACCTCTGGCTGGTCCCTGACCGCGCAGGACGTTTTCAACAATGTGGGCCGCACCCATATCGAAGCCATGGCCGCCGTAGATGGTCATACGCAATCTCTTCATACCAACTCCCTTGACGAAGCCTTGGCCCTGCCGACGGACTTCTCCGCCCGCATTGCCCGTAACACGCAAATCTTCCTCCAGACCGAAGGCAAGCATTGTGACCAAATCGACCCTTGGGGCGGGAGCTTTTATGTCGAGCGCCTCACCCATGATCTGGCCGCCAAAGCGCTATCCCATATCCGCGAGATCGAAGCCCTCGGCGGGATGGCCGCCGCGATTGAAGCGGGCATTCCCAAACTGCGCATCGAAGAGAGCGCAGCGCGCACCCAAGCCCGCATCGATAGCGGCGCGCAAACCGTGGTGGGCGTCAATAAATATCTCTCGGATGAGAAAGACGATATCCCTATTCTTAAGGTCGACAACGACAAAGTCCGCCAAGGCCAAATCGCCCGCATCCATCAGCTCAAAGCCGACCGTGATACGCAGGCCACAATGAGCGCACTGGACGCGCTCACCAAAACCGCCGATACGGGAGACGGGAACCTGCTCGCCCTTGCCGTAGACGCCGCGCGTAAAATGGCGACGGTCGGCGAAATTTCCTCCGCCCTTGAAAAAGTCTATGGCCGCTTTGAAGCCAAACCCACAGGGGTAAGCGGCGTTTACTCCTCCGCCTTTGACGCGCGTAACCCCAGCTACGCCGAAGCCGTGCGCCGCATCAAAGCCTTTGCCGAGCTCGAAGGCCGCGCGCCCAAAGTAATGATCGCCAAGATGGGCCAAGACGGTCATGACCGCGGCCAAAAAGTCGTCGCCACCGCCTTTAAAGATATCGGCTTTGACGTTGTCATCGGCCCCCTCTTCCAAACACCAGAGGAGAGCGCCGCCATGGGCATTGATAACGACGTTGATGTTATCGCGGCAAGCTCGCTAGCGGCCGGTCACCTCACCCTTGTCCCTGAGCTGCGCAAAGCCCTCAAAGAGCAAGGCCGTAATGACATCATGATAATCGTCGGCGGCGTCGTTCCGCCCGAAGACGTTCAGACCCTCAAAGATATGGGCGCGAAAGCCGTTTTCCCGCCAGGCACAAATATCCCCGAAGCAGTCCTAGACGTGCTCGACGTTGTGAATATGAGGCTCTCGCAAGGGGCTTAGGTTAAGGGGGATTTTCAAGA
>CAZJRU010000046.1:0-11357 GCA_964548315.1 uncultured Hellea sp.
TTTCTGTTCCTCTTTTAAGGCTTCAATGTCTCTATCGCGGTGTTGGATATCCGCGGCGAAGACTTTTCTTTCATGATTTAAGGCCTCGATATTTGAAACGAGTTTTTTCTGCTCTTTTTTCAAGCCTTTAATGTCTTTGTCCCGGCGCTCGATATTTGAAACGAGTTTTTTCTGTTCACTCTTTAAGACTTTAATGTCTGTGTTGCGATTTTCGATATCGGCGGCAAAGGACTTTCGCTCTTGGTATAAGGTTTCGATATCATTTTTTCGTTTTTCTAGATCTGAAACGAGTTTTTTCTGTTCCTTCTTTAATGTCTTAATATCTTGATCACGTTGGGCTATATTTGAGGTGAGTGTTTTCCGTTCCTTCGTTAATCCTCCGATAGAATCTAGATTTTGTTTTAACGTCGTTTGAACATGTTTGATTTTTTGGTCTAAAGCCTTTGATGTTCTGTATGTCTTTTGTTCAATTTCCATTATGGGTAAAATTGAGGGAGTCGCATCATTGAGTTGTGATCTGATATTATCTAATTCTTCGTGAACGGTAGCACTGTCTTGGGTTTTGGAAACTTTTTTTAGCGCGTGAAAAGTTGTGTCGAACCAAGAACCTTTTAGATCATATACGTCAGTAGATAACTCAGATTTGTTGTGATGCTTTAAAGAAAGGTCAAGAAATTGATCTGCTTGCTTCTTTATTGTTTGCGCCGAATTGGGCCAAGTAATGTTCATTTTATTCGAAATAGTTGTAAGACACGCATTCCAATCACCTAAAACTTGGTTAAATGTTAGGAATGTTCGATCAAAATCTCGCGTAAAATGTTCTGCATCTAGTACATATCTCAGCCACAACAAATTTGATTGAGCTTCAGAAAACCCATTCCGAATGACTAAAGATTGGCTCACTTCAATTGGGCTCCTGGAAATTATCACAAATTTTGCGGTAAAGCCTAATGTAGCAAGCGCTTTCGCGACCAGGTGAGGGTACCGGCAAAACCGAGGGTCTTTTAATACGATAAAGCTTTTGCCCGCATACTCCTCATTGATGATATCCTTAATTTGCTCGACGAATTTGGTGCTTTGTTTTTCGTCAAAATTTATCTGTCTCCAATCGTCCCATGTTCGTCCTTGTTTTGCCAGAAAAGCTTCATTGGCCTCGACAATTTTTTTTGATTCCCAATGACCTTTTGTGTTTCCAGCACGAGATTTCAACAATGTATTTGGTAACATTGCTCCGGCTAAGGAGATTAATCTCGTTAGTGAAGATGTTCCACTTCGGTGCATCCCGAGAACTACGATACATGTTTTGGACGGTTCTAAAATCTATCTTCTCTGGTTGCTTGATTTCCAGGTTCTTTATCATGAAGAATTAAAGTTTAACAACCTTCTAAACCTGAAATGAGATTTAAATACAAGTTGATCTAACTGGTCAATACTATGGCCCTTTGATTTCATGGGGACTACATAATTCATATCTAAGTTTTGGCTTGGTGAAAGTTGAGTTTTTATTGCCTACAAGATCTGTTTTGCGGGCGACAGTTTGCAACTCGTAGACAGTTACGTGATACTCTAACGGCCCCATAAGAATGTTGTTGCAAACAGTATTATATAACTATAATTACCTCACGAATGCTCCTTTAAGGGGTTGGGCAGTCTCATTTAAAGTGGTATACATATGGACTTTTTGAACCCCTATGCTTCAATAGATGTTTCATTAATTGATTTAATCCGTAATATGGGCCTTGGCCTAATAATGGCTATTATCTGGGCCGTCGTGGTTGGTAGATCTACACGTTTAGTTGTCGATACTAGACAATATTTGCCAATATTTTTACTATTAATCCCATCTATGATCTTAATAATTTCGATTATAAAGTCATCTATTGCATTGTCTTTGGGGCTAGTAGGCGCTTTGTCAATTGTACGCTTTAGGACACCAATTAAGGAACCAGAAGAGCTGCTTTATTTGTTTGTCGCTATAGCCATTGGACTTGGCCTAGGGGCAAATCAAATTGTCGCTACATTTGTTGGCTTTGGCGCCATTTGCTTAGGATTAATACCTATGGGGTTTTTGAACAAGTCTGCTAAGAATACAAAAAACACCTATATAGATGTTATTTTTAAAAATAAAACGTCATTGGTGGATGTGGCCGATGTGGAAGCTAAACTCAAGTCTATTGGATTGGACTTTGTGATCAAACGTGTAAGTAATGCGGGAGACAGCACGGAAATTTTACTGGATGTTGCTAATTTTGATATGAGCGAATTTTCTATTGCACAAAAGGCTTTGCAAACTTTGCAGATTGATGTGCAGATGATCGCAGCTTTAAATGCACGTATTATTACGTAAATGATAAAGTCGATATCACTAGTATAAGAATTACGAATGAATGTTTAAGTAGATTTAGAACATTCGCGGGATAAGACACATGAAAAAGAACCTTTTATCTCTATTTATTATAGTGATGGGTTTTTCCCTTTTAGGTTTTTCTAGCTTTTTAAAGAACCATGGTGATGGCATTGTTTTTTGGACAGCAAAAATTAATGAACATTGCGCCGTATTTAGCAAAAAATGCACGGCTTTAGACTCCATATTAAATGAGCTGAATAATGGAGGGTTGGGCGCAAAACGACAGGCTCTTTCTAAAGATGAACTTCCTATTGTTCGTATTTATATGAGTGATGGTTCGGTTAGGAAACTTGATGATAAACGCAATTCTGTTTTAGCAAAACTGCGTCCTATTCACATTGCGGCGGGTGCGGATTGGGTTAAGGGAACTGTCTTTGTTGAATATGAAGGAAAAAAAGAGAAATCCAAAACATCAATTCGGTTAAAAGGGGATTGGGGAGATCATTTGGAGGATCCAAAGAAGTTATCTTTTCGCATCAAGACTCGCGCGGGGGGATATCTCTTTGGGATGAAGGCGTTTTCCATCCAACACCCAACGACACGTAGATATGGAAATGAGCCTTTGATTTTTAACCAGATGCGGACTCATGATATTCTAGTCCCAAGGTATAGTTTTGCTGACGTATTTGTGAACGATTTTCCAATTGGAGTTATGGCGATAGAGGAACATTTTCGTAAAGAGATGATTGAAGCTCAAAATCGTCGCGACGGGCCATTATTGGCGGTTAACGAAGATGCTTTGTGGGAGCAATGGGACATTAATTATAATGCCGAACGTCCTGCCGGAGACGACAGGGTCAATTTTTGGGCTCACCGAGACAGTATGATTAAAGACTTCAATAAGTCTAAGTTCTCTCGCGGAAGCATCCCAACCAATAATGTTATTCGAGGGCAAGCTCTTTTGCGCGATTTTTATGACGGCAAGGTAACATCAAGTGAATCTTTTGATTATGAAAAGCTCTCTAAGTATTGGATTTTGGTGAATATTTGGGGAGGGTGTCATTCAGCTAAATGGCATAATCGTCGTTATTATTTTAATCCAATTAGCGGCCTTTTAGAACCTGTCGGATTTGATAATATAGGTTCCCCTGAAAATTTTAAGGTGTGCTCCGATGTTGATATAAAAACATCTCTTAACGACCCTAAATTTATAGACCAAGTGGTTTTATCTGCTCAGGATATATATCAAGAGCTTCAATCACCGAGCTTTGCACAGATGTTGTCGGAAAATCAAAGAGCACATACCAGGGTTTTTGATTATGAAGGTTTTAAATCACGCCCTCCATCTGTATCCTCTGAGCTACTTGTTAAAAACTTACGTGAATTATTAATATACCTATCCGATGAAAATGAGTCTTTTGGCCGTTTCGATAAAGCTTATATGCGTCAACCTCCAAAGACATTTGGGCAAAAATTCTTGAAAATGCAGCCCAATATTTTTTTTCATATGAGCTCTTTTTATTATCCTGAAGAAAGCAAGGGAGCTTTTGAGTTTAGAAATTTGACGCTAGAGCCTATCACAGTAACTCGTATTTATATCCCTGGTAAAAGAGGGAAGACGTCTAATCTAGACATTCAGGAATTTAATTTAGCCTCGAGCTTAACCTCAAGTGGCATCGCGGCGATTGATTTTACACTATCAGACGAGGTTTTAAGCAAGCATTCTGAGCTTGGCGTTGAATATAAATATCAGGGGCAAACATATACACGCCCCGTCTATGTTCAGTTTAAAAATAGTCCGACAGGATTTGTACCAGACCCCATTGCTGCTATGAGGAAAATGGACGGGCATAAATGGATTGATGTTGCCGGACAACAGATTATTTTTGCGGCGGGCGCGCATAATTTTACTGAGAGCATTGCTTTACCAAAGGGGTGGCGAGTGACTCTACAGGCAGGGACAGAGTTTAACTTCCAATCCGGTTCCTTATTGAAAATAAGAGGCCCTCTAATTGTCCAGGGAACTAAGCCGGAACCTGTTGTTGTAAATGTCGAAAGCCATATGTCCTTTAAAGATATGGGGTCTTGGGGAGGATTGTTTGTTTCGCAATCAGAAGAGCGATCTTTAGTGAATTATCTCATTTTGAACGGCAATGGCGTGCAAAATTTAAATACACGTCAGGGGTTTTACGGCATGACGGGGTGTTTGACCTTTTATGAGAGTGATGTTGATATTAATAACTCCAAATTCGTTGATGCACAATGCGAGGACGCTTTAAACATAGTGAAAGCAGATTTTAAATTAGATAATATTCTTATAGAGGGGGCTAGAGCCGATGCTTTTGACAGTGATTTTTCTACAGGCCTCATTACAAATTCTGAATTTGTAGCGAGCGGTAATGATGGAGTTGATGTTTCTGGGACAGTTTTGAATTTGGAAAATATAATAATGACAGATATAGGTGATAAGGCGGTTTCAGTTGGAGAAAAGTCCACACTTATAGCAGATGGAATCGCCATTAATGGCGCTGTTCTTGGGTTGGTTAGTAAAGATTTGTCTGATGCTAAAGCGAAAAATGTAAAGTTTGAGAATATTTCTGGTACGGCTATAATGACCTACATAAAGAAACAAGAATATGGTCCATCACGTCTTGAGTGTGACAGCTGTAGTTTTTTAAGCGAAATGTCCCGAACAGGTGCTCAAGAGGGAACTACAATAATCCTTGAAGGAAAAACAATCGCCGGCGCTTCATTAAGCAAGAAGCAAATGTATGACTCAGGTTTAATTGAATTAGGGTTATAATTATGGATCTTACGTCAAAGAAAAGTAACGAAACTCTCGAGAAGTTTCGCTACGAATTAAAAATCCCGTTAGAGCAGTCACAATTCATAGAGTTTAAGCAATATTTAAGGCAGTTGGGTTTGCATCCCGTTAGTCCTTACCCTGGCCGCCGTATTAACTCTGTTTATTTTGATTCTCATGATCTCAATGATTATGTTGATAACGTTTCTGGAATCGCGGAACGTCAAAAAACGCGAATAAGATGGTACAATGAAGATTTGTCACATTTGACATTAGAGTTTAAAAGAAAAAAAAATAAAGCATCTTATAAAGAGCCTCTTAAGTTAGATAATCCTAAGCAACATAATCCTCGAACACGTGAAGGTGTAAGGAGCATCATGCAAACCCAAAAATCGAGCATAGAGAATTTTCTGTTACAGAGCTTAGATCCGGTAATTGAAGTCCAATATGATCGAGAATATTTTTTGTTGGGTGCTGACCTTAGAATGACACTAGATACCGATCAAAATTTCCGTAAGCTTTATCCCTTTCCGGGCCAAAATATGAAAAGGTCGCCAGTTTACTGCGTCGCAGAGTTTAAGTTTCCAGCAGTCAAGCTTTCAATAATGAAAACGATGATGCGAAACCTTCCGTTTCGTGTGTTTAGACACTCCAAATACGTAATAGGTATGGATGTCATTGCGCCCTAACAGAAATAAAATGATATTAGGTAATATATAGTGGTTTTTAGCGCCCCCATATTCCTGTTTGGGTTTTTGCCAATAGCGCTCTTACTATATTTCCTGTCCCCGAAAAGGCTAAAAAATATAGTTTTGCTGTTAATTAGCCTTACTTTCTATGCATGGGGCGAAGTCTTTTATCTTATTGTCATGTTAATATCGATCATAGCAAATTATGTGATCGGTCTGTTACTAAACTCTGCTCACGTCAAACAAGATAATTTAGACGTCACTCGGCATTTCGGGAGTCCTAAACTTTTTCTAGTTTTAGGGGTTAGTATTAATTTATGCCTGCTTATTACATTTAAATACGCTAATTTCCTCAATGATAACGTAAACGTACTTCTTGAGGCTTGGAATTTTGACCCGATAAACCTTGAACCAGTTCATTTGCCATTGGGGATATCATTTTTTACCTTTCAAGCTTTATCATACACGGTTGATGTTTATAGAAAACAAGTTGCGGTGCAGAGAAATATCCTTGATTTCGCGCTATATATTTCATTGTTCCCTCAACTCATTGCAGGCCCGATTGTTAGATATAAGGATATTGCTGAACAAATTTCAGAACGAAATACCTCTCTAGATATGTTTGCTAATGGTTCTCGCAGGTTTATCTACGGCTTAGCCAAAAAGACTTTGATTGCGAATAGCTTAGGGCAGGTAGCCGATGATATTTTTGCAATTTCGGGAAATGACCTAACAACGCCAATTGCTTGGATTGGGATTATTGCTTATTCCTTACAAATATATTTTGACTTCTCTGGTTATTCCGACATGGCAATAGGGTTAGGGCTAATGTTTGGCTTTAAGTTTTTAGAGAACTTTAATTATCCTTATATTTCAAAATCTATTCGCGAGTTTTGGCGACGGTGGCATATTTCTTTGTCAACTTGGTTTAGAGATTATGTCTATATTTCTCTGGGAGGAAATAGGGTTTCAAAACCTCGAGTTTATTTAAACCTTCTTATAGTCTTTATTTTGACTGGGTTTTGGCATGGCGCAAGTTGGAACTTTTTAATCTGGGGGCTTTTTCATGGTGGATTTTTAACATTAGAACACGCTGGTTTTTCGAAAATTTTAGAAAAAACTAAGCTCCCAATTCAACACCTCTATGTCTTATTTGTCGTAATTGTTGGATGGGTTTTCTTCAGGGCTGAAAACCTGCCGCACGCTCTTTCTTATATAAAGACCATGTTTAACCCTGCCACTATGCCTACGACACATCATCAATATGCACAGTTTATATCTTCGGAAATCTTATTGGCCTTTTTCATAGGAATTATCTTAGCAACACCAGTTTATCCGATCCTGAGAGAACATGTAGCTTCAATTAAAAGTTCACAAAAAGCTATTGTTGCTGATATGGCTGGCCTCGTATTTTTACTTTCCCTTTTAGGGCTATCGATTTTAAAAATCGCGTCATCGACATATGACCCATTTATTTATTTCAGGTTTTAGCAATGGAATTGCATGACAACAAAAACACGAGGCTAAGTAATGCTCTGGCAGTATTTGGATTTTGTCTAACCGTGTTTATTCCTTTCATTTTTGGGTTTGTTCAATCCGATTTAGAAATTTCAACCTCCGAAAATCGCAAGTTAGCAATATTTCCCCAGGCGCCTCAATCAGTTGCTGAGATCCAAGCCTATCCTGAGGCATTAGCGGGATACTATTCGGATCATTTTGGGTTTCGCGATTTTCTTGTAGGGCAGTACAAAAATTTAAAATTCGCTTTAGGGGATTCAACATCCGAAAACCTTACTCTTGGAAAGGATGGCTGGATGTTTTTGGGAAATACAAATGAAGCCTATAAAAAACACGGAGACCCGTTTGGTGATGTACGAAATAAGAACGTTTATTCGGAAAAAGAGCTTGATGCTTTTGCAAATAATATTTCTGCATTTAAAGATTGGCTCAAAGAGCGCGGCGTTGAATATGTTTTCGTAATCGCTCCAAACAAACATACGATTTATTTCGATAAACTACCTGATTATGTGAAACGGGTAGATAAACATTCCGCAACTGATCAACTGGTAGAGCACCTTACCAAAAACACAGATGTTGAAATTGTAGATTTAAGGGCAGCACTATTAGAAGGAAAACAACACCAGCAAGTTTACTTTAAAACCGACACGCATTGGAACCATTACGGGGCTAATATAGCTCAATATGAAATCATGAAACGTATCGATTCTAAGTTCCCTAATATGATTACACTTGAAAAACATGAAATGACATCCAAAGAAACTCGTAGGGGAGATTTGGCCAATATGTTAGGCGTAAAAATTCCAGAGGAAGACTACCCGCGACCGATTTTCTCTAATCAATGTAAATTAACAAAATATCCTGAAAAGGTTGCACGTGGCGACCCTTATAGTTGGTCTTGCGAAGGAAAAAATCTTAACGCGCTAATTTATAAAGATTCTTTTTTTCTGGCTTTAGAACAGTATTTTAAACTCAATTTTCGTAAATCGACATACATTCCAAATCGAGCTACTTATGAATCAGTTGTTGAGCAACTCTCTATGGACAAGCCTGACGTCCTTATTGAAGAATGGGTAGAGCGTAAGTTGCCTAGGAGTTATTCAAGTAGATATAATGTGGCCCAACCCGTTAAGCCCAATGCAGAACCGGATGCCACACCTGCTCGACAAAAAAATGCTTTAAACGCACAATCCAAAATTAGGAAAGATAGTAAGGTCTTGATTGATGATTTAATCAATAAAATTGATGAAGATGATGGTAACAGAGCCAAAGCCCGGTTGCAAAGAGGTGAGATATTAGATGTGCAGTCATATGCTGATAAAGAGGGAGCCATTATCAGTCTTCAGGATAACGCTTTTTACTTTGGAGTAGATAACTGTGATAATGTCGATGAATTTGATAGTTGGAATTTTTTGTCTTTTCCTTTCAAGGTTAATACGGATATAGATGTTGATGAACGATCACCATCAAAAAATCTCAAATACATAATTAGGAAGAATGCGTATGTTGCAAAAATAGGTGATACATCCACTTGTTTAAGTCATGTGGAATTTAGCAGGAAAGATATCTACAAAGTTTCTGCTAGCAAAATGATTGGCAAACAAAAACATTGGTCCTTCGAAAAAAAATTTAAAGAGGAGGTTGATTACTTAAGAGAAAATAAACCTAAAGAGCGGGTTAAAGATATTTCTAAAAACAGTGTAATTTGCAATGTCTCGGCTAGATTGTGTTACACGAATGGACGTAAGCCAAAGTTCCTCTCAAGCCTCTCTGTAAATGGCCTCCTGCCTCTGGAAAATAGGTTGGATGAAGATAAGTCAGATAAAGATAAGTTAGATAAAGAGGATGTTTTTTATCTACAAACTCGGGATACATTGGTAGGGCTTTCAACCCACTTCCCAAAATTTCAGTTAAGAGAGATAAATTCACCTCAA
This sequence comes from uncultured Hellea sp., assembly GCA_964548315.1. Lineage (GTDB taxonomy): Bacteria > Pseudomonadota > Alphaproteobacteria > Caulobacterales > Maricaulaceae > Hellea. The sequence goes on from CAZJRU010000046.1 coordinate 9,292, forward strand.
TCTGCTGTTGCGAATTTCATAACCAAGAACCTCAATAATACGGTTATTTTGTCTGTACGTGATAATGCTATGGGGCGCTTTAAAGAGAGCGATATTAACGAACTAAAAAAAGTCGGCGTTGATTTAAGCAATTTAAAAATTAGAGGAGCGCATATTTCGATAATTAGACCGGGTCATGCTCCTGTGAATGAGAGTGAAAACAAGGGTTTAATTACCATGCTTCCCGAACAGCATAATATTCCTCACTTAGGCATAGTTTCTAGCGCCGGATTTACGCACGGAGACCATTCTGTTATTAACGTTAAGGGAATTAACGCATCTGTTAATTATAGAGGGATAAATATTGTGGTTATCGACTCTAAAGGGGAGGTCGTATCGTCAAAAAACTTCGATACACACACCTCAGCATATAGAACACAAGGATTGTTCGAAGCTAGTGTATTTTAACAAAATTGCTTGAAGTTTTAAATACACCTATCGAAATGCGTCATTAATTTTGTCTAAGATAAAAGGGTTGATCATTAAAATTGATGTCGATCAGTGTTATGAACACTAGGGTTTCGTAAAATACTTGTGACTTTCAACAAGCTAGTAATTGATTTTGTTACAATTTAGTATATTTAAAATAGTATAAGAAGCTTAATACGAAAAAAATGTTTCTTCCTGGAGAAGAGGTCCCGCAGGGATTAAAGATAGCAAAAATTTGGGGTGAAATATTTTATTATTTGGTATGAATAACTCAGCATTTGATCCCGTAACTTAGATTTAGAAAGCATATGCCATGACTGATTTTTTTGGAACATTAGGTGACGACGTCCTTATTGGAACATTAGGCGATGATACAATCACAGCATTTGATGGCAATGACCAAATAGACGGCGGCGCTGGCATGGACACCCTTACTGGGGGTGACGGCGCGGATGTTTTTGTTATCTCTGTATATTCCAGTAACGGTTTTGCGGATACGATTACGGATTTTGAACTCGTTGACACCCTAAGATTGCTTGAGGGTGATTTTGGAGGGACGACCCAACTTCCAATATTTATCGGCACAGACAGTTTCTCACGGGTTGCTGGCGAAATCCGTTTTGTGCACGACAATGGTACAACTTTGCTTCAGCTTGATGAGGATGGGAACGGAACGGCAGATCAAACCTTGACTATAGTCAATGGAGAATTTGATCTTGCAGCTACCGAGGTTGGTTCAACATTAGAACTTAGTATTACAGCGTCCACTATTTCAGGGACAGATGATGATGATACACTGACCGGTACCGTAGATAACGATGTTATCAACGGATTGGCTGGTGACGACACGATAACGACACTTGCGGGAGATGATACGGTTGATGCAGGCAACGGTAATGATACAATAATCATTAGTTCAAGTGGTTCAGGAACAATTGATGGCGGGGCAGGGCAAGACCTTGTTCAGATAGACGGTTCATCCCTTAGCTTTTCATCAACGGACGAAGCTACCAATCCTGAAGTTGAATTATCTACGCACATGATCTCCGATGTTGAGCGGTTTGAAGCGGTTGACGCGATGGGTGTTAATGAAGTCCTTCTCTTGGGAAATAATGGCTCTGACACCTTTGATTTGACCCCAGAAACCGCTTCTTTGGTGAGCGTTTTTGCTGGTGGCGGTGCGGATACGGTAACGGGGAGTGATAACGGAGCTTTTGTGCGCGTGGACCTAGGCAGTGGGAATGATGTTTTTAATGGTGGTGCGAGTGATTCTGAAATAATGACGGGTTTGGGCGCTGATATTGTAAATGGAGGGGCTGGCTTTGATTCTGTAGTTTATATTGGTTCTGCGGCCGCGGTCACGATTAATCTAGATACAGGAGTTAATACGGGGGGAACTGCCCAGGGTGACAGATTGAACAATATTGACGCTGTCGTGGGGTCAGCTTTTGATGATACTTTAACGGGCTCTGCTGGAAACGATACTTTAGACGGACAGGACGGAAACGATGCCATTGACGGCGGTGCCGGTGAGGATATGATTTTTGGCGATGACGGCGATGATGATATCGCTGGCGATCTTGGCGATGACACACTCT
>CAZJRU010000047.1:0-11227 GCA_964548315.1 uncultured Hellea sp.
TGCATGTGGTGGGGCATATGGCTCGTCGCCTGCCAGGCGCCTTGGGGCTGGGCCACAATTTTCGCGCCCATTATCATGACGTTACTTCTCACTAAAGTATCAGGCCGCGACCTCCTAGAACGCCAGCTCAAGAAACGTCCTGCTTATCGGGATTATATCACCCGCACGAGTGGCTTTATCCCGAGGTCGCCAAAGTCAAGCTAAGCGTCTAAGCTTCACTGCCTCGCACCAACGCCATTAAAGCATCTGTGCTAGGGTCGTGATGGCCTGTTGTCCCATTTTTCATTTCATCTAAAATTGTCGTTGCGAGTACTTTTCCGAGCTGAACGCCCCATTGATCAAAGCTATTGACGTCCCAGATAACCCCTTGGACAAAAACCTTATGCTCATAGAGCGCAATCAGGTGGCCCAACGCAAATGGGGACAACTCATCCAGCGTAATTGTCGTCGAGGGGCGGCTGCCTGGGAAAGTTTTTTGCGGCGCTATAGCGTCAGCGTCTGGTCTATCTTCGAGCTCCTCGCGCACTTTATTTTCGGATTTACCCAGCATAAGCGCTTCGGATTGCGCGAAACAATTGGCCAGCAGAGCCGCATGATGCTCTGGCCTGTTTTCATGATCTTTCAACACAGCAACAAAATCAACAGGCGCGCCAGGGGTGCCTTGGTGAAGCCATTGGAAAAAGGCGTGCTGTCCATTTGTGCCCTCATCTCCCCAAATTACCGGACAGGTTAGCCCTGCATCTTGGCCGCCGCGCGTAATACGCTTTCCGTTGCTCTCCATTTCTAGCTGTTGCAAAAAGGCGGCAAGTTTTCTTATCCGCCGAGAATAAGGTATCACCGCTTGGGAGCCATAACCTAAGACATTTCGGTTCCAAACACCTGTAAGCGCCATTAAGACAGGTAAGTTTTCTTGAAGGGGTTGATCACGAAAATGCTCATCCATTTTCGCCGCGCCTTTTAGAAACGCGTCAAAGACTTTCGGCCCATAAGCAATTTGCAGTGACAGACCAACTGCCGACCAAACTGAATAGCGTCCGCCCACCCAGTCCCAAAAATCAAATATTTTATCAGGGGCAATACCAAAGGCCTGCGCCCCGTCTCGGTTGGCCGTGACCGCAATCATATTTGTTCCAGAAAAATCTCCTAGCCAGCCCCGAACCGCCTCGCCGTTCATTTTTGTTTCTTGAGTCCCAAAAGATTTAGACACCACAATGGCTAATGTGTCTTCAGGCTTTAGGCCTTTAACGGCGTCGTTTACCGAAGCTCCGTCAACATTTTCTGCAAAGCGTAATGTTAAGCTTTGTTCAGCGCTCGCTTCGAAACCGTCAGCCACTAATCTGGGCCCTAAGTCCGATCCTCCGATGCCAATATGAACGATGTTTTTAAAACGCCCCTCGGCGCGAATGTTGTCGGCAAATTCAGCCATATGCTTACGCATGTCGCTGACTTGCTTTTGATTAGCTTTAGTGCCGCCAACGCCGCGCAGCGCCATGTGTAAAACGGCGCGTCCTTCCGATGTATTGACTTTCTCGCCGGCAAATAATTTGGCCCGCCATTCTTCAAGATCACACTGAGCAGCAAAACTAAGCAAGGCCCGGCGCGCAGCCTCTGACATGGCCTGCTTAGAAAAGTCTGCGCGCAGCGGGCCTTCTCGCATAACAAAATTCTCAAGCCGGCTTGGCTCAGCTTTAAAGACAGCCGCTATATTAACAGAGCCTTCTACCAAGGCCTCAAGGTTTTTGTAATGGACGGCGCGGTCAGTCATGCGAAACTCTGCAATAAAATTAAAAGATTCGCCTTGTTTTACGGCTCCGCATTATTTGCGCAATAAAAAACCCTGCTATTATATAGCAGGGTCCCTAGGAATCATAATTCATTGTGGGGAGAATTAGGATCCATATTTGACTGAGCAACCATAAGGCGCTGTATCTGAAACGGCGACATTCGCGCCAGCCTTAAGGTCGTCTAGAGCCGCTAACACATAATTATTTGCGTTTTTGACCGATGATTTACGAAAAGACGAATTGTCATCTATTGCGCCTTGATAAACGAGGGTTTGGTTTTCATCGATGATAAACATATGAGGCGTTGTTTTCGCGCTAAATGTGCGCCCAGCTGTTCCAGATGGATCGAGCACAACAGCCGTTGGAGCTGCATCGCGGGACGCTGTCAATTCATTGGCTTCCTCAGCTGAGACATAACCTTGTTTCCCAGGAGCGCTTGAAACAATTGAGAGCCAAACGGCATCATTATCAACTGTGGCAAGTTTTTGTGTCTTTTGCATATTGCCCGTATCGTAATGCTTAACCACGTAGGGGCAGCCATGATTAGTCCATTCGAGAACTACCTTTTGCCCAGCAAAGTCTGACAAATTGTGAAGCTGACCATTGGAATCTGTCACTGTCATATCGGAAACATTACTTCCTGTGGCAATTTTCGCGCTAGCCGGCATTGCAACTGACAAAGCTAATATAGCAGCGGCCGTAAGAGAAATTCTAGAAATCATAATCATTATCCTCGTAATATAATAGTTGTCTCTTAACTCATACGGCTCAGAAACTATTTTGGTTCACACTTTGGGTCATTCACCCGTTATGGCGTCTTTTATCACATCATAGGTCAAAACTTGAGGCAAAATCGCAGGGTTCACGGAATTTTGATTATACACCAAATAAAGCGGCACGCCCGCCCGGCCATATTTGGCTAGTTCTTGCGCGATTGTGTCATCTTTATTCGTCCAATCCGCAATTAAAAACGCAGTATTTGTATCTGCGAAAAGCTTCTGCGTCCGATCTTGATCCAAAACAACTTTCTCATTGACCTTACAGGTCACACACCAGGCGGCTGTAAAATCCACAAAAATTGGACGGTTTTCTGCTTGGAGCTGGCTCACACGCGCGGCCGACCAAGCTTCCGTTTCATGAGCTATCGCGGCTTGGGAAGGATATATCGATATGGGGAGCGCAATCGCGGCGAGTACGGCAATCGCGCCCAGGATTTTCGCAAACCCCGCTTTGCGCTTAAAGCACCAGATAGCAAAGCCGGCGGTCAACATAGCCGCAAGGACATATAAGACGCCGTCTTCCCCAGCTTGCAAGCTTAAGACCCAAACAAGCCAAATCGCAGCCGCAAGCATCGGAAAGGCCAAAATTTCTTTAAACCTTATCATCCAAGGACCAGGCTTAGGCAGCTTCGATAAAAGCCCCGGCACATAAGCAATGAGCAAGAACGGCAGTGCAAACCCGATTGCAAGAGCCATAAAGACTGCCAACGTCACAAGCGCCGGTGCGGCCAAAGCATAGCCCACGGCCCCCGCCATAAAAGGCGCGGTACAAGGCGTGGCTACAACAACCGCTAGCGCGCCCGTAAAGAAGGATCCCGCCGCGCCCGATTTTTGTGTGAGTTCAGATCCTGTGTTCTGGAGACTTGTCCCAAACTCAAATAACCCCAGAAGGTTTAACCCAATCACGAAAAGTAGAACCGCTAAGACGCCAACGACCTTCGGGGACTGAAGCTGAAACCCCCATCCGATTTCTGAGCCACCCGCTTTCAGCGCGAGCAGTATAAATGTAAGAAGCAGGAAGGTTGCGATAACGCCGGCCGTATAAAGCCAGGCTTCCCGTTTAATAACGCTACGCTCGCCATGGGCTGATTTTGCAATAGACAAGGCTTTAATAGAAATAACAGGAAAGACGCAAGGCATCAGATTAAGAATAAGCCCGCCAATAAGCGCGCCAATAATTGCTGTCCACAACGTCACGCCGCCTATAGCCGCTTTGGGGCCACTAGCGCCCGAAAGGCCGACATCCAGAATTTGGCCAACCGCAAGACTTACTTCTTGGCCGATACGTTTCCCGTTTTGCTCGAAAGACAAAACGCCAGATACCGTCTCAGGCAGGCCGTCATCCCAAAGATAATCAGCTTGGCTTACAAGTTCCAGACCGCGCGAACCCTCCTTTACACTTTGAGGTTCGCTGTGACTTAGCACGCCTTGATCGTAGGGAAAGTAATAAGCAGAACTGACATCCGCAGAAGCTGGTAAATTTTGAAACCCAATTATTACATTACTATCTAATTTTCGGATAGCGCCTGTTATATCCCCAGCTTTTGGCGTGGCGGCAAGAGCTGTATTAATCTCGGCTTGCCAAACGTCGTCCACCTCATAATCCGCGATTTTTACAGGTAAGCTCGCCTTGCCTTGCTCTGGGATGCAGACGTCTTTGCAAACCAAATAATAAAAATCAGCGTCGACGATGATAACGGAGCCAAGTTCGGCTGTATCTGGAACGGTAAATTCAACAGGAAAAATAGGTGTACCTTCAAACCCATAATTGATGATGGGACCTGTCGCGAGGGTTTGAGGAAGCGGCCACGCGATATCCCCTTTGCTCATACCTTCAGGTATCGTCCAATCTATGAAAACCGGCTCACCGCTATCCCCTGGATTTTTCCAATAGGTATGCCAGTGATCATCCAGCACAGTTCGCAAAGCAACATGAAATTTTCCACCTGGCGGCACAGCATTATGGGAGCTCACCAATGAAGCTGTCACTTTACCAGTATCCACGGGAATTGACTGACTGGCAAAACTTGGCAGCGCCAAAAGCCACAAAAAAAGTGTAAGAATGAGCCTTAACATAAAGTCATCCTAAAGCATGAAGAATGAACAATCTAATACCCATTTTGACTTTCACAAGATTTTGAGATTACCGCGAGCATTAAAAAACCCGGCGCTTGGCCGGGTCAATTCATCAATTTTGAAAAAGATCAGTTTTTCTTTTTAAGAGACGCTTTTTTCTTCTTTGGCGCCGCTTTCTTTTTGGCTGGAGCCTTTGGCGCCGGAGCTGCTTCAGCTGCAGAGCGCCGAAGCGTCATATTCACCAAACGCTGCCAATTCCCCAATGACACCATATGGGCATAAGCAACCGCGAGATATCCATTGTTCGTAAATTCCTTGATGGTTGCGGCGTCTAATTTCTTGAGGCGCTCATCTGTCACAGCAAAATAATCAGCAATCTTTTGACGAGGCGCAGGAGATCCGTCTGGATTATTTCCTTGAAAGTTCATTTCTTTTTGCTCGAACAAATCGTGCTCTTTAAATGTTTTGATCATTTGATCCGTTGCTTGACGATCGCGCTCAAAATTTTGCAAAAACTGAAACGCTTCTTGCGTAAAGGCCGATGTTGCCGCCCCATCAAAGAATTTTTGTTGAGGGCTTTTATCTGTCACACATTCCGCTGACTCATCGACGCAGACAACAAATCTGTCATTGGGTTGATCAGAGGCCAAAACAAACGGATAGCGGCGAGCAAAGGCAGGCATATAAAAATCCTGTTCAAACTGACCATCTGTTACAAAGAGGTTTTCACCCGCACGTACGCCCATAACAGCGAGCGCGGAACGTTCTTCACCCGCAAAAATAATGGGAAATGACGCAGCCGCTGACCCAAATTCCGGAGCCGTAAGCGGTAGGAAGTGCTGATCTTGCATAAACTCAAATGGTTTATCGATTTGTTTGACGCCGAAATTCGCATGGATTTCCTGAGTCAAAGGTTTCGGATTTTGATAAAACATCACATTGCCAGTAATACTTGCAGAAGCGTTTTTTTCATTTTCGGCCATAAGGTCCTCTTTTGATAACCCCTATGGGGCACAGTCTAATTTCTGGGCGCCATCTAGCGAATTTTTCTCGTGCTTTCAAGCTGTCATTCCAAAAGTAAATTTCTATTGGAGAAGTTTAGTCAAAGGGTTAGGGTACATTAAATGGATACGCACAATCATACGCATGACGCTAAGCCTCAAACGACGCAAGAGCGTGTTAATGCCGCTCGAAAAATTTGTGAAGCTATGGGGGAGCGCTTTACACCACTGCGGGCCCATGTTTTTGAGCTCATTATTGAAGATGGGAAAGCCATCAAAGCTTACGACCTTTTAGATCGCCTCAAACCAGAGCTTGGCTCTCCGAAACCGCCAACAGTTTACCGCGCCCTGGATTTTTTATCTAAGCACGGCCTTGTGCACCGCGTCGAAGCCCTCAATGCCTTTATTGCCTGCGATCATGACCATGGCTCACATCTGGCCGAATTTTTCATTTGTGAAAAATGTGACCGCGTCGAGGAAAGACATGCTCATGATCACGCGGATTGTAAGCCCGACGGATTTCAGATCGCCCGCTCAGTCATCGAGCATTACGGCACATGTGGGCGCTGCCACGCAGCATAACGCATGGGCGAATTTTTAAAAACATGGTATGGTGAATGCTCGGCTTGGGAATGTGATGGTCTCGGCCATCTGAATATGCGCCATTACATGACGAAAGTGCATCAAGCCCGTCAAATGTTTTTTATCCAACTCGGCTTGGTTGAGGCCTTTAAAGCCGAGGCCTTATCCACGGTACGCGTTAAAGATCTACATATTAAATACCTTGGCGAAGCCCGGCCCGACAATCCGCTCTACATAGAAACGGGTTTAATTGAGCTCGGTGAAACAGACGCCCGGCTATGTCACATGATGTTTCATCGTGATGGACGCATGGCGGCAACGATTATTGAAAATGTTGAACACATTTCCTTGCGCACTAAGGTAGCCTTCCCTTGGAATAAACGCTTTAGGGACGCCGCAAAACCCCATCACGTCGAACAACCTCAACCGTCTAAACCCAGAAACTTATCCTATGACACAAAGCCCCAAGCCCTCACTGAAACCAAGCTAAAGGAATTAGGTGTCAAACAAATCGGCGCGGGCGTGTTCCAACCTCATGAAATGGGTATAGATGGAAACGCAACGCCGCAGGCTTTATTGGGCCGCAGCACAGAAACGATTGCACATATGTCAGATGGCTATCCTGAATTCCTCGATCCTGATTATCATGCAAGCGGTAAATCAGGCGCGCTTCTAGAAGCTCAGCTCTTTATCAACCGCCGCGCCGAAGCTGGCGATGGATACCGATTTTATTCAGGAATCGTAGATGGCAATATCTATACGCGAAAGCTCATCCATAATGTCATCGATGTTGTCACAGGCGAAAACATATTTTCTATGATCGGTGATGGGTGCCTCTTTGATTTAAAGGCGCGTAAATTGATTAAAGCTACAGAGACCCAAGTCGCGGCTCTGCAAAAAAATATCGTAAAAGGTTTAACTGCTTAAGAAGTCCAGCCCAAAGCCTCTCGCAATCTTTCGCGAGCATAATTAGGGTCATGCATAGGAAACATATGAGCGCGGGCTTTATCATAGATCACATTCTCTGCGCCTATAACTTTAGCCATGAAATTTCGGCCTGATTTAAAACTTACCGCGCCATATTTACCCGCAAAGGTTATATGTGAATTGTCTCGCGGCAGACTTGAGGCCGCTTTAAAAACGTTATGGCCTTGAGCGACGAATATAGCTTGTTCCCAGTGTGGGTGACAGGTGAGTTTTACGCCTTCGCCATTGGGCATCAATCCCCCGGTAAGGTAATCGCGCAGTGCTTCATCTGGGAACCCACGAAATGCGCCGCGGCCTTTATAGCGCTCAAACACCGCGTCAAAACTATCAAATTCAAATTTGCGCCGCCCTGCATTGCGCGCAATTGGCAGGCGTTTTTTCATATAGCGCCGTCCGCCTGGTAATCGACCTATTAAACGTGCGACACCAGGAATAAGCACAGGGTCAAATCCGACATATCCGCTAACTTTGTCATTGATTTCTGGCATTGCCAAAATAGCCGTGACGGCTCCGAAACTGTGACCTGCTAATACAGCGGGGGCATCAAGGTAACGCTCAAAAAACTCAGCGACGTCATCGCGAAATATATGCCAGTTTTTCAAAGCCGCAGAATCCGTTGGAAGCTCGCTCATCCCATGACCACGCATATCCAGCGCAATTGCATGCACGCCTAAAGGGGCTAACAATGTCTTATAGCTATAGCCATTAAATCCATTGGCGTTGAGCATAACCAACTGGACTGGCTGGGAAACATCACCAAAGTGAACCCCTGATATTTGCCCATCACGGAGCTCGTAGGACCTGCGGGTTGGGGCGGGGTACGTAGTCATTTAGGAGAATTTCGGCGCGCGCTTTTCCACAAAGGCCGTTATGCCTTCGCGTCCATCAAGAGCTGCTGCGCAGGCTGCGATCTCACGGCCCTCTATCTCCATCTGCGTTTCAAGCGTGTTCGTATAGCTTGTCATCAAGAGCTTTTTGACCGCTGCATTCGAGCCTTGCGACCCGCTTGCAAGCTCTACAGCTAGGCTGCGCGCCGTCTCTAAAAGCGCGTCTTGCGCAACGACTCTTGTAACCAATCCCCACTCCAAAGCGTCAGCCGCAGTCAGTGTCCTATTCGTGAGCATTAAATCTTGGGCGCGGCGTAATCCCACAAGCCGGGGTAAGAAGTATGAAGAACTTCCATCTGGGCTCAGACCTGCCTTGGTATAGGCCATTGTGAAGGCTGCTGTGTCAGAGGCACAGACGATGTCGCCGCTTATCGCAAGACTAAAACCAGCGCCCGCGGCCATGCCATTAACCGCAACCACCAATGGCTTTTTCATCCTCGCGAAGGTCGATGTCGCCATATGAAGGTCATCTGCAAGCTTCTTTATTTCGCTTCCAACTTCGTCCCCATGAGAAGCCATCTCTTTAATGTCTCCGCCGACGCAGAAAAAACGTCCACTTGCGGTGAGAAGCACAGCTCTGACATCAGGGTTTGTATCACATAATTTTGCTGCGTATTTTAATTCAGATGCCAGGGCCGCGTTAAGACCATTAGCCGATTTAGGCCGATTGAGTGTTATTGTGGCAACACGGTTATCAACCTCAAACAATAGCGTTTCGAATGTCATATAGGCTCCATTTCGCAGGGCTGAGTTAGCCGCGCGATTGCAATAATTTTTCCATGCGGGGCGCCATTTGCTCTGCAAGCGCCGAAAGACCGCTCATGGGACGAATGAGAACTTCAAACTCTGTTATCAGGCCTGCCTCATTAAAGGTGATAATATCGACGCCTTTTAGAGTCTTGCCGCTCACATCTGCGGTAAATTCCAGCATAGCTGAGCGGTCAGTTTCAGAAATTAATTCACGGTGGTAAGTGAAGTTTTCAAAAACTTCGATGACATTGGATAACGCAAAATAGACAGCCATTTTTCCAGGATAGGGCGTATGCGCCATTGGAGACCGAAACACAGCCTGTTCACTTAAAAAATTTCCTAACTTGGAAAGGTCTTTCTCATCGACCATCTTATGCCATTGTTTAATGGTATCAGAAATAGCCATTATTACATCGCGTGAACTTTGGCTGGATCCAAATCATCTATAATAGCTTGGTCTAAGATTTTGAAAATCTCCTTGCGAGAGCGCAGCTTTGTTTCCCGGAACGCCTTGGCATTGACTTGCCCAAACATTTGCCCCGCCATTGGTATCGCCATATCCCATTGCTCGGCCGGGACAACGCGGTCAAAAAAGCCTGCATGCATCGCGCCTTTCGGATTAAAGATTTCGCCATTAATAACGCAGCGGTTAAAGTGACTTTTCGTCAAATGATAACGGCCCATTTCAATCCCAAAATTATGCATTGTCATACCGATGAGCGTTTCATTAAGGCCAACTTTATAATCGCCCGCCTTTATCATGGAGTAATCACAGGCCAGCGCCAAGAAGGCGCCCATTGCAATCGTGTGACCCGTAGCAGCCATAATCACCGGTCTTGGATGCGCCATAAGGCGGCGCGCAAATTTAGACCCTTTGGAGGTGAGCTCCAACGCGTCCTGCGGACCATCGCCCATTTCCTTGAGATCAAACCCGCCCGACATCACGCCCTCACGCCCTGTGATAATCACAATAGCTTCAGCCGCTTCTGCTTCATCAAGCGCCTCGTTTAATTCCGCCCATGTTTGAGAGCCAAGGGCATTGGCTTTCCCGTCGTCCATCGTGATAATCGCGACGCCTTCTTTGAGGGTTGTTGTGAGTTTATCGCTCATAATTTTTAAGCCTGCTTTGCGAGAATTTTAGCGATTGTATCTTTTTTTAGATCATCGACGGAGGCTTCGATACCCATCTTATTCGCTAGGGCCACAACGTCTTTTTCGAGCATTTTTGTCAAAGCAGATTTGGTATAAGTTCCGCCGTCAGCTTTGCGGCCAAATTTACCGTAAAACGTCTCACCCGATTTCGCCATCTCGCGTAAAAGTTTCGGGACTTCAAATTGAGGTCCATAGGCTTCCAGCAATTCATCTGCGCGGGCTGTGAACTTCTTCGCCCCTATTGTGTCGATGAAACTAATGGCGCCGCCCGTAAATGGCGCAAAACCCCATCCGAAAATAGACCCAAGGTCAGCTTCGCGGGGATCATGAACAATACCTTCTGCCATTGTCCGCGCAGCCTCAATAGCCTGAGCATACATGAGGCGGTCTTTGAGGTCTTGTACACTGGGCTGCGGGTCTTGAAGACCATTTACAGCGAATTGGCCAAGCTCAGGCCAAAGGTGTTTTTCCCGGCCCTGATAGACATAAAACCCTTTGCCATTTTTGCGGCCATAACGTTCGGCTGCATACATCTTATCAATGATGACATCGCCTTTACCTTCGACATATTGGCTGCCGAGATCGTTCTTCGTTTGCTGCATAACCTTATAGGCCAAATCAATAGCGACTTCATCTTGAAGTGAAAGCGGTCCGACAGGCATGCCCGCCATCTTACCCACATTTTCAATCAGCGCGGGCTTCACCCCTTCAGAGAGCATATTGTAACCCTCTTGGATGTAACGCATCACGCAACGGTTCGCGTAAAAGCCGCGCGTGTCTTCAACAACGATTGGCACTTTGCGAATTTTAGTGACGAAATCAATGGCCCGAGAAATCGCGTAATCTGACGTCTTCGCACCTTTGATAATTTCAACCAACATCATCTTATGTACAGGGCTAAAGAAGTGAATACCGATATAATTATCGGGGCGCGATGACGCCTTTGCCAAATCCGTAATTGGAATAGATGAGGTGTTGGATCCAAAGATAGCTTTGTCCCCGATAACCTCTTCAGTCATCTTTGTGATTTTAGCTTTAAGGTCCGAATTTTCGAAAACGGCTTCAACGACAATATCGACATCCTTGAGTTTTGAATAATCCGTTGTCGCCTCAATCCGCCCAATGACGGCGTCCGCTTTTTCTTGCGTAGTTTTTTTGCGTTTAACGCGTTTAGTTTGCTCATCAATTGTGAACTGCTTACCTTTATCTGCACCTTCTTGATCGCGGTC
>CAZJRU010000048.1:0-11194 GCA_964548315.1 uncultured Hellea sp.
AGCTATTAATATAGTCTTAACGTGAAGGGAGCTTCAAAACTTCCTATTACTGACAGGCTAAGCATTCCTCGTAATCCGTTGGGGCGGCGGCTTCCATGGACTTTTCCATTTCGGTTTTGGCTTCTGTGCCTGCAAAGGCGGCGCGCTGGATTGATTTGGAGCGGCAGTAATAAAGCGATTTCACGCCTTTTTCCCAGGCTTGCCAATGTAGCATGTGAAGGTCCCATTTATCGATATCGCCAGGAAGGAAGATGTTCAGGCTTTGCGCTTGACAAATATAAGGCGCGCGGTCTGCCGCATGTTCAATCACCCAGCGTTGGTCAATTTCAAACGCGGTTTTAAAGGTCGCTTTCTCGTGTTCACTGAGCTCATCCATAAATTGAACCGAGCCCTCATTTTCAAGAATTGTTCCCCAGACTTCATCCGTGTTGAGACCTTTGGAGTCTAACAGCTCTTCAAGCATTTGGTTCCTAACGGTGAAAGATCCTGAGAGCGTTTTATGGGTGTAGATATTGGCGGGAATAGGTTCAATCCCAGCCGAGGCTCCGCCGCAGATAATAGAAATTGACGCTGTCGGCGCAACGGCCATTTTGTGACTAAACCGGGCCTTAACGCCCATTTCTTCTGCGTCAGGACAGGCTCCGCGTTCATCTGCTAATTTGACAGAGGCCGCGTCTGCCCCGCTCCGAATATGACGGAATAGGCGATTGTTGAAAGATTTGGCCATGGCGCTTTCAAAAGGAATGCCTTTACTTTGGAGCATGGAATGAAAACCCATTAAGCCTAGGCCCACAGAGCGCTCGCGCATGGCCGAATATTTTGCATCGTCCATTTTACTGGGTGCATTATCGATAAAGTCCTGCAAAACATTATCCAGGAAGCGCATGATGTCTTCGATAAAGTTCTCATTGTCTTTCCAGTCATCATATTTTTCAGCATTTATGGACGACAAACAACAAACGGCTGTGCGCTGCTTGCCATATTTATCTAGCCCCGTAGGAAGCATAATCTCCGCGCACAGGTTTGATTGCTGGACACGAAGTCCTTGGTCACGTTGATGTTTTGCTAGCGCCTCGTTCACCGTGTCTGAAAAGATCATATAGGGCTCGCCCGTTTGAAGGCGCATTTCGAGAATTTTCTGCCATAATTTGCGAGCTGAAATCTCTTTTATGATTTTACCTGTATGCGGACTACGAAGACCAAATTCTTTATCGTCTTTAACCGCTTCCATAAATTCGTCTGTAATGTTCAAACCGTGATGAAGGTTCAAAGATTTCCGGTTGAAATCACCTGAGGGTTTACGAATTTCTAGAAACTCCTCGATTTCTGGGTGATGAATATCCAGATATACAGCGGCAGAGCCGCGGCGCAATGAGCCTTGAGAAATGGCAAGGGTTAAGCTGTCCATAACACGGATGAATGGAATAATGCCTGAGGTTTTACCCGCGCGTCCAATGCGCTCCCCAATTGAGCGTACATTGCCCCAATAAGTGCCAATTCCGCCGCCATTTGAGGCTAACCAGACATTTTCTGTCCAAGCACCGACGATAGAATCAAGACTGTCATCGACTGCGTTAAGAAAACAGGAAATAGGAAGGCCGCGATCCGCGCCGCCGTTCGAGAGAACTGGGGTTGCGGGCATGAACCAGAGCTTTGACATATAATCATAAAGACGCTGGGCATGGGCTGTATCATCTGCGTAAGCTTCTGAGACACGGGCGAACATGCCTTGATAGGTTTCTTCCGGGAGTAGATAGCGGTCTACTAGGGTTCTTTTGCCAAAATCTGTCAATAAATTGTCACGGGACCTGACTTGTTTAACAGAGTCGATTGCACGGTCTTTTATGTAAGACGGAGTCTTTTTGGGGTGCGTACTGGGTTGAGGAGAGGGTGTCTTGGCAATTTGCGTATCCACGACGTCAATGTCCAGTTCTGCGGCGTGTGATAAAAACTCATTACTGTTCTCAGACATCGATATTTTCCCTTATTCGTCCTCGACCTCACTATGAAAAGGTCTGATTTAGTGTCAAAAATTCCCTGCCGCGCCGCGAAGCGGCCCCGCTTGAAACCTAGTTATGAATGAAAGCTTCCCGATGATGCGCCGGGAACTCATACTACATATAGTGTTGATTTGCCTTCATTCGTCAATACCTTGTGTGTCAAAAAAGGAAATTTTTAGTTAACGAGACCTTAAAACCTTGGGATTGTTATATTTTTTTCTTATTTTTTTTTATAGGAAGCCAATTGCGCTTTGAACCTGCCTAGAAATACTGGCCTGTAGCCCTATTTGAGTATATAACTTCAATTTTTTCGTGCATTTTTTCTCGAAACCATTGAAAAGCTCTGCCAATTCTTTACGTCAACGAAGCTGAAACTTAAAAATTAGAGCAACAGGTGAAAATACTTCTCGTTACGGATGCATGGGAGCCTCAAATGAACGGCGTTGTTCGCACGTTGTCTAAAACGGTGGAAGAATTACGCCGTAAGGGCAATGTGGTCGAAATCATCGCGCCGTCTGATGGGTACAGGACGATAGCTCTGCCGACCTACCCAGATATACGCCTCGCTCTTTTTGCCAAATCAGATGTCGAGCGCCGGATCATTAAATTTGGACCTGAGGCTATTCATATTGCGACCGAGGGCCCCTTGGGCCAAGCCGCGCGTTCCCTGTGCTTAAAATGGGGCATGCCCTTTACAACCAGCTATCACACTAAATTTCCTGAATATATAAAGGCGAGGTTTCCGTTCGTGCCTTTATCTTGGCCGTATAAATTTGTTAGGCGTTTTCATAATAGCGGCGGGCGTATAATGGTCACGACGCCGTCAATGGTTGATTTTCTGCAGGTTCGCGGGTTTAAAAATCTGATGCCCTGGGCGCGCGGGGTGAATACGGAGCTGTTCAGTCCCAATAAACGTTTTGCGCCTGAAGATGTTTACGCGGGGTTGCCGCGTCCTATCTTTGTTAATGTTGGCCGCGTCGCCGTTGAGAAAAATATTGGTGCTTTCCTAGAGCTTGACCTTCCAGGATCAAAGGTTGTTGTCGGCGCAGGACCGCAATTAGAGCAGCTCAAAAGAAAGTTCCGGGATGTTCATTTTCTGGGTGCAAAATTTGGGGATGACCTCGCGCGCTATTTTGCAGATGCTGATGTATTCGTGTTCCCTTCTAAAACAGATACATTTGGCCTCGTTATTATCGAGGCGATGGCGACAGGTACACCTGTCGCGGCTTTCCCCGTGACGGGTCCTATTGATATTATTCCGGAGAGCGAGGCGGGATACGTCAATGAGGACTTACGCCAGGCGTGTCTGGACTGTCTTAATTTAGAGAGAGCAGGGGCAACCGCTCACGCGCAAAATTATAGCTGGGAAACGGTCACCGATATCTTTTATGATTATTTAACGCCAGAATATGAACCCGTTGCCCGCCGACGATGGAGACGCCTGCGCCGAATGATGCGCTTGGCAAGTTCACCTTACCACGTCGTCAAAAAGACAATTCGGCGATTTTGGCGATTGGTGAGAGGGAAATCGCGTGCAGAATAACTCTGCGGCTTAGGGATTAAGTGAGTTTTTCAATTATCCCGAATTTATAATCAAGAATACGCTGTTCGATATCTTCATGCGTTTGATCATGTTCGTCAGAAATATCTGGTTTTATATCTGGGCTCAGGGATGGCGTTTCCGTTTGGCGGCGCGTGTTATTGACAGATAAGGCCGCGGCGACATCTTTATAACGCTGGTCGAGCTCAGTTTCATTTTGCTTAGATTCAAGCAAGGCTTTTTGCGCGACCTCTAGTTGATAGGTTTGGCTGTGAATTTTTTCTTCAAGGCGTTTATACTCGGAGGCTTGTCTCTCGCGCTCTTCTCGTAATTGAGATACATCGTGGGCAGCGCTTTGTACAATTTCATCTTTGATGCGCAGCTGCTCGGTTAAAGCGTCAACTTTTTCTTGCAGGGTCTCAGCTGGGTTTTGGCTAGAAATTTCTTCCAATTCCCGCTTTTGATTGTCCAGTTCTGATTGTAATTTTTCACGCTCGACATTGGCTGATGTTAATTGCTGTCTCGCTGTTTCCGATTGAGCGACCACGGTTTCTAATTGCGCCTTTAAATCGTTTATATATGCGTCTTGACTGGAGTCTTCTATCGCCCGTTTGAGGCTATCAATTTCTGTTTGAAGCTTTTCACGTTCCATGTTGGCTGTCGTTAATTGACTGCGCGCGGTTTCAGCTTCGCTAGTGAGTTTGTCGATTGTTGTATTTAACTCTCCGACAAAATCTTCCTGTTTTAAACTTTCCAGCTCTTGAGTTTGTATGTCGTACTGCGTCTGCAGGCTTTCTCGTTCTAGATTTGCGGACGTTAACTGTCTTTTTATAGCTTCGGCTTCATTTCTGCTGCGCTCGGCTATTTCATCACGTTTTTTCAAATCTGTCTCAAGGCCTAAAATGTCTCTCTTGTATAAAAGAACTTGTTCAGACATTTCGCTTGTTTTTAGCCGTTTAATATCGATTAACTCGGCTTTTAATTCGTCTATAGACTTTTCGAGGCGGTCACGTTCAATTTCTTGCTGCGCGCGTGCCCGGCGCAGATTTGAAAACTCTACTTCGCGTTTTTCAGCCGCATCTTTCTTAGCATCGAGTTCTTGGCCCAGAGTGGCTATTTTGGCCTCAAGATTTGTAACTTGATCTTCCCTGTCAATGACATTGAACTCATATTGGGTTTTGAAAGCCTTAATTTCATCATGAAGGGTCAGCATTTCCCCTTTCATAATATTATTTTGACGTTTGGCGGTGTTCAGAGCCACGCGAAAATCTTGTGCTTCACCGCGATAGACGTCCGCTTGTTTTCTTTGATCTTCAAAATCAACTTTAAGCGATTCCGCCAGTTTTGACGCTTCTAAATATTCTAATTGGCGCGCCTCAACGGCTTCGGATAACTCTGATATTTTTTCTCTTAAGGCTTTATTTTCGCGGTGCTCCACGCTTAAAGCCGTTTTGTTGCGCTCCATAGCCAATGTATGACGCTCAAGATCTGCTTTGGCGTCCTTTAAGCGGCGATCATATTCGCGCAAAGTCTTTGTTGTGATGACTAATTTACTACGAACCTCTTCAAATTGAGCTGTTTTTTCATCAAGCCGTACGCGGTGATCTTCTAAATCGGTTGAAACCAAATTGAGCTTGTTTTTGTTGCTTTCGAGTTCACTTTGATTTGTCCTAAGGCGGGCCTTAAGACGGCGGTTTTCTGGCTCGAGTCTATTTAAGACAGAGAAATCAACTTCGGCCCTCTCGACCTGAACCATTAAGCCTTCTATGCGCTGCAGGGCGCGGCGATATAATTCATCCCCGCCCTGAATATCAGCGCTGATCCGGGTAACATCTGTTCTTATTTCGGTAATGTTAGATTGCGTCTGAGAAAATGAAGAGGTTTCGAGCTGAAATTCCGATATATCCGTGTCGTCATCATTGTCTTTTTTATTATTCGTAGCAGGTGCGGATTTCTTCACCTTAGTTTTCTTCTTAGCAGTTTCATTATCTGGAGTTTTAATCTTAGCCTTTGGAGTTTCACTCTTAGTCGTTGGAGTTTTACTCTCAGACTTTTCTGTCTCTTGATCGATAGAGGCTTTCGGACTTTTATCGGCGGTAACAAGAGGGTTCTCCGTGGCGACTACGGCTTCCACATTAGGCTGTAAATCATCTTCAGGCGAAAGGTTAAGCTCGGAGGTTAATTGTTCTATCTGGTCATCCAGAGTTAAAACCTGGTCATCCATAGGTATGATGTCGCTAAGCTCAAAGGGAGCGTCATCAATTGGCGCTATTTTATTCGCTGCACTTTTTTTGTTTTTCTTAAAAAAAACCACCGTCATCCCCAACTTCACTTTTTTGAGTCGATGGATACCTAGTGTGTTAGGGTTAATATAATGTTGAAAACAAGTTAAAATACTATTGAATTTAGTTGACCTCTATGTGGGGGCATTTATTCAATCAGCCTGATATAATGGGGTTTAAGGAGCATTATGACACTCGCATTTACGTTTCCAGGACAAGGCAGCCAGTCTATAGGTATGGGACAATCCTTATCAGAGGCTTTTCCGAGCTCGCGCGCCGTTTTTGAAGAGGTCAATGACGCGCTGGAGCAAAATTTATCGGGGCTCATGTGGGCTGGCCCCATTGAAGATTTGACTCTTACGGTCAATACGCAGCCCGCCCTTATGGCTTGCGGGCTTGCAGCGATGCGGGCCTTAAAGGATGAATTTGGTATTGATGTATCGCAGGCAAAATTTGTCGCGGGCCATTCTTTAGGTGAATATACGGCGCTCTGCGCGGCGGGCTCTGTTAGCCTCGCGGATACGGCGCGGCTCTTGCGCATAAGAGGAAATGCTATGCAAGAGGCTGTTCCTGTTGGCGCAGGCGCGATGGCAGCTTTGCTGGGCGCTTCCGTCGATGACGCCGAAAAAGCCGCCAAGGCAGGTCGCGCGCATGGTATTTGCCAAATAGCGAATGATAATGCGACGGGTCAAATTGTGCTGTCAGGCGAAAAAGCCGCCGTACAAGCGGCTTGCGAGGCGGCGACTGAATTAGGCGTTAAGAAAGCCATGATGCTAAATGTGTCTGCGCCGTTTCATTGTGATATGATGGCGCCGGCAGCCGAGGCTATGAAAAGGGCTCTTACGGAAGTCGAATTTAAGACCCCCGTCGTTCCCGTGGTTAATAATGTGCAAGCTCGGCCCGTTTCAAATCCAGATCAGTTGCGAGATGATTTAGTAAAACAAGTCACGGGCCGCGTTAGATGGAGAGAGTCCGTGGAATGGATGCATGAAAACGGACTTGAGTTATTAGCTGAACCTGGTTGCGGCAAGGTACTAACGGTCATGTTGCGCCGCATTGTTAAGGGTATGAGCGGTATTGCTATGGACACGCCCGAAAAGCTAGAAGCCTTTGCAACCCAATTAAAAGGATAGACATGTTTAATCTTGACGGAAAACGCGCGCTGGTAACAGGCGCAACGGGCGGCCTTGGCGGGGAAATAGCTAAACTATTGCATGCCCAGGGCGCGCAGGTTGCTTTATCTGGGACCCGCGCTGAAAAATTAGAATCATTAGCCGCTGAGCTGGGCGACCGGGCTTATGTTGTGCCCTGTAACCTCTCTGACGGAGAGGCTGTAGACGGCCTGCCAAAAGCTGCGAGCGAAGCGATGGGCGGCGCGGTGGACATTCTGGTCGCTAATGCTGGGATTACCCGCGATGGTCTTTTAATGCGGATGAAGCAGGACGATTGGGATTTGGTTCAAAAAGTTAATCTGGAATCCTATTTCCGCTTATCCAAAGCCTGTTTGCGCGCGATGATGAAAGCGCGTTGGGGCCGTATAATCGGCATCACATCTGTTGTCGGCGTGACAGGTAACCCGGGGCAAACCAATTACGCTGCGTCTAAAGCGGGCATGATCGGGTTTTCAAAATCATTAGCGCAAGAAGTGGCCTCGCGCGGCGTGACGGTAAACTGTATCGCGCCTGGCTTTATCGCTTCGCCTATGACGGATGAGCTAAGTGAGGCGCAGCGGGAGGCGATATTGACGAAAATTCCAGCGGGCACTTTAGGTGCAGGGTCTGATATTGCAACCGCAGCACTTTATTTGGCCTCTAATGAAGCCAGTTATGTAACAGGTCAGACTCTGCACATAAATGGCGGTATGGCTATGATTTAGAAGGGTTTTATGACCCTAGTCACGGTATTTTTATTGTGCTATTTACGCCTTAGTCGCAGAAAGGGGTTGTTTTTCCGCTTTTACAGCTTACTTACACCTCGCAACCGCCACAAAACACCGTGGCATCATATAAGGAAAAACCTATGTCAGACGTATTAGCTCGCGTTACAAAGATGGTCGTTGAGCATCTTGATGTGGAAGAAGATAAAGTCACAGGCAATGCCCATTTCATCGATGATCTTGGCGCAGATAGCCTTGATAACGTCGAACTCGTTATGGCATTTGAAGAAGAATTTGATATCGAAATTCCTGATGATGCCGCTGAGCACATTCAAACTGTCGGCGATGCTGTAAAATTCATTTCTGAAAAAGTCGGTTAGGCCGACTTTACGCTATGCGGCGGGTTGTCGTTACAGGCTTGGGCCTTGTTACACCCGTCGGATGCGGTGTTGAAACCGCATGGAAAAATATTCTCTCCGGTAAGTCCGGAGCCTCCAAAATAGAACATTTCGACGTTAGTGATCTTGGATGTAAGGTCGCGGCGGTCATTCCGCGCGTTGATGGCCGCGCTGGCGGGTCTGTCGATATGGACGGCGTTTTTGACCCTGATCAGGTGATGAGCGCCAGAGACGCCAAGCGCGTTGATGATTTTATTCTCTATTCTGTTGCCGCAGCTGATGAAGCATTGAAAGACGCTGTTTGGAACCCTGCTGCTAAGGATGATGTTGAGGCCTGCGAACGTACAGGGATTGTCTTTGGATCTGGTATTGGTGGTTTGGAGACAACTTATAACGCCTCGATTACATTACATGAAAAAGGGCCGCGTCGCCTTAGTCCTTTTGTTGTTCCGTCGATGTTGATAAATTTGACCTCTGGACAAATTTCAATTCGTCATGGGTTTAAGGGGCCTAACCATTCTGTTGTCACAGCCTGTGCAACGGGAGCGCATGCCATTGGGGATGCGTCTCGCCTGATTGCTTATGGGGATGCGGATGTGATGGTTGCAGGCGGCGGAGAAGCGGCGATTAACCGTTTAGGTATTGCGTCTTTTGTAGCCTGCCGCGCTATGACGACAGGATATAATGATACGCCTGAAAAGGCCTCTCGTCCTTATGATTCGGGCCGAGACGGGTTCTTGATGGGCGAGGGCGCAGGTGCGGTTGTTCTTGAAGAATATGAGCACGCAAAAGCGCGCGGTGCTAAAATATATGCCGAAGTGAAGGGCTATGGGCTTTCAGGCGATGCTCATCACATTACGAGCCCATCACCAGATGGAGATGGCGGCTACCGTGCTATGAAAGCGGCGCTTAAAAATTCAGGCTTAGATGTTTCAGATATTGGCTATGTAAATGCCCATGGAACCTCAACGCCTATGGGAGACGAAATCGAGGTTAAAGCTGTCGAACGCCTCCTTGGCGATCATGCGAAAAACGTGAAAATGTCGTCTACAAAATCTAGCACGGGCCATTTATTGGGCGCGGCCGGAGCGATTGAGGCGATATTCTCAATTTTAGCGCTACGTGATCAAATGGCGCCGCCGACCCTTAATCTCGAAGACCCCTCTGTTGAGACGTCATTGGACCTTGTACCGCTTAAGGCGAAGCCCTTTACGGGAACTGCTGTCATGTCAAATTCATTTGGATTTGGGGGGACAAATGCGGCCGTTATTTTTGGACAAGTTACCCCATGACGGATGAAGGTTCGCCCCCGCCCTCAGACGAAAAAAAAACTCCTCCAGTAAAAGCCAAGTCTCTAGGCGAAAAAAAATCTCCAGCTTTAAAAGTGAGCTCTCTCGCCAAAGGTGATAAACGGCTCATGCTATTAATTAGCTTTTTTGGAGCCATCACTTTTTTGGCGGGATTAATCCTGACAGCCTATGCGTTTTTAAATTACAGATATGAAGCCAAACCCAAAGATGAGGGGCGAGAGGTAGTTTTTGAAATCCCTCGGGGCAGCGGATTGTCGTCGATCGCAACCCGGTTAGAAAAAGAAAACCTTATTAAAAGCGCGTCACTCTTTAAACTTATAACCAAGCTAAGAGGGAATGAGCGTAATTTTAAAGCGGGCGAATTCCAAATCACATATCCTGCATCTATGGCGCAAATTTACGAAACGCTTTCAGAAGGCCAAGCCATCTTGTATCCGTTTACGGTTCCAGAAGGTTTAACCTCGGCGCAAATTCTCCGTAAAATGTCAGGACAGAAGACCTTAGTTCAAGATGATGTCGCGCTTCCAAAGGAAGGTAGTTTGTTACCTGAAACATATATGCTGCCGCGCGGGATGAAAAAATCTGATCTGATTAAACAAATGAAAAAAGCTCAAGTCGACGTATTAAATGAGCTTTGGGACTCACGGGACGAAAACTTGCCGATTAAATCCAAAGCCGAGGCTGTAATTTTGGCCTCTGTGGTCGAAAAAGAAACAGGTGTTTCCAGTGAACGTGACGTCGTGGCCGGGGTTTTTATTAACCGGCTTCGAAAAGGCATGCGCCTGCAATCTGACCCGACAATTATTTATGGCGTTTCCAAAGGCGAGATACTTCTGAATAAAAAAGGGAAACAGCGGGGTATTCGTCGGTCTGAAATAGATAAGAAAACAGATTGGAATACATATCAAATTGACGGTCTGCCTAAAACACCCATATGCAATCCGGGAAAAGACGCGATTGCGGCGGTTTTAAAACCTGCCCAAACAGAGTACTTGTTTTTTGTCGCCGACGGTACAGGGGGACACGTCTTTGCAAAAACGGTGAGAGATCATAATAATAACGTCAATAAATGGCGTAAAATTGAACGTAAAAGACGCCAGAAATAAACATAGAATAATAAACTTAGAATATAAGTGAGAAAATATGACAGCTAGGTCTTCACTTGATGAAATGAAAGCCCAAAGGCGAGGCCTTATGATTGTGCTCTCTTCGCCTTCTGGCGCAGGTAAGACCACGCTAACGCGCAAGTTACTCAAAGAAAACCCTGATATGGCGATGTCCGTTTCTGCGACCACGCGCTCTCCGCGAAACGGTGAAGAAGACGGGACAGATTATTACTTTATTAGCAAAAACAAGTTCGTTGAAATGGTGGATGAGGAAGCTTTTTTAGAACATGCGAAAGTGTTTGATAATTTTTACGGCACGCCCCGCGCGCCAGTGGAAGCGGCTTTAAGCGACGGACATGACGTTGTTTTTGATATCGACTGGCAGGGCGCGCAACAATTGACCCAGGCGGCAGGGGATGACCTTGTAAAAGTTTTTATACTCCCGCCCAATATGCGTGAGCTAGAAATGCGCCTTAAAAAACGAGCCCAAGATTCTGACGAAGTTATTGCCAAACGCATGGCGAAATCCGAAGCTGAGATAAGTCATTGGGCTGAATATGATTACGTTATTGTCAATGAAAATATTGATACGGCTCTCGCGGAGCTTCGCACAATTGTCGCCTCTGAACGCATGCGGCGGCGCAGGCAGCCTTGGATTAACAGCTTCGTAAAGACGCTGACA